>NZ_CP009516.1:2822966-3136629 GCF_000970285.1 Methanosarcina horonobensis HB-1 = JCM 15518 | reverse complement strand
GCAAGCTCGAGTAAATCGGGAATGTTTGAAGGAATTACGTCTTTTGAGAGGGGCTCAAGCAAAGTTCTTTTAAACTCATATTCTTTTCCTTTCTGGATTATTGCCTGGATCAGGGTTCCAGCCTGGAAATAAAGGCTTCTTTTGTCCCAGTCTCTTACCCATTTCTTTATACAGGGAGTATTATCGCAGAAATCACCTATGGCCCCGTAGATTGCAACTCTTTTCATTTCCTCGCTCAGAAGATCTTCAAAGACCCTGCAGGTCAGTTCTGAGGAACATACTCCCGTATCGTGGTAAAACCATTCTTCTTTTCCGCAGTTTTCCGGAAGAGGATGATGATCTATGTAGTAGAGGCTGCATTCTTCCGCAAGTCCTTTAAGTGCGGAGTAGAGTTCAGAACAGTGCCTTTCCTCGATTGCAATATCGCAGATAATGAGAGTTTCAACGTCTTCTATAAAACTTAGTTTATCAAGAAGGTTGACAGGGCTTGTAAAGTATACATACGCATCAGGAAAAGCGCTTTTTGCAAGTGCTCCCGAACATATCCCGTCAGAGTCTCCGTGAGTAAGGATCAGGGTTTTTGCTTTGAGCTGGTTCTGAAGTCCTTTCATGATTTAATTCCTTTTTCAGACTGCCAATTTTTTTATATTATTCTAATTTGTGGTGTTTCCTTATTAATCAGTTGATATTGTTTCCAGGCATCCGAAAACAGAATACTCTATTTTCCTCTACATACTTAACAGAACTGTAACTTCAAATAAAATAAGTATTGCGAGTCTTTCCTTCTTTATTGCTTCTTTCAGGAAGGGCCGCTCTTCTTTGTCGAACGTGACAGGAAAATGGTCCGGTACTGCTAACGATGTTATATGGGTTAGAAATATTTAACAATGAAATATCTGGCACTCTGGGTACCAGAACTCAGATAAAAAAAGCGGATTCTCCGGAAATCCCGAAAGAATCCTAGCAAAACTTAATTTTAGTTTTTCAGATATTTCTCTTTCTTATGAACCCTGCTCCCATCAGAAGGCCTGCTGCAGCCAAGAAGAAGCCAAATCCGGGTGTATCTCCGTAATCCTCTTCCGTGCCTCCTGTATTCGCCTGGCTCGTAGGTTCATTTTTCTCCTGATTGGAGTCAGTTGATCCTTCCGGCTGCGAACTGCTTCCTTCAAGGGTCATTGGCGTTCCGACATAGACAGTATGAGGTTCCGAATAGACCTCTCCCGAGTATTTGTCAAGGTCGAGGAAACTTGCCTTGCAGGCAGGTATTTCGATTTCTCCTTCTTTATTCATCTGCATTATGTAAGTGATGGTTTTCGAGCCACCTTTACTTCCAAGCACCTGTTTAAAGCTTGTTTCTCCACTTATGAGTTTAGCTTCGGAGGGCACAGTATCGGTTACTGTTACACTTGCATCAACGTTTCCGGTGTTTTTTGCAGTAACTGTTACGGTCAGTTTATCTCCAGGATCTAACTGCTGTTTGTCAATGGTTTTCGTAACTTCAATATAAGGCCCGTAAATTGTTATTTTTTCCGAGTTATTTGATGTTATGCTTCCATCATCTCCGTTAGGAAGGGTGAAAGTAGCTGTAATTGCCGGGAAAGTAAATTCCCCTGGCTTTTCTGGAATGAGAGTATATTTAAAAACATCCTCAGCTGTCTCTCCGGATACCAGAGAAAAAGTCTTATCAAGCGTTGTATCCTGCTGGAGGTGCATATTGGAAATAATTGAGTCTTTAAGTACGATATCGTTTATATTGCAGATACCTCTATTCCTGGCAGTAACTGTAACATAAACAGGCTCTCCCATGTGACGCTCTCTTGGAAAACTCCTTGAAATGACAAGGTCCCATTTCTTCTCAACGGTTATATTTTTTGAGCCTACAAATTCGTATTTATTACCTTTAACATCCAGGCATGTAGCTGTTGCGGTTATATTGAAATTCGTGTCTTCCCACGGAGTAGGCGCTTTCAATGTGAGGTTAACGTACTCTGTAGTTTCATCTTTAAGGATCTTTGTATACGTATGCTTCGTTTTTCCAGTGAGTAACTCAAGCCCGGCAGTATCGACGGTCAGCACGACATTTTCAGCCCTTGCTTCTCCCTTATTTTTAATTTTTATTGCTACATCGATTCTGCTATCTCCTGTTGATTTAGAATCATATTTATCTTTTTTAGTTTCTACATTTATCTCAAAATTTGGCTTTCCCCTTACAAGAATATCCAGTTCGGCATAAGGATTCCAGTTTCCGGTCTTGAATTCCTTTCCGTCTTTTTTGATAATCTCATAATTCGGGTCCACTTTTTGGGCATAAACCTTTATCTCATCGTTATATTCAAATTCCAGCCCTGCTGTAAGGGGGGAAGTTTTCAATTTCTCTCCATCTTTTGAGATAGAGACAAAAACCATCCCGTCTTCGTTAAAATCTTCTGCTTTTACTTCATAACCTTCTACTGTTATTGTGTTCCCCCAATAAAGTTTTGCTCCGTCCTTTTTTTCTACCCATTCAATTTCACTGGCCGCAAAAGCAGTCATTGAAAGGACATAGAAGATACAAAAGGCAAGCAGTCCAATAAGTACGATCTTTTTAGACATAGTGACCTCCCTTGATTTTGATATTGTATCCTTCGGATCCGGGCATCGGAAACTTACATTTTGCGCTTCTGTAAATTGAGACTTATTAAATAATATATGTTAACGCAGACAAATTTATTATAAATGATGTCTGATTACAGTATTATTATATTTATGCGCAGTATTATTTTCCGCCCCCAGCATACCCCGCATGAATTAATTATTTTTTTAGGCTCTTATTTCCAATTCACTCTTCTATAAATGTGATTTCATTACTTCTTAAAGTAATTTTATTTTTATTCCTTTAATTTTAGAAGTTTTTTAATTCTATCTTTAATTAATCTCTCTAATAAATCTTATCTAAGTATCTATAAAATATCTTCATATATTCTATTTTAATTTTTGCTAATGTTTTTGTACCTTTTCTATAAAAGGACCCCTTTTTAAGCCAGGATCACTGGTTCAATTTAAAGCAAAATGTTTGCGATATTTAAAAAACAAATAGTATAAAAGAGAGAAAATATTTAACTAAGTAAGACTGACAGAGAAGCATGTGAGGGCTTAAGCAAAGCCTAATAACATTACCTAAGATGACTGAATAATATTCTAAGGTATACTTTTTTTATTTTATTTCTTATTTCCATAATTTTGTTTCTTTTTGAGACTAACTGGAAGCTTTTTAATGAAAGGATCAAAAGCCACAGACTCAGATATCATATTTCATCATCTGATCAATCCGTTCAGGGCTGGAATTAAATGCAATAAACACTTAATCTGGATTCTGATCGATGAAAACCAGTAACTTTAATTTTCTGATTGCGGAGGCTTTTCCATGAAACTTACAAAAATTGTGCACGTTCTTGAAGAAATAGCTCCACCTGAACTTGCGGACGACTTTGATAAAGGCAGGATTGGCTTGATTCTCGGACTTAAGGATGAAATAAGCAGAATTGCGGTTGCTCTGGATGCAAACTCTTATGTCCTTAAAAAAGCTGCAGAAATCGGAGCAGACATGCTGATTACCCATCACACTCTGATATTCCATCCAGTAAACATAATTTCAAAACATCTGGCTGCTTCCCTTAAAATTGCCCTTGAAAACGGAATATCCCTTTACAGTATGCACACAAATTACGACAGAGCCGAAAGAGGAATTAATGATGTTCTTGCAGCCAGTCTGGGACTTAAAAATATCAGGATTTCAGAGATTGGCAGGATAGGGGAGATTGAAACCTGTTCTTCAGCCGAACTGGCAGCTCATGTTTCGGATTGCCTGCAGACTCCTGTCATGTATGCTGGGGAAAAGCAGGAAATCAGTAAGGTTATGGTTGTAGGGGGCAGCGGTTTCCGAAGCGAATTCCTTGAAATCGCAAGGGAAAACGGAGTTGATGCCTTTATTTCATCAGAACTTAAACATGATATTCTCAGAACGCACGAAGATCTCTGCCTGATCGATGCAACTCATTATGCTACTGAGAACCCGGGTATGAAAGCCCTATGTCCCAGGTTACGCAGACTTCTTGGAATTGAGGTAGAATTCATTGACCAGTCTTCAGGGCTCAGGACGGTTGATTTCAGAGCTGACAAACAAAGGGCTCCACTTTATATGGAAGGAGGAAAGGAAGACTGTAACCAGAAAGGAAATGAGAGCAACTCACTTGAGCTCATGCTTGAAGAACAGTCAAGAAATCAGATACGTTCGGATTACCGGCGTAGTCTGGGCAGTGAGAATCGCAGAAGATATCTCGATTAAATTCTTCGACAATTGATACTTTAACAATGCTACTTCAACTAATTACATTCCAACCAGTATTATCCGGATGTTTTCAATAGATTCGAACAGGGTATCTTACAGGTATTTCATATAACTGCAATAATGATCTCAAATCATCCACTTAAATGTCTACTTGGGAATTTGCCTCTTTAGGCTCTATTTTTCTATTTTAAGATTTAGTCTCCTTTTTTCCGGCTCCATACTCCATTGAGTTCAAATAATTTTCGAAATGCTTTCTCAAAAGATTCGTTTCTTTTGTTTCAGGTAGGAATGACATTATAGTCTCAAGATAGCCATAATCTTTAAGAAGAGAAAAAGTTGCAAGGAAATTTATATCAAAAATCCAGCTTAGGCGAAGAAGCTTTACATCGTTTCTGTTTTTCATATCCCCAATTTTTGCCATTCTGTTATTCAGAATCTCTGATACTATGGATTCCGAATACCCCGGAGTATCGGGCAGATACAATTCAAGCGCCGGATTCTGGTGTTTTTTTTCTTCGGAATATTCTTCACAGGCAAGCCTCAGGATGTCAATTTTATCTGCATCCCTTATCAGCCTTGTGAAAAAGTGAAGTTTGCTGAAGGCTTCTATATTTTCCGGAATTTCCATCAGGTTGTGATATTCTATAGCTTTCAGGATGAGGCTTTCTTCCTTTCCTGAAATGCGAGAGAGAATCTTTTCTTTATTCAGGATCTTTATACCCATAAGCGCGTGATTTTCCGATTCAGAATCTCTGAACGTTTTATATCTCATAAACTGCTCAAAGCGCCCCAGATCATGAAACAAAGCTATTACTTCGGCGAGTATGCACTCTTTTTCGCTTACTTTCTCGGATTTTGCCAGTAAAAGGATATTTTTACAAACTCTTCCAGTATGTTCGATTTTTAAATCAATATTTTCCTGGATAAAAGAGTCAGGAGAAGAAAATTGTTTAACATACCCAAAAAACCATTTCCGAAAAAAATCCAGGTCTTCCTTCTGCATGCTTCTGCAATAAGGTATGTTGGGGTATATACTTTATGTATATCTTGATGATTTTGTACTGAAAAGGTTTTTGCGCTTTAAATAATAATACTAATTACTCCGGATAACAGTAAGAGATTTATATTATGCTTTAAAATAAAAATCTTACAATTTACAGGAACATGAGAATTATCTGTAAACGCTAAGACTATCTACACGACTATCATAACGGATTCAGTATTGTCCAGTGAATTTAATAATTATCTGGCAACGAAAATCCTAAAATTAGTCTCAATGCAGATACTTAATAGTAAAAAAGTAAGATCTTTAACGGGAGTAAAAACTTGGTAATTCTCAGTTAAACCTTGTAAAAACATGGTAATTCTTAGTTAAACCTTGTAATTTCCTTCATAAACTACATAAATTATATATTGAAAGAGCTCCTCAAATTAAGTGAGTATCTACCGGGAAATTATGGGATATAGTGTGATCCAAACTGAATAAATTATCTCTGGGGGGAGCAAAAGGAACTTATATAGTCGCTTATATTTCTGGATATTCTCGATTATATGATTTAATAAATTACATATATAGTGACCTTAAATGATACTGACAGACTGCTTATAAAATTTTCCTCAGGAACTCATTAGAAGGAATCGGGGTATTTAATGAGCTCAGTTAAAAAAATTTGTTTAATCGTTTGTTCTTTCAGCCTTCTGGCTTTTGCTTTATCTTTTACCTCAGGTTTTTTACCTGCAGCAGGAGCAGCTGAAACTCAGAGTAATGTCGCAGGAGAGGGGGTGTCTGCTGTTCCTACCCTTGAAAGGGTACTTGTGCAACGCCCTGCTTCTGTAGAAGGCCTGTTGGATAAAGGTAATGATCTTTATTCTCTCAAAGAGTATGAGCTTTCTATAGGATGCTTTGAAGACGCACTTAAAACGGAACCTAATTCATCTATGGCGTGGTATGGAAAAGGATGTGCTCTAGCCTCTACGGATAGATATGAAGAAGCAATTGACTGTTACGACAGAGCTATTGAAACCTTCCCGGTTTCTTCCGGCGTCTGGTATGAAAAAGGCAATGAATGCTTACAGACGCAAAATTATATAGAGGCAATCAACTGCTACGAGAAAAGTCTCGCTACGGATAACTATCTTTCGAGAGTATGGTACCAGAAAGCCCTTGCTTCCGAGAAACTCAATCTTGACCAGGAAGCTTTAACCTCTTACGAGAATTCAATTGAACTTGGCTCCAACTCTTCTGAAGCTCTGAAAATGCAGGGAAAGGCTTATTCAGGGCTTAAAAACTACGATGAAGCGATGAACTGTTTTGATAGAGCTCTTAACATTACTCCTGAAGATTTCGAACTCTGGACACAGAAAGGAATATTATATGACTTGTCCGGAGATTATGAGACTGCAATAAAGTGTTATGATCAGGCCATCTCGCTTAACCCTGATCTTGTTGAGGCCTGGTACAATAAAGGAGTGGATCTTGAAAGACAGGAATTATATCAGAATGCTCTGACCTGTTATGAATTTGTCCTCCTTTCAGAACCTGAGAATTTTAACGCTTTGCAGAAGAAAGGCTTCTGTCTCGAGAAACTTGGTAGAAATGAAGAGGCCCTGCAGTGCTATGACGAGATACTTATTTACAGTCCTGATAATGCTGAAGCATGGTACAGCAAAGGTTCCGTGCTTAATGCTATGGGACAATATGACGCTGCAATAGTCTGTTATGACAAAGCCCTTAATCCTGGTGCGGGAATTGAGGTCGAAGAGGCTGGAGCCGGACTACTCGAACAGCTTAATGCTTACGATTCTTCTCTTGAAAGTTATTCTGGAGCTCCCGAGTTTAAGTCTCCTGCAGTCAAAATCTGGTATGATAAAGGACTGGCTTTTGATAATCTTGAGAATTATGAATCAGCCCTTGAATGCTATGATAAAGTTCTTGAGACCGAGTCAGGACACGCAATCGTCTGGTATCAGAAAGGACAGGATCTTGATAGACTTAACAGATCTGTGGAAGCTGTTGGCTGTTATGATAAAGCCCTTAAACTTGATTCCGGATATGCTAAAGTCTGGTATAGAAAAGGCTATGATTCCTCAAAACTCGAGCAGTACAAAGATGCTGTAAAAAGTTATAATAAAGCTGTAGAACTTGATGAGAATTACACACTTGCATGGTATGGCAAGGCTTTTGCCCTGGTAAAAACAGGAGAATACGAAGATGCCCTAGTTTGCTATGACAGAGTTCTTGCTGTTGCCCCGGATAGTGCCGAAATCTGGTACAATAAGGGTCTTCTCCTTGATCAGCTCGGAAGGTATCAGGAAGCTTCTGACTGTTATAGTCAGGCTCTCCAGATAAATTCAGGATATTCTATTGCTCGTTTCAGACTGAACAAGGATATGGAAATATTGTCCGGGAACTCGACCTCCGTATTTGTTAAAAGTGGAAATCTGGATATTAGTCCACAAAAGGCAATTTCAGGAGGTTTCTGGTCTTACCTTTTGAGCTATAACTATGTAAATCCTGGAGACAGCTCGGACCTTTCAGGGAACCTTAGTGATCTAGGTCCGGAGTTCGGTTACGATGCGGCATGGTACGGCAAAGCTTCAATATACGGCAAACTTGAGATGTATGAAGACGCACTTTACTCTTACGAAATGGCTCTTGCAATTAATCCCTTATTCACCGAGGCATGGTATGAGAAAGGTTCTGCCCTTGACAAACTCGGTAGAAGCGAGGAAGCTCTGGAGTGCTATAAGAAAGCCCTGGATATTGATCCTCAGTCGAGTAACGCCTGGTATGGGATGGCTTCTACCTCGAGCAGTCTTGGAAGGGCTGAAGAAGCAATTGCTTACTATGATCAGTTACTTGCT
The DNA here is from genome assembly GCF_000970285.1 of Methanosarcina horonobensis HB-1 = JCM 15518. NCBI lineage: Archaea > Methanobacteriati > Methanobacteriota > Methanomicrobia > Methanosarcinales > Methanosarcinaceae > Methanosarcina > Methanosarcina horonobensis. The sequence continues at coordinate 3,128,438 of NZ_CP009516.1, read as the reverse complement.
TTTAACTCCAGTGATCCTGAAGCCCTTCAGGGGAAATCTCTTGCCCTTGTAAGCCTTGGCAAGTATGATGAAGCAGTTGCCTGTTTCAATTCTCTTCTTGAACTCGAACCTGAAAATATAGAGGCACTGGAAGGCCGAGCTTTTGCTTTAGCCAGATCCGGAAGGCAGGAAGCGGCACTTGAAGACTATGATGTAATTATGAAGCTTGACCCTACCAACTCAAAGGTACTGGCTGAGAAAGCTTCCGTGCTTGAAGAACTCAGCAGGTTTGAGGAGGCTGCTTCAACCTATGGAGAGATTCTCAAGATCACGCCTGAGAACAGAGAGATAATGTACCGGCAGGGCAAAGCTCTGGAAGCTATGGGAGATTTCGAAGCAGCAATCACCTGTTATGATCAGATTCTTAAACTGGACCCGACAAATATTGATGCAATTAATAACAAGGGTTTTGCTCTCGCAAAAATGGAGAGATATCAGGAAGCACTCGCCAGCTATGACAAAGCCCTTGAGTATGCCCCAAACAATCCTGCAACCTGGTACTTCAAAGGATGCGCCAATTTCGCAATAAGCAGTAATAAGGCCTCCCTTGATTGCTTTAATAAAACGGTTCAGTTAAAACCAGATTGCATAACGGCATGGTATAATAAGGGATATCTACACAACATAATGGGAGAAGTTAATGAGTCAATAACCTCTTATGATAGCGCTCTTGCAATCAATCCCGATGCACCCTCTGCTCTTTATAACAAGCGTTTTGCCCACTACCGCATAAAGGAGTATGAGAAAGCTTCGGTATGTAAGGCAAGGCTTGATGTCCTTGATCCTGGTTTTGAAGCAGCTCTGGATAATAAGGGAACGCGTATCTTTATTCCCGAAACGTACAGAAACAACCTTGATTATCCGTTGCCTGTGAGATGGTATGGTGGAGAGGAAAATATCACTCTGAACACAGGCATAAACACTACTCAAGGCGCCAGTACAAACACGACTCAAACTTCTCAGCAGTTGAACAACACTCTCTCTGAACCTGAAGAGGAATATAAAGAAGCTGATGAAAATAATTCCGGGTCTAATGAAGATACGGGGTACTGGTATATTCCAGAGCCAGATGAGGTTTAAGGATCTAAAATAAGAATAAGCTGAAAAATAGAATTTTCCGGTGTGCCTGAAACTTTACATGCATACCGGAAAACTTTTTCTAAAGAAATCAGATAAAGTTATTCATGTCAACAAATTTTTGATATTTTTATTTGTGCAACTTTAATTCTATTTACTGAAGCTAATACTAATAAATTTAACTCAGCATCTTTTTTTGACTTACTGCTTAAATCCGCCAATATTTTGCTATTCTAGAAGTCACCATATTATCAAGTTTTTGATCTCGTATCATAACTTTTAAGGACTGCAAAGCCAGATTTATATTAAAGGCTTTTTGAAAAAGCTTGTTCGAGAAATCTGAGAATAAACAATTCAATTCCCTAATCTAAATAGAAAACGATAATTAGTATCTTCCGACGGTATATTTGTAAATAAAACAATTTAAAAAAGCAATCTCAAGGGGTGTTTGTTCTGGAGCTCAGTTTTAAAGGCGGATGCAGGGAAGTAGGGCGTTCGGGTCTACTTGTTAATGGGGAAATTCTGCTCGATTACGGGGTAAAAGCTGGAGATATCCCGGAATATCCTAAAAATGGCATGGAACCGAAGGCTGTGCTGGTATCTCATGGGCATCTGGACCACTGTGGGGCTGTACCTAACCTTATGTACCTGAGCCCTGAGGTCTTCATGACCCCGCCAACAGCGGAGTTTACCGGCCTGCTCGGGAAAGATACCCTCAAGCTTGCAGAAACCACTCTTTCGGGTGTATCTCCGTTTGATCCTGATGATCTTCAGAGACTTGTCCAGAGGATTCGGAGAAAGGATTACGGGGAAACTTTCAACACCCATGGGTACAACGCTTGCTTTTATAATGCAGGCCATATACCGGGAGCATCCGGAATTCGCATCGAGTCCGAGTCAGAACAAAGCTTGTTTTATACAGGTGACCTCAACCTCCAGGAAACAAGACTTGTCCCGGGCGCAGAAGAATTCCCTGAAGCCGATATCCTTGTGCTTGAAAGCACTTACTTCGGGGAAGACCATGTCCCGCGTAAAGAAACCGAAGAGCGGTTCATAGAATCCATCTATGAGACTCTTGATAAAGGCGGAACTGCTCTTATTCCTGCTTTTGCCATAGGCAGGACACAGGAAGTCCTTATGCTCCTTGATGCATACGGGATTCGGGCTTATGTTGACGGGATGGGCAGGGATGTGTACAAGATCCTCAGAAAATATCCTGAATACCTCAGAAACCCTGACCTTCTTGACAGGGCTTTTGAACGCGCTATACAGGTAAAAGACCAGCAGCGAGAGTCAGTCCTCAAAGAGCCGTCGGTTATTGTTACCACTGCCGGGATGTTGAACGGGGGACCTGCACTTTATTACCTGAGCAGGCTTTACAAAGACCCTAAATCAAAAATCCTGCTTACCGGCTATCAGGTTGAAGGCACAAACGGAAGACTTGCTCTGGAACACAGGATGATCGAAACAAGAGATGACATCCTTACCCTCAAGCCCGCGGTCGAGCAGTACGATTTCTCTGCCCACTGCGGGGACAGAGAACTAAAGCAGCTCGTAAAGGATTTCTGCAAAAAAGGCACTGAAAGGGTTTTTGTTATGCACGGAGAGAAAACGGAAGCCTTTGCAGAATGGATTTTAGAAGAGATCGGAGTTGAGGCTTATGCACCTGCAAATGGGGAATCTTTCAGCTTTTAAGTAAGAGTTCGTCCCAAAACCAATTTGGTTTCTATATTAATTAATATTTAATTAAAGTTCGGAACGCTATCCTAACCGGAGAATTGTGTAACTGGTCCAAATCCGAGGCATGGTGACGTAATTCTAAGTTTTGGGATCAACTCTCTAATTATCAGCCCTCTAATTAATTTTTTTGATTATACTTTCAGTACTCTTCCTTTCTCGTTTACAGTATATTGTTCTCCTTCCAGCGTATTGTTTCTGCTATCAAATCCGTATACTACTTTAATTTCAGTGTTCGAGTCTGCAGTATTACCTTTTAATGTGTTATTTTGAGAATTACCGAGTGTGACTGAATATGTATATTTGTGTAAGTTAATAGTGTTATTCAAAAGTCTATTATTATCCGAATTTTCAAGATTAATCCCATTTATATCGACTAGGACCTCGATATTGGATATATTGTTTCTATTTAATCGGTTATTATTAGAATTCTCCAGATAAACTCCATAATAATTCTGAAAGACAGTGTTATTTTCAATTGAGATATTACTGGATTTTTTCAATAGAATTCCATATTTGTTATAAACTAATTTATTTCCGGTTATATTACCATCAGACCCGCTATAGTATATGCCAGCTTTATTTTTTTGCCCGGTAATATTAAATCCACTAATTGTCACATTATCCGCAGTTACATGAAATACGTTTTTCTTGTGTTTGCAGCCTGGATGATAGTATCAGTCGATTCTTCCAGTTTAGAGACTATTATTAGAGACTTGTCTACAACTAAATTTTCTTTATACATCCCTGCATAAACAATAACAGTGTCACCGGGTTTGGCACTGTTTATTGCCTGCTGTATCGAGTCACCGGGATGTACGTTAATGTTTACTGGATTGGCGGAATGTATTTCATTATCTTTTATATTGGAAAAATATACCATTGAAACGATAAAAAAAACAATAAGATAAATATTAGTTTTGTATTAGTTTGTACGGAAGGCATACTGATCTCTTCTTCTAAAAAATGGGTGATTAAGGTCTCACCCACGTTGCTCTTGTACTATCCCAATTTCCAAATATAATGCCATGAGAACTTGTATCGTCCCAAGTATCATGGACGAGAAGATAATCGTAAAGTAGCCTACTCTTGCCTTCGATACGCGAAGCTCAATATAGGTCTTAAACTCTACAGAAATTTACATAACTTTTCCACTTTCTAAGTATTTAGTTATTCCTTATATGTTCTCTGTCCATAGTATTGAACAATCAGAGACTTAGATAGAATTTACAGACCCGGAATAAGTTAGAAAAAATATTAAATCAGGGACTGGCCGGAAACTGTATATAGAGCGGTCAATTATTGCTTGATCAAGCCTATACAATCTTTATCTGCAAGTCCCTAAAATAAGTCATATGGAAGCCCTAAAATCATGTATCCTTTTTCCTGACACTTTGAAGTGATATAAGCCACAGTTTCGGATGAAATTGGAGTTAAGGATTATGAACCTGTAAATGGAGAATTGCGATGTGTTTAAGCTTCGGAAATCCCAATAACCTGAGTATGATCCTCAATCCCGAATCCGGAGTACTTGAAACGCTCGCAGAAAGCATTCTTCTGGCTGCAAGGACTGCACCGAAAGCCAAAGGAGTGGATGATATAATAACTGCCCTTATTGAGAAAGAAGATATAGAATCCCTTGCCTCGACAATGGAAAGGCTGGCAGATGAAAAAGGAGGAGGCTTCGTTTTCCTGAAAAGAGATGCTGTAAACCTCAGAAACGCAGGAGCAGCTGTCCTTATAGGAGTCAAAGCCAGCGGGGCTGCAGGCCTGAATTGCGGAGCCTGCGGCTTCAAGACCTGTGCAGAGATGCTGGAACGTCAGAAAGTGGAAGTAGAATTCTGGGGCCCAAACTGCATGTTCAAATATGCAGATTTGGGAATCGCTGTAGGCGCAGCTGCCGCAAAAGCCAAAGATTTCTGCATAGATAACAGGGTCATGTATTCAATCGGTGCAGCAGCAAGGGTTTCTGGCTTGCTGGAGGCAGATGTCGTTTTTGGAATACCTCTGAGTGTGACCGGGAAGAATATCTTCTTCGATAGAAAATAATCTATTAACAAATATCGGGACTAACAAGTATCAAGAATTAAAAAATATCAAGGACTTTTTAAAAGAGACTGCAAAAACAAGTACCGAGGATTTCTAACTAGTCTGAAAAGGAAAAGTAAATCATCGATACACGGAGAATTGGGAAAAACTGTCTTCTTTTTACCTAATTTCGAGTCCATCCTAAAACATAATTTACGAACTTTTTCTTATGAACTTTTTTCTTTTCAAATTGTTCTGATCTACCTTTATTGGTTTTCTTTTCTCTTTTTTCTTTTCTCTTTTTTCTTCTGGTTCCTTCTGTTTATTAAAATACTGAATTTTTAAAATGAGAGTTTACGAGTCGATGGCGACATATTTTAAGCTTTAACTTAAGTTAACTCCGTTTATTTTTGTCTCCAGGAAATTTGTATACATACCAAATTTAGTTCTAAAAACTTGTGCTTAATCCAAAATTATATATTTACCTCACGGAAATAATAGCTGAATGTGAAAAACATTAATTAGCTGGCCAGGGAAGGCTGATTTACATGTGCTATGGAGGAATAAACTTTGAAAACCTAATGAAAAAGGAAGAATATGCCGGATTACTGTTCAGATAGTACAGAAATGATACCGCTCAGATAGTACAGAATTCTGACCGCAAATAAACAGAATTATTTAATATCCTATGATATCCATGAGCAATTCACAGGCATCCGATCATCTTCCTGATTTTGATCTTATCACCTATTATAGTGAGAACTGTCACTCTATCCTCTGCAAGATCAGTCCCTGGACAAAGTTAATGGGCCTTATTGCCATTATCGCAATATTAACCATTATTCAAAGTATTGAGCTACTGATAGCATTGTATTTGTTTGTGGTCGTATTATACTGGCAGTCTGACCTGCCTTTAAGAAAATTATCTGACTGGTACCTTTTGCCCATTTTGTTCGTTCTATCTCTGGTCATTATATTGATGTGGAACGAACCCGGAGTGCCGTTGTTTTCTCTGAGATTGCCCTGGCTATCCTTGACTTTAACGGATAAGGGATTACTGCTGCCCATACGGCTTTTGTTGAAAGCCCTGATACCTATAACATCCTCACTTCTGCTACTTATGACTACCAGATACGCTCATCTTTCAGCCATGATTTACAGGATTTTTCCGTCTCCCCTGGATCAAATATTTTTAATGTCCTACAGGTTCCTCTTTATAACACTGGATATGGTCAATTCGATGATCAGGGCATTTAAATCGAGAGGTGGAGGCATTATTAGGAGCATAGGCAGACAGAGCCAGGTCTTTGCTGAGATCTTCGCACTGGTCTTTATCAGATCTTACGACCGTGCAGAAAGAGTGAATAAGGCCCTAGAGTCCAGAGGATATAGTGGAAAATACATTGCGGCAACAGAAATTCAACAAATGAGACCTCTGGAATACATTATCCTGCTTGTTCTTTTCTTCACAGTAGCTTATCTGCTACTATTTTACAGTTCATCAGTTTAGAGGTGAGTTTGCAATTCATGGATAGAAAATATATCGATTCGGTCTCCGATCACTATCGTCCCAGGCCTCACGAGCTGATACACATAGATTGTGCAAGTCATACCTATCCTGACGGCAGCATTGGAATTCATGATCTATGCTTCAGGGTTCACGAAAATGAGATAATTGCCGTATGCGGAGCTAATGGTTCAGGCAAATCAACTCTGCTGGAACATTTGAATGGCCTGCTCCTACCATCAAAAGGCAATATAAATGTTATGGGCCAACGTATTGACTCCCGGACGAAAAAAGACCTGTGGAAGAATGTAGGCATAGTATTCCAGAGATCAGATGATCAGCTTTTTGCGCCTACAGTCCTGGATGATGTAATGTTCGGGCCTCTCAATCTGGGAATGAACAGGGGTGAAGCCTGGGATGCAGCAATGAAAGCTTTAAGGGTTTTAGGAGCTGAGGAGCTTATAAACAAGATCCCTAACTATCTAAGTGGCGGTCAGAAGAGGCTAGTATCAATAGCTGGCATCCTTGCCATGAAGCCAAAAATCATTGCCCTGGACGAGCCCACGTCCGACCTGGATCCAAAGCATGCGGAAATCATCGAGAAAGTGATCTGTGAATTAAAAGAGAAGCACGGTATCAGTGTCGTATTAGCAACGCATGACCTTGACCTTGCAGCACGTATAGCAGATAGGATATGCATCGTCAAAAAAGGATCCGTAATAGCTGAAGGCCGTCCCTCGGAGATCTTTTACAATACCAAGTTACTTGAAATGCCGGACTGAAAAAGCCTAAGGTTGTACAGGTATACGAAGCTGTCTGCAAATGCAGCGGAGAAGGGATAGAAAGGAGGCCTGTGACTATAGAAGAGCTGATAGAATATCTGACTAGCGAACAGGAGTAAACTGCGAAAGACTGGCTCGAATTTTATTTCTTAATGCTGATTTCTTAATACTTATTTTTTAATATAATGATGTTACTCACTGGTGAATCGCCGATCAAAATTTGGTCTTATACCAAATTATTTGCCATTATGCCAAATATTAAATATTTTGGTTACAATGAGATATTGATTTGAATATATTAAATCATATAAAAATACAGGCTGTCAGGAAAATCCAATTATGGCTCATATACATCTACAAGATGGTGCTTTTACATTGCAGTGGATTTCTATATGGTGGATTGTTTCGATAATTTTGATCTGTATATTTATATATTGGATGAGAAAAACGAAGCGAGCCGGTGGCAGTAAGGCAATAACTATAGCTGGAATGTGTACCGCTGCTTCATTCGCGATCTTTCAGGTAAATATCCCTCTGTTTGGAGGCGTCCACATGAATCTCACGCCCCTTATAGGTATTCTTGCAGGACCTGCAGTCGGAGGAATGGTCGTGTTCATAGTGAACATATTGTCTGCCGCGATAGGACATGGAGGATGGGGAATGATTGGCGCGAATACCCTGGTCAATACAACTGAAGTTTTGACTGCCTATGGTATATATCACTGGCTTGGCAGGGCTAAATTGAGCTCATTCTCAAGAGCCGGCACTGCTACCCTGGCAGGGCTTTTACTTGGCAATATAACTATGATAATTATAATATTGATTTCGGGTATCCAGGGAGTCACTCAGAGCCGTACTGATATTCTCTACGGGCTCACTCTGGTTTCAGGAGTTAACATGGGGGTTGCTGCAATAGAAGCAGTACTTACAGGATATGCGGTGTCATACATACATAAGATCAGGCCAGACATGCTTTCGGAGGCTGAGCCCGTTGCATGAGACGGAAAGAAGAAAAGGTATGATCCTTTTTGGAGGGTTAATTTTAATTGTTATGGGCTTAAGCCTGGCAGCATATCTAATCTCAGGTCATATGGGTATAGAAGAAAGGTTTAATAGTGCCGTAGGAATTGAAGCAAGCCCAGAGGAGGAAGGCTCGCTCGGTATACTCGGATTCAATATCGAAGGCAATCCATTATACTATGCAGTTGTTCTTGCAGCCCTAATAATACTATGCCTTATTGTTTACATAAAGAATAAAAGTTACTGACATCTGTAATCCTATATTAGGAGCATTTAAGCCTTAGTTTATTTAATGTGATGTCGAAAATCTTCATTAAACGTTGCACCTTAAATAGACGAACTGGATTAAGGGCTGCCCGAATTATATGATACAGAAAGTTATGAACAAAAATGTAATATTGTTTTCCAGCATATTTACGATTCTTATGCTGTGATACTCATAGCATTTATGAAGCTGTAGCCTGAAAAAAATTATTCTTCATATCAAGTGTTATTGAAAATAAAGGAATTATGTGGAAAATGAGAAAACTTCAAGTAGATAAGTTTTTCTGGTCTCAAATCTAATAGGTTGGTGGAAATTCAAAAAAAACGAGAGATAAGGCGTAGTAGTAGATTTGGGGGGAAGAAAGAAATGCCATATGTTGATATCAAACTCATTGAAGGCGTATTCTCCGAGGACGAGATCAAGAAGCTTATCAAGGACGTGACAGATGTTGTAGTCTCGTTCATGGGAGAAAATCTCCGTAGCTATACAGTGGTGACAGTCCAGGAAGTAAAGAGTGGAAGCTGGGGAGTAGGCGGACAAGCTATTGGATTGGAAGAAGTAAGGGCCATGCAAGCGGGTTCTACAAAAAAAGCAGAGGAGTTTTAAGAAAAATTTAAAGAAGGGCCTTAAACCAGGCCTCTCCGCCTCTCACTTCTGTACTCTTCAAAGAGGCTCTGCAGTTCGTCTTCTTTGGCTTTCTGGCGTCTTTTTTCGGCCGCCTTTTCCCATTCGGCAATTGCAGCTTTCATAGCTTCCGGTTCTGCCATTGCAAAGTCGTCAGCTCTCTCAAGCTGGATATTTCTTAAGATCGGCACGTCACCTTTAAAGAATGTCTCCTCTGCTGCATGAGAGATGTCCTCAGGAATAACTACAGCCCGAACTCTGGCTTCCACAAGGATCTGGGCAGTTGCAGCCCCGCCTCCGCTCGGGTTTTCAAGGAAGACTACGTCTCCTGCTTTGAGCCCGTATTTTTCTTTGGTTTCGGCAATGGACTCTTTCGTAAAAGCATCAATAACTTTTACGGGAGTACCTTCCCCACGGATCTCCATTTTCTGGATTTTCCTGAGTTTATTGCTCCTACGTCTGAGTTCTTTTACGGTCCTGTTTTTATTGCTGAGTTCTTTTTTCAAGCTCTCGATGGTGCTGTCCCTTATCTGGAGCTCTTTTGATTTCCTTACTTCACTATAAGCTTCCTTTTTGAAACCTTTTAATCTTGACTCAAGCTTTGAGATCTTTCTGTCTTTTGCAACCAGTGCCTGTTTCAGTTCCTCAACATATTCTTGCAGGTTCTGGATCTGCTCTCCCTGCCTCTGAACAACCTCCCTCATTTTAAGGAGGGACTCGTCAGTTGCAGTCCTTTCCTCAGGTTTCCCAGGTACTGCTCTTGACCTTGGTTTTTCACGAGCTTCAGAGGCAGCCCGGACTTTTTCAATTGCGGCTTCTATCGAGTCTCCGCGAATTACATGAAGCTTTATCAGCTCAAGGTCTGCATTTTCTGGGGCTTTCTTTTCTATGCGTGCAAAGATGTTCTTGTAACTTCTGTAGGTGAGAAGAGCTGCAGTCAATGCGTCCCTTTCATGGTCATTGGAGTAACCGAAAGTCTTTCCAAGCGCAATTTTTTCTTCAGCAGAAACCTCAATTCCCGGGCTTGCAGGAACGGCATTAAAGCTCCTTCTGATCTTTTCAACCGAGCCTGGCATTGGAGTAACATCGCTTGCGATTACTGCAGGTTTTCCATATTCGGCAATAAGCTTGACAACTTCATCAGGAGCTATCCCCCTGAAACTTTTCAGGTAGAGAAGGTCTCCATCGAGAGAAAGAATGGCTATGCCTACAGTAGTTCCCGGATCGAGCCCGACGATTGTGAATTTGCGTCTCTGGGTCCTGGGTTTAAGGGGAACGTAGCGGATTTTATCGCGTTCGACACTTCTCACACTTACCTGCGCATCATTGCTTGCCATAGAATGTATTGGAATCTCTCCACGCTTTGCATAAACGGTAAATTCAGATCTGACATAACCCCCGAAACCTTTCACATTCACGGCTTCAAACCTGATGCCTTTTTCCCGTGAAAGGTCTTTAAGGGCGTTTTCGATCTCCCTGCTTCTCTGAAGCACAGCTCCGTGTACCTTTCTTCTGTATCTGTTCTGGCTCCAGCCTCCCCGTCCCAGGGAACGGGCTCTGCTAACCTTAATTTTCGTGATGTCTTCAAAAAGAGAAACCTCATGCCCTATCCCTAGGTCTGCAAGCCTGGCACAGGCTTCAGCTTCATCATTTGGATTCTCGGGATCAACAGGAATTCCATGCTTGCGTGCAAGCCTGACAAGAGGTTCAGGATGCAACCCGCCTGTTACCTGGACGAGTTTAACTCCATCAGGCAGACGTTCCATAAGAGAAAGAAGCTCGCTTCTGTCAGCTGCTAGTTCGAAAATGTTGTCAACAGCTATTATCTCCGGCCTGTCCCTCTGAATCATATTGAAAATCTTCTGGCGGCGAAGCATACTGAAATGAGAAATCTCACCATCCCTGAGAATGGCAAGAGCATACCTGGGAAGTTCCCTCGCCCTGGGAGAACCCCGAGCAATATCGATTCCATAAATAATCCTTTTTTGCATGAACACCTATATTTTATCTCTTGTTGAATATATATTTAACTGATTTCTACCTTTATTTTATAATATCAACATACTCTATGAGGTCCTCTTTTAACCTTAGTTGATTTTTATTTTTAAAACTTTAATCTACTTTCCAATTTTTTCGAAAAAAGTATACCCTTCATTAATTTTTTTTCACAATTAATCTTTTCATTGAATGAGAATGTGCCTGAAAACTTAAAATCGTATCTTTTAAAAACTTCTCGAAAACGATCTTGGATGAAAACTGCAAATGTTGGGGGAGCTTTTGAACTGGATAATAATCTTTATATATAAATATAAAGAGATAAATGTATGATGAACAGCCGGGATGAAACCTCTACTAACGAATTACCCGAAAATGGTGAAAATGAATTCGATTATAACGAGCGTCTGCATGAACTTCAGCTTATTAACGAGATATTAATCGAAATCTATCGTGTTGAGGACCCTGACAAACTGTGTAAGTTAGCCGGGGAAGCTGTTCATAAATTGAATAAAGATTGTTATGTTATTGTAGCATTCTACGATAGTAGCATAAATTCTATAAGGGTTAGAGCAGCGATAGGATTTGAAAACTTTGCAGAGAAGGTTGTCGGTATGCCAGGCAGAGACCTTGCTAACGTAACTTTTATGCCGGAATATCTGGAACTAAATAGCCAGCTTCTTACAAGTGGCAAACTTGAAAATTTCAAAGATGGTCTTTATATTTTGCTTGCAAAGAAAATTCCCCAAGAGCTCTGTAAAAAAATAGAAATAAATCTTAATATTGATTCCATTCAGGTTATTGGTTTTTCACATGAAAATAATATTTTTGGTAGTATTTCCATTCTCGTGCCAAAAGATAAAAAAGTTAATAATGTTTTTTCTATAGAAACAATAGCTTCTCACGTTTCAGAAAAAATCCATAATATCAGAACAGAAAAAGCACTTATTGAAGCCGAAAACAGATTCGAACTCCTTTTTCAGCAAGCTCCACTCAGCTATCATTCCCTGGATGAAAAAGGATATTTCATTGATGTAAACAACACATGGCTTGAAACCCTAGGTTATTCCTGGAAAGAAGTAATCGGAAAGTGCTTCGAAGACTTTCTTACGCCGAGGTATGCTGAGAAGTTTAAAGCTCATTTGGAGAAATTCAAGCTGCAGGGAGAAGTACAGGGTGTTGAGTATGAAGCTGTGAGGAAAGACGGTAAAGTTATAAATATAGTTCTTGATGGAAGAATTGCATATGATGAGAATGGCAGTTTCAAGCAGACACACTGCGTTTTCAAGGATATAACGGCTCAGAAAGAAGCCGAAAGAAAAGCTCTCGAAAATGAGAAGCTTCTGCGTTCTATGATGGACGCCATTACTGAGTCTGTAATTCTCATGAAACCTGACCGTGCAGTTGCTTACATTAACGAAACAGCAGCTAAAAGGCTAAATATCACACAGGATGAGTTTATAGGAAAGAAACTTGACACGATAACTCCTGAAGATATCTTAGACCAGCGGATAAAAATGTTTAATATTGTTTTGACCGAAGAAAAATCCGTAAAATTCGAAGACGTACGAAATGGAATTCATTTTCTTCATCATATTTATCCTGTCTACAACTCTTCCAGTCAATTCTCCCATTTTGCTGTTTTTTCCATGGACATTAGTGAATATAGAAAAGCTGAAAAGAAATTAAAATGGGAACTTGCTGTCAATAGAGAACTTGCAGAACTGGCAGATGCTCTGTTAGACCCGAATAACTCCATTGAGACTATTGCTGGTATCGTACTTTCAGCCTCTCTAAGACTGACAGATAGTGAACACGGATATGTCTCTTCTATTGATCCGGAAACCGGTGACAATATATGCTATAGCCTTACCAGAATGATGAAAACCTGTAATACTCATGAAAAGGATAAGAAGGTTACCTTTTCAAAAGATACGAAAGGCCTGTACCCCAAACTACTCGGTTACGCGTTAAACACAAAAAGAGGCTTTTACACGAATTCTCCAAAAACTCATCCAGCTTCAGGAGGAGTTCCTGAGGGACATATCCCTCTGGAAAATTTCCTAAGCGTTCCTGCAATTGTTGGAAACGAACTCGTGGGACAGGTATCCCTTGCAAATTCAAAAAAAGTATATTCTGACAGTGAGTTTGAAGCAATCAGAAGGGTTGCTGCGCTTTATGCACTGGCGATCCAGCAGAAACAAGACTCCATGGATATTCAATATAGAGATGTTCTTCTAAAATCAACTTTTGAGTCAACTGCAGATGGTATTTTTGTCACTGACACCAACCATAAAATTCGTTTTTCAAACTCAAAGCTTGCTAAAATGTTAGGTATGTCGGATATTCTGGATAATACGGAAACCTGCTGGAAACTTATTGGTCTTATTTTAGATCAGGTAAAAGATCCTGAAGAGCACTTATCAGAAATGCAGTCCCTATGTCGATCAAGCAAAACCGATATCTCTGATGTTTATTTTAGGGATGGACGAGTGTTTGAAAGATACTCAGCTCCACTTGTAAACAATGGAATTCTTAAAGGGCGGGTATGGAGTATGAGGGATGTGACAGAAAAAGCCGAAGCAGAAAAAGCCCTTGTTAGTGCGAAAATAAATGCAGAAGAGGCTAACCGGACAAAAAGTGAGTTTCTTTCAACAGTAAGCCATGAATTGCGAACTCCTCTGAATTCAGTAATAGGCTATTCTGATATACTGATTGACCAGATGTTTGGGCCACTTAATGAAAAGCAGCTAAAATATCTAAAAAACATTTCTTTAAGCGGAAATCACCTTCTCAATCTGATTAATGATATTCTGGATATTTCAAGAATAGAGTCTGGGGATGTTTCACTAACTTTTGAAAACGTAAGTATTGCTGAAGTTTTTGAGGATGTTAAAAATCTTGCACTTCCGTTTACTACTTCAAAAAATATATCCATGGAATTCACAGCTGAGCCTGCTGATCTGAATATTTATATTGATAAAGTAAAATTCAAGCAAATTCTCCATAACCTCGTTAATAATGCCCTGAAATTTACTCCCGAAAACGGACATATAGAGGTTGAAGCTAAGAAATTGGAAAATGTAATAGAAGTCAGCGTCAGAGACAATGGAATAGGCATTCCTGAAGATAAGCAGCAAATAATTTTTGAGCCTTTTAAACAGGTTGATTCTACACTCTCAAGAAAGTATTGCGGGACAGGGTTGGGTTTGACAATAGTCAAGCGTCTGGTTGAGATGCAGGGTGGAGAAATTAAAGTTAAAAGCAAATTAACAAAAGGAAGTACTTTCACAATTTTATGGCCTGATAAAGGAGGAATTAATTGAGTGAAAGAGATGACCTGACCAGAATAGATGAATATAATAAGAGAAAAGATATGAGTAAAAAAGAATTAAGAGTGATAAATAGGTCAAGAAATCCAGTTCCATTGGATTTCTTAAACAGTCATAAACTGGAGTGAGAGAAGGGTAAAATTCTCAGTGACATCCTGCTGAAGAATATAATATCTTAACTTCTTAGAGTTTATTTCGGCTGCGAAAAACTTAGTCCTTACCTGAAGTATCTTTTTTAGGGGTAGCTTTTTCGAGATCTTGCGGCTCGAGGTCTTCTGCTTCAAACTCCTCTGCTTCAAATTCCTCTGTCTCAAACGTCTCAAACTCTTCTGTCTCAAACTCTTCTGCCTCAAATTCTTCTTTTCCATACTCTTCAGTCTCAAAATTCCCTTCTTCAGAGATTTCTTCAAACTCTTCTGAGTTTTTTTCCCCACTTACAGAGCTTTTCTCTGCTCTACTTTTAATTTCTTCCAGAACTTTTCCAAGCTCCCTTTTGATGTCATATTTTCGGGAGAAGTGTGTCAGGATATTTGAAATATCCCTTTCGAGAATTTCGTCGGCGTGAGGGTGGTCCAGAGTGACATACTGAGGCCAGTCAATGAGCTGGACGCCTTCTTCAGATACAAAGATATTATACTCACTTAAGTCAGCATGAATAACTCCGAGAGAATAGGTTATTTTTGCCTGATTTAGAATCTCATCAAGGTACCATTCAGGGTCAACAACCTTTGTTTTTGAGAGCAGGCTGCCCTTTGCAATTTCCATGACTATGGCGTGTCTGTTCTGATCCAGGGGTTTGGGAACGGAAACCTGAGGGTAAAGCTTGCTCATGATCTCATACTCTCTCTGGGCTGCAAGCCTGGCAGCATAAATCCAGGAAAAGTGTTCTCTTTCCCCGAGGTGCTCACGTACTCTTTTTATTTGCTTGAAGCTGGTCCTGCCTTCCCTATGGAATTTGATTATTACCGGAAATGGTTCCCCTATTGCAAGCTCAGGCTGCCGGATTGCTTCAAAGATGACGGACTCTTTGCCTACCCCGATTTCGTCCCCTATGGCACTGATACTTTTCCTTTTTACAAAAGCATTGAGAGCAAGGGCATCATACCCTTCAAAGTAAATCTGAAAACCCTCGTAAGGCTGGGTGGTTCTGACAACAAGCTTATCCCGCACAAGCTTTTTCAGCCTGTATTCAAGCTTGTCAAAAGGCATTTTAGTGTACTTGTTAAGCTCCTCTACCGGCACCCACTCAAAATGTTTCATCCCTGTCTCGATGCCTGTAAGTATCCTGAAATCCTTTGCATCGAGCTTTTTGAAAACCTTTAGCACTTCGTCGATCATCCTATCCTGTTATACATATCACCCTCGATATTTAAATGATCGCCCAATCCCGCTTCGGGACAGAAAAATCATGGATTTTTCTTGTAGTTGCAATGTAATCGAAACAGCATGAAGTCTTTTTCGCTACGCTCAAGAGGTTAACTTATAAAATAAATTGCTGCCGCAAGTAAGGAATGCAGCCATTCACATTGACTCTTGAAAGGTTTTTTGTGGCTACTGATGGTCATTTTACTTCAAATATCGCTGTTCCGTCAATAAACCGCTTTTCGATTATTAATAATCATAGTTGATTCTTTTTGTGCATATCTTATTTGCTGTATAAGTGAAGGCTTTCTACCTGTTTGCGTATCTTCATAAACGATAAGGTACAATAATAGCTTGGAGTGAGTAATCATGCATAAATTTCTAAAAATAGTGGGATGTATCTTGGCGATAATAGGGCTTGCTCATGTTGTAAAACACATTATTCATTGCAAAGAATGTCGCGGTTTGCGTGGTTGGCATAAAATAAAAGTGGAAGAGGAAAAACCGACTGGCGAAACTGTATCGCATAAAATAGAAGTAGAAGAGGAAAAAAAACAAGGTTCAAGGTACGGTTCTAATCCTATTCATTATTGAACTCTACAACCATAAATGGAAGGATTATGCCAGTCCAGACATGCCAGTCCAGACCATTATTCGTAGAAATAATATCACAGGTGCGACTTGATTTTCAGACATTTTGAAAAAGTTCTATTGATTGGTGATAGATCGGGAAAAATAGAAATTTAATAAATAAAGACTAAAGAACAAAGTTAAATACGTGTAAATAAGAGAAGCGATTAAAGAAAAAGAAGAAAAAAATTTTGTTTCCTGTTCACTTCAGCAGTTTAATCATTTCCCTTCCAAAAGCGTGAAGGTCTCCAGGTCTCCTTGAGGATACAAAGTTCCCATCTACGACAACTTCACTATCTTCGTATTGTGCGCCTGCAGCTATTATATCATCCCTGATTCCTATCCAGCAGGTAGCTTTCCTTCCTTTTATTACGCCTGCCGAAACAAGAACCTGCGGACCGTGGCAGATTGAGGCAACGGGTTTATTTTCTTTGAAAAAATGCCTTGAAATCTCAAGGGCATCTTTGTCGAGTCTCATTTTTTCAGGTCCTTTTCCTCCGGATATTACAAGGATATCATAATCCGCAGGATTTACATCCTTAAAGGCGATATCAGCATTGATCTCGTACCCATGTTTTCCGGTTATCGGTCCTTTTTTCATTGAGGCTACGTGTGTGGTTATTCCTTCTTCTTTCAAACGGTGATAAGGGTAGATAAGTTCGACATCTTCAAAACCATCAGCTCCGAATACGAGTGCTTTCAAATGAATTCCCCCCGGGTTTTATTGTTGCGGTTTTAATCCTGTGCTTAAGTGCAGACAAAAGATTATTCCGGAGGCACATATATCTTGTCTGGCTCCGAAAATAAGACAGGTGAAATCTTCAAGGTGAGATTCCTTTTTTGCCTTCCATTAGACTTTTGAAAGAGCCTGTTCGAGGTCTGCAATTATATCCTCAGGATCTTCGATTCCGATAGACAATCTCACAAGTCCGTCAGTGATGCCTACTTTTCCCCTCACTTCTTTCGGAACGCAGGCATGTGTCATGGAAGCGGGATGCTGGATGAGAGTATCGGTTGCCCCAAGGCTTACTGCAAGGGAACAGAGCCTGACATTATTCATAAGCCTGTTTCCTGCTTCAATCCCGCCCCTTATGCTGAATGAAAGCATGCCTCCGTACCCGCTCATCTGTTTTTTTGCAGCCTCATGTTGCGGATGGTCTGAGAGCCCCGGATATCTTACCCATTCTACTCCGGGATGTGATTCGAGGAAACTCGCAACCTTCTGCGCATTTTCAGCATGTCTTTCCATCCGGATGTGCAGAGTTTTAAGCCCTCTTATGCAGAGCCAGGCTTCATGAAGGCCCATGACCCCGCCTGTATATCCGACAACCTTTGCCAGACTTTTCATGAAATCTTTGCTGCATACAACAATTCCGCCAAGCAGGTCTGCATGTCCGCCTATGTATTTTGTACAGCTACTCAGGGAAATATCTGCCCCGAGCAGAAGCGGCTTCTGGAAATAAGGCGTGGCAAAGGTATTATCTACAACACAAATGACTCCCTGTTTTCTGGCAAGCCCGGCAATCTCCCTGATATCGCATATGTTCAGGGTAGGATTGGCAGGGGTTTCCAGAAAAATCATTTTGGTATCCGGCTTGAGAGCTTTTTTTACGTTTTCTATATCTGTTGTATCTACAAAAGTAACATCTATCCCGAGCCCGGGTAGAATTTCCGAAAAAAGGCTGTAGGTACAGCCGTACACTACATCCGTTGAGATCAGATGGTCTCCCTGTTTGAGAGCTGTAAGCACAACTGCGGTGATTGCTGCCATGCCTGAAGCAAAGGTCTGGCCTGTTTCTCCTCCCTCAAGTGCAGCAAACTTTTCTGTCAGGACTGCGTGTGTGGGTGTGTTCGGAGGAATGCGAGTATATATGTATCCGTCTTCCTCTCCTGCAAACCTGGAAGCCCCTTGCTCGACGCTTTCAAAAATAAAGGTTGAAGTCTGAAATATAGGAGTCGTGTGTGCCCCGAACACGGGATCCGGTTTTTCTCCCGCATGCACGCATTCAGTTGCGAACTTAAGTTTTCTTTTCATATCCCGAAAATCCCCTGTTTAAATTAATGTCATGAATAAGTATCTGCTTTCCGGTAATTATTTGTTTGGCGAGATGGGCAGGAAAAAGATTCGGAGGATTCTGAACTTAATAAAGAAAACTTGTTTTATGCAGTTACATCAGAAATTTTAAAAACAAAACGGGCTATATACTGAAGCAAAAAGCCTCAATAAAATAGAAATAGTTACGGATGTTGCGCCAGAAGCAACCTAAAACGTTAAAGGAAGGCCTTCCGTGATAAAATCAATACTCGATAACGACCTTTATAAGTTCACCATGCAGATGGCTGTACTGGAATTATTTCCAAAGGCAGAAGCAGAATACCGTTTTACTAATCGGGGATCTCAGCGCTTCTCCGAAGAGTTTGTAGAAGCTCTCAGACGAGTCATAGATGAAGAGATCTCTGGACTGAAACTGACAGAAGACGAATATTACTGGCTTGGTGAACACTGTCCTTTTCTGAAGCCGATGTACCTTGAGTACCTCAAAAATTTTCGCTTCAAGCCAGAAGAGGTAGAAGTCTGTCTTACCAGGGAAAATGAACTGGACATGCGGATAAAAGGGCCCTGGCACAGCACGATTTTGTGGGAGATTGTCCTTATGGCTGCTGTTTCCGAACTCTACTTCACAACTATAGAGAAAGAGTGGAGCGGAAGTACTAAAAGTTCTGGAACATTCGAACCCGTATTTGCAGCCTATGGAGAAAAAATCCTGGAAATCGGAAAGATTCTTGAGGATAACGGCTGCCTCTTTGCAGAATTTGGGACCCGCAGGCGGAGAA
The DNA here is from genome assembly GCF_000970285.1 of Methanosarcina horonobensis HB-1 = JCM 15518. Classification (NCBI taxonomy): domain Archaea; kingdom Methanobacteriati; phylum Methanobacteriota; class Methanomicrobia; order Methanosarcinales; family Methanosarcinaceae; genus Methanosarcina; species Methanosarcina horonobensis. The sequence goes on along the minus strand of NZ_CP009516.1, from coordinate 3,109,205 downwards.
GTTTTGAACTCCATGACCTTGTAATGAAAAATCTTATGCAAATAAAAACCCTGACAGGGACAAGTAATGTTTATTTTGCAAAAAAGTATGGGATAAAACCCATAGGTACGGTAGGGCACGAATGGATTATGGGCACGTCTGCGCTTGTCGGGCTCAGGTACGCTAACCGTTTCGCTTTTGAAAACTGGGTGGAGGTCTACAAAGGAGACCTTGGAATTGCCCTTACGGATACCTTTGGCTCTGAAGCTTTTTTTAAGGATATGGACCTGAAGTTGTCAAAAATCTATGATGGTGTCAGACACGACAGTGGAGACCCTTTCGCCTTTGTGGACAGGGTGACAGAACATTACAGAAAAATGGGTATTGACCCCATGAAAAAGGTTATTGTTTTCAGCGATGCCCTTAATGCCGAAGCCGCAATCCGGCTCAAAAAATACTGTGAAAGTAAGATCAACTGCAGTTTCGGGATAGGCACAAGCCTTACCAATAATTCCGAATTCTTCAAGGAAAGTCCCCCCCTCAATATGGTAATAAAGCTCCACAGTATTAACGGGATCCCGGTAGTGAAACTGAGCGACTCTCCTGAAAAAGAGACCGGAGAAAGGGATGCCCTCAGGGTTGCAAACTATATTGTAGGAAGAAAAGGGCTGGACGAATGAGTTAAAGGAGATAGAAAGAACAAGAAAGATAGAAAGAACAAGAAAGGTAAGGAAAAAGTAGAAAGTATAAAGGAGAAAAGAAAGAGAAAAGGAGAACTGAGAAAAGTGAAAAGGAGAACTCTCATCTCACTTTCAATAGATACTTGTGGACATCTAATCCCTGCTGGTCTTCATCTGCAGAGAGTAAAGGATCTCTCCTGTAAGTTTCCGTGCGTTTATCCTTCAGCTCGGCCCGTACGAAAAATACAATTTCCTCAGTTTCATTATTCGGTACCACTGTCACGTTGAGAATTTCTTCCTGCCCGGCACCCCATTCATATTCTGTGAGTTCAACAAGCGGATACTGCGCAGCTATCTCTCCGTTTTTCCCTTGAATAAGACTTCCTTCTGAATAAACACCAACAACACTGCTTGTCCCTTCTACTCTTTTAATTTTCTCTTTACCTGGGAAGGAAACTGAGATATTTCCCTCACTCGCGTTTCCTCCCTCATTCGTTACCGTTATGGAAACTGTGACATTCCCTTCCTGTAAGAGTTCTTCGGGAGGATTGACTTCAACACCGGTAATTTTTGGGTAAGGGGAGATATGAGGTGCAGACAGGAGTTTTATTATAACAATTTCCGAATCATTGTTTGTAGCTGTATTCAAAACATTTATTGAACCGTTATCCGAACTGCCTGTCGGATCAATATCCGAACTGTTTGTCTGGTCAATATCCGAACCATTTAGCGGATCAAAATCCAGATCATTAATCAAACTGGCATCCAGATCACTTATTAAAACAGTATCTGAGCTGTTTATCAAATCAATACTGGAATCGTTCCCCGGCTTGTGTCCCGCAAAAACTATTTCAGATCCGTCAGGACTCCACCTTGGGATAGAATCAATTCTCCCAATGTTGTTTGTAATTCTTGCTCTGTAGTTTCCTTCGATATCCCTGAGCCATATGTCAGGGCTTCCTCCTTCATCCGAAACATATGCAATCCATTTTCCATCAGGACTGAAAGAGGGATTCCATTCATTATAGGATGTATTCGTTAATTGGGTCTGATTTGTACCATAAAAATCTATTACCCACAGATCATCTGCTTGTTTTAAGTCTTTTGCACTATATATTACTCTTAACCCTAGAGGGCACCAATCCTTTCCAATTCCCACGTTTTCTGAAGTACCCAACCTGGTTTTGTTACTTCCGTCCCGGTCAACTATCCATAACTGAGACGGCATACCTGCAGGTTCCTGTGTATAGGTAATCTTTTTTCCAAGGCGGCACCATGCACCCCAGCCTTCGGAAATCTGCGGGTCACTAGTAACCGGTATTACTGTTCCGTTTTCCAGACTTGCCAGATAAAGATCAAGTTGAGAATCAATTGACTTTATGATAACCAGATCTCTTCCATCCAGACTTAAATCACTGAAGCCGGTAAGATTTCCTTCTCCAGTACCGATTCGTTTTATTTCGCTTCCGTCTGCTTTTATTCTATATGATTCAAGATTATCCGATTGGTTTCTCTCAATAGTGTACAGAATATATTCTCCATCCGCGGTCCACACAGGAAAAAGTTCCGATTCCGGACTGTCAGTGAGAAAAGTGATTTCTTCTACAAGGTCATCTGAAGAAATGATTTCTCCATATTCTACAGTCTTTCCTGCGTCAATACAGATTAAACCTGAGTCTGAATCAAAATAATTTCTAGAAGCATTTTCTGTTTTATTCAATCCAGATCCTCCTGTAAAGTTACCGAACTCGGACAGTTCACCGGGCACTGCCTCTACAGGCAGGATAAGAATTACAATGAACATTAACAAGCATAAATCTTTGAGTATTTTTCTCATGAATCCTCACCGTGAACTTAAAAAAAATTAATTTAAATATTATAAATAATGAATTATATATTATATCGAAATATTAGTCCATATTATATCTCGTTAACTGAACTCAGGAAATAGTTAAACACAAATTGAAATTCCTGTTAATTGCCGGCTAGTCAGCTGATACAATTTCGTAATACCAGAAATGAAATCTTCCAGCTTTTCTCACATTTTGAAACAACAAATCCTGAACTCTTGAAGAGAAAATAAGGTTAAATAGAGGATTTGCCCGAAAACAGGATAAGACAGATAGTTCCGGGCAGAAAAAAATGATTCGCTAAAGGTTTTTTTTCGGTTAAAAGAGAATTCATTTTCTGGGACTTTATCTCCTGTACAATTCTGTTTGCCTGTACATTTCTATCAAGTTATTTGTTAAACTGCTTACCTTCTACTTTTAACAGTAGTGTTATTATGCGTTATATCCTTCAGCAAGGTTTGTGTTTACGTATACTACGCCTTCGTTTGTATGCCTGTATGCGTAATCGTCAGTAACTTTGGGCAGTTTATCGGCTTCAACCTGAGAAGTAATTACAGTGCCTGCAGGGACATATCTGCCGTCAGGGATTGTTACACCAATTGCTGCCGATGTTGGTTCAAGTACGCAGTTATTTCCTACTTTAGCCTTAAAAACGAGAGCCTGCATTCCGATGAATGTGTCGTTTCCGACATAGGCAGGGCCGTGAACCTGTGACTGGTGAGCAAGAGAAACTCTTTCTCCAACATAGACTGCATACTTTTTCCCGTCAACCTCAACCAGGTTTTTCTCCACAGATTCGCCTTCCTCGTCAATCGTCTCAAGGGCGTGGAGTACAACACCGTCCTGGATGTTACTATCATCCCCTACAAAGATTGGCATACCTTCGTCGCTCCGGACCGAAGCCATTGGGGAGACCATTACACGAGCGCCTATTGTCACACTCCCTATCACTGATGCCTGAGGGTGAATGTAAGCGGTCGAGTCAATAACCGGTTCGGTTGGTTCGGGATTCCAGGGAGTCACAGGATTCGCCCGGATGTTCAATACCTCGCTCTCAGCATCTGCTTCTATATTGTCATTTTCTTGTGCTCCTTCGCTTTCCGAGACACACCCGCTTCCTGCAAGGGTAAGTGCCAGGGATAGAAGAAGAACCATAAAAACCCTGTTAAATTTCATAGAAGTCCTCCAGTAACACTGGGAAGATTAGAAATTATATAGGCGTTTTCATTTTTATTTGAAAAAAGATAAAAAAATAAAAGTAAATTTATTTTGATTGGAAAACCGAGAGTAAGTACTTCTTATATGAGAGTAAGTACTTCTTATATAATATATCAGTGAACTCGGTTTATCAGGAACTACGGTAAATTCAAAAAGCCTTATATCTAAAAGATATACAAAATGTCATACAGGCTTTGTTTCAGATTCCCGTAGGGTTAGTATATGCTGACCTGACTGTGTTTGCGGTGCTTGCAGTCTGGAATTTGTTTATTCTCCTTGTTCTCTCAAAAAGGTATATGAGTTTGCTTTAAAAAAAAGAAGGTCAACAGGCTCTTCGATATATTTCTACCGAAAATATTATTGAAATGGATATATTACCAAACTTAATTCTATTCATGTTTATAGAAAAATGCATCAACGTATCAATAAACATTGATATGCAAATAATTAAAAATTATTAAAAATGAGTATATCCCGACAATAATTAATTAAAAAGTCCACGTTTTATTCCGTCTTCTATAACAGAGTTTATAATCGAAAGTCCATATTCTCTTCCGTACTCTGGATACCGCATAATGAATGCTTGAGCAATAAGTAAAGAATTAGGTAAATCAGAACGACATGTTTTAGAAATAAAATTAGTTATCTCTCCAAAAACATTCTGGGGGATTGATATTGCAATCATTAGGTGTGTATCCAAAAACTAACCAGCATGACGATTTAACGTTTATCATAAAGAAACCGATAAGTTTTTAACATAACATGTGATCTAAAGGTATATAAATAAACTCATTTTACTAATAAAAATGTCTTTTTTTAAGAAAATTGTTAATTTTACACTCCCTACAAAAACTATATAAAGATAAAAATCGTTTTATATTTTGCCATAAATTATTCTCTTTTATATCATCTCTTTTTTATCCGTTCTAATTCTTCATCCTACACAAAAAAGCTGTCAAAACGTGACGTATGGAGTTCTGAAAGGTATTTTGGATGGTGTTCACGATAGAATTATGGATGAAAATCTATATTCATCATGAATTTAACATTGGATTTTTTGGCGTTAAAAGTCATGTTAAAATCGACCAGTATCAGTTGACACTACCATTTTTTACAATGTTAAGTATGTTAAGTAAAAACACTATCTACTACCCCTCTCTTAACTTAACATAAGAAAAATAGAAATTAGTATAGGAAATATTTTTTTTGTAAATATAGAAAAAAAATATTTTATATAGAGAGAATTGAAAAGTTCATGTTATGGTATGAAGTTGTCAACCGTTGTTGATTAAGCTTAACATGCTTAACATGGAAAAATAGTCGATATTGATTTTTTTAACATTAGAAAAAAAGAGATGATTAAGTTTAATTTAAACTTAATTTTAAGGGGTTACGTTCTTCAGTATCAATGAAGTTAGTTAAAGGTTGATCATATTTTTTAGGGTTTGTTTTCTGACAATTATTGAAAATATCAACACCAATATCAAATATACACCATCTAACCTTTCCATCATACGTTTTTTGCTTCCAATCATAATGAATACCGTTTTCAAATAAATGTTCTTTGAATTCAGTTACAAAATCTCTCTGCTTGTATTCTGGAAGATTATGTTTTTGCTGGAATAATTTATAGTAATTGAAAATTACATCAGTACTTAAATAATTTCCTTGAAGTGGGGTTACACATTCCTTGACGAAGAATTCTACAGGATTTGTTTTCTGATTCAGTAACTCCATCTTTTCTTTGTATGATTTTTGATGACTGAATTTACCATTTTCCCTAAGTCTCTTCAATCCAGCTATAGCCCATGTAAGAATTCCCGATAATGATTCCTTTGTTGTACATTTTTCTTCCATTTTTTGATCATCGTTTTTTGTGTTCCTGAATCTGTTTGGAAAATCAATTAACACTAATCTGTCAACGAATCCCTTACTATCATCATCGAATATTGCACTTTTGTTTCCTGCAAATGCTATTTTTGCTGAATTTTTAAATTTAAATAACTGCCCATATTTATATTGAGCACTTACGTTGTCTCTACCTGTAATCTTTTTCAGGTTATCTGTTTCCTTAACGATTGTTGCAGCAATATCACCACAAACATTAAGCTTCTTACCATATAGTTCAGCAAGTGTATATTTGTCTTTTCCACAAATTTCAGTTAGTGCTAATGCAGATGTGTTTTCTTCACCAACAAAGGCTGTAAGAATGTTCAAGAATGTGCCTTTTCCGTTTCCACCACCACCAAGCATATACAAAAATGCTTGAATGAAATATTCAGTTGTAAGACAATATCCAAAGAATTCCTGAGCAATATCTATTTGGTACTCCATACCTTCAAATACTGTTTTTAGGAAGTTTTCAAATTCAGGTGTAAGCTTTGCATCTGGATCGTAATTGAAATCAAATTTTGACGTGTAAACTTCACCAGGTGTATGTGGTCTAAGTTCACCAGTATTTATATCAACAAGCCCATTTTTACATACAATTATATTTTTGTTTTTGTCAAATTCTTTCTGTGATACTGAATTTTTGTATTCAATACGGTGAAGTACATCATCTATTCTTTTTTCAAGTAATTTGACCATATATTTTTGATCTGCATATTCAGCAACTTCATTTTCCAAAAATATTTCAACACCATCTGAAAGATAAATTCCATGATTATATAGGAAAAGTTTTCTTGATTCTGCCATACAAATTACATTATATTTTTCTGCAATTGCATCAGCAGCATTCCATATTATTTCTTCAAGTGTATGACTTTCTTGATCTTCATCAGTATAAGCTAATTGTTTTATTTCATCTGATTTTTCATGCATTTTAACGTTGAATATTTTAACTAATTCTGCTGCAAATGCTTTTTCAACACCAATATAAGTTTTAACAAATTCTGCTAAATCTTTATCTCTTGTTTTATTATATTGTAAAATATCCCTTTTACATTCAAATTTCAGCTTTAAATCCTGAACTGATATGAAATAATGATTATCAAATGTAATTGTGAATTTGAAATTATATTCTGGAATTTCAATAATTACTTCAGCTTCTTCAGTAGGAGCATTAAATATTTTTACTTCTTCTATTACTTCTTCGTTTGATACATCTATTTTATTTTCAATAATTTTAGGAAATACATTTAATTTACATATACCGTTTTTTATATAATTTGAAACAATTTCATAAATTTTTTCAGCTTCTTCAGCAGGAATATGAATTATATTTTGAATATTTTCGAATCCTTGATCTTTTTCACAAATATCATAAATATTCAATGCTGTATGAACATCAATTTTCAAGTAATTCTTTAATTGATCTATAAGATTATCTTTTACAACTGGATCTACATTTTTAACGATAGGTTTATATATTTCGTTATTTATATTCTTATTAAAAGAGAAATTCAAATTGTGTTTACTTAAATCTATCATATAAACCACTCCCATATTTTATTATTTTTCAATTTGTGTTTTTATTATTTTATCTGTAAGGATCATACCCATTTCCAGCATACGAAGAATCATGAATACTAATATAAATTACCTTATCTTTATAATTTAAATGCTTTACACCTTCACCAAATGTTTTAATTATTTTATCGTATAATTCCTCTAATTCTTTATTTTCAACTTCTTCTTCTTTTCTTAACTGTTTAATTTCTTCAACTGACATAAGTTTACCATCTTTACATAGAAGTTCCATCATTAACACCTCAAAAGAATTGTTCCAAATTTCCTTCATTTCTAATTTCTATTTCTCTCCAACAATAGAGTTCTTCAGGTTCAGCAAATTCAATTTCGACACCTTTGAAAACATATTTATCATCAAAAATTTCAATTTCAACTATTGTAAATTCTGAATTAGGTAATTCTTTCTTTATTATTTTTCCAAAACATTCATTTAATTCATCTTTAAGTTTTAAGTCCTGTACTGGACTTAAAAAATAATCATTACATAAATTGAATAATTCAGTATTTTGAATTTTAGTTTCCATTTAAATTACCAACTTTGTATATTTTATTGTGTTATCTTCAACAGAAATTTTAAATAATGATTCTGTTGTAATTCCCATTTCTTCAACTACTTCTTTTGGAATAGTTAAGCCGATAGTGTTAAATTGATTAAGTTTTCTTGCATAAGTTGCATTTTTCATTTTTAGTTCCTCCAATTTTATAAAATTTTTTATTTAAACTTATTATAATACTTTATATAATATACTAATCTCTAAAACTATATAAATCTTTCTGATGGGTTGCGTCAACTTCCAAAAAATAGCAGTACTGAAAACTTGAATAAGGAGAATGAGTGACGTATAAAATTATTCATTAATGTATAACTATATACTTTGTTCACTCAAAATTATTTTGATTTGGGTTGACACAAATATGAGAAATTATGATAAATTATGACAATTACCAAAACATTTATATAAAATGGAGTTTCGGACAAAAAAGATTTAAATAATATGACAACATTCATTTTTCGATAACGGTTAAAGGTGAATATGTCTATTGTCACTTAAAAAGATGTCCGAATTAAGTTCGGACAATATAATCACCCTAAAGCAATCCAGTTGAAGGTTCCACCAGAATAATTTACACCACTTGGAACCAGATAGAAATTAGTCGATGTCCATGCAGTCACAGCAATATTATTCAAGGAGTCGATTCTTACAAATCCTGTTCCAGTCAGGTTTATGTATACCTGATTGTTGGAAGTGCATAGGATTATTACAGCTTTAGGTGTTCTTCCTAATCCATGTGCAATAGCACGACCAGAAACGCCATCACCGGTATAAGATCCACTTCCGATTTTTGCAACAGAAGAATACAAAAGATTGTTCACTGTAGCGGCTGTAACAGCATTGTTTATTGTTGTTGATGATACTGCATTATTCACGGCAGTATCAAAGTTTGAATTCTTACCAGCTTCCGTAAGTAGTGTTCCAAGATTCTTGTTAGTTTGCACTGCCTGTACTGCTGTCTGGAAATTTGAGTTTTGACCAGCTTCCGTAAGTAGTGTTCCAAGATTCTTGTTTGTCTGCACACTTTGGACTGCATCCTCAAAATCATCATAACTTGCATCAGTAGACAGACTATCCAGTGTTGGAGTACTGAATGTATTGGTGAGAACCCAACTACCCGAAACTCGTATGTATAGCTTGTTTTCAGGTGTATGATAGAATATATCTCCATCTGTATACCCTGAAGGATCAGGTATTGATGTACCGGTCTTATAGAGGTTGCTACCAAGAGTTCCGGGTACTACATCACCATCACAAAGAACCTGTTTCCAAACTCCATCCTTTTTCACATACCCAATGTAATTGTTAGTGCTAACCCTGTTAATTTTCAATGCGTCTTCATTATAATTTCTGATATATAGATCAGAATTAAGTCCACCGTTTGACATTATCATTAATGATGATGGAAACGTAAGAGCACCAGTACTCGAAAGACCAGCAATACCGTTATTTTGTCCGATTGGAAGGTTTGCTATCGGCACTTTTCCAGTAGAATCAAGACCGGCAACACCATTAACGGCATTAACATTTCCGGTATGTATTACTTTTTGGTTTCCTGATTTCACAATGTACATGTCATAATTGTTTGCTGAAACTTGATTAATGTACATACATGTTTCATCAGATGTGCGTTCCTTTACAATGATATTATTTGATGTATTTTTTTTCAATTTAAGATATGAACCTTGAATCAATATATTTCCGCTAGCATCTAATATAGGAATGCCGTTATTTTCATCGGCATGAAGCATATTCATAGGGACTTTTCCGGTAGAATCAAGAATATTTGAATTATTTAATGGCATTTTTTGACCCCCTTATACGAATTGAGTTACCAGCACGTTCATGTTGCCACTGGCACATATTCCGTTTATTGCTCCGGTGTAAAGGTTTCCTAGTTCTTTCGATAGTTCATAAGCTCCACCGTTAGCGTTTATTCGGATTCCTTCAGCCATTACAGCAGAAGCACCTAATTTTATATACATAGATTCGGTTCCGTCATTGATAATTATCAGGGCTTTCCGGTTGGCATTTGCAGCAATGACAGTGGTTGAACTTGTACCTATCGTAGCTTTTGAATGTGTCGGTGTTCTGTCTTCCCCAGAAACAACTTCAAGCCTTCTATTGGTATCAATTTTCATATAATTGGCATTTCCTACAGATCCATCTGGAGAAGCCACAAAAACGTTAGAAAGTGTAAGACTATCGGTATGTAGTGACAGTTCAGTATCAACACAAAGAGCGTTCTTTCCGTCTCCTCTTGCAATGACATCAGCAAACGTTGTATTCGTATTATTCGAAATTGAAACAGTAGAAGCAACGCCACCGCTCGAACCACCAATAGTAAGATTGAGGTCACCGCCTGTAGATTCTTCGTTCAAGAGTTCTGTAGACAGTATATAGAAAACTACATCGTAAGTGTGTGCTCCACTGTCACCGTTTTCAATGTAGAGTCTCAGGTATCCGCCTGATCGACAAGGATAGGGAATTCCGAAAATTCTTGGAATACTTGGGCTTCCTTCCTGATCGGTACGGCTTGGAAAAGTTACATTTCCAGTGGTGAGAGAATACTTGTTTGATGCAAACCAAGTGTACCCGTAGCCTTTCAGGAGTACCTGTCTACCGGAAGGTATGTCAATGTTGACATACCCACTTTGACCGGCAGAAATGGTTACCTGTTTTGTTATTTTTTGTTCAATGAAATTATTATTAGTCATAATTTTTCTCCTTATTTCTTTTTGACAATTTTTACATTACTTTCTCCGGTTCCTTTTCCACCTTGAGACTTGATTCCGCTTGAGCTAGAACTTGAAGAACTTGAACTACTTGAGCTAGAACTCTTTGAGTTTGAGCTAGAACTAGAACTAGAACTTGAAGAACCAGAAACAACAACGTGAACAACGCCCATAGAATCAACGTATTTGGTTTGTCCGCCTTCGGTGTATTTTTCCCCAACAACGTGTCCGTTTATCACGTTTGAAGGAGTTGAAGAGCTTGAGCTTGAACTTGATGTATTTGTGGCTTTTTCGGCTGCAATTGCTTCACCCATCAGAGCTGTAAGACCGCCATATATTGAACTTCCAGTTTCAGTTTTTCCGAGAGCTTGAGAACTTGATTCCCCAACATTTGATACTATTTTTGCTTCTCCTGTTCCTTTTCCAAGTGCTTCACCCATGAGAGAAGTTAGACCTGAATGTATTGAGCTTCCGGTATTGGTTTTTCCAAGTGCTGAATCGGTGATAGGTGTATTTTCTGTATATATTGTTGGAGTTCGATTATTTCCTCCAAAATACGTATCATAAGCACTGTATATTGCTGTCTGGACTGCTATCTGTCCGGCAATATCTCCTGCAATAGTACCTGCACCCGGAGCTACGACAGTACCAGCAACAGCACCAACACCGCCAGCAATATCACCGCCTAAATTTGCGGCAATTGCAATTGGGATTGATCGATCATCGTATAGGACATCATAAGCAATTCCAGCACCAAGACCGACAACAGGAAGTAGTCCAATAGCTTTTTTTCCGCCTGCCTGAAGAATATCATCAATGTATTTTACTCCGGTTTTTCCGGCTTTTTCAAGGGTTTCTTCTTCAATTTCTTTGAAAACCCTTTTAGTTACAACATCGGATTTTACAACATTATCAATATTTTTAGTGCCTGTTTTAATCGTTGATTCTCCTATTTCTTCTACTGTGCTCTTTTCAATGGCTTTCGTTCCTGCTTTCAATTCATCAAGTTTTGAAGCACCCTTGTTTATAAAGGCTTCTGCTGCTGATTTTCCTATTTTCGTGCCTGCTGACGGTATGAAACTAGCTCCAATAATTCCGGCTTCAAGAACGTTCGAAGGAGTTACATATTTTGCAATTGTTTCTACAATTCCGGCTTCGGCAGTAGCAGCTTGATAGGTAGGTATTTGTTCCGGTGTTTCAGGTGGTGGTGCAAGAGATGGCGGAAGGCTAGGAAGATCATAATACATTCTTTGACCTTCTGGAATGAAAGATATAGATGAACCACCAGCAGGTATATTCGGAACATACGGCTGATCCTCTGATTCAGAAGGATAGAAGAAAGAAGGTGATTCGTCAGAACCACCTGAAGAACCTTCAGAAGAACCTTCAGAAGCATCTACGGCTTTTTTGAGAAGGAGAAGACCGAGAGCACCAACACCGAAAGCTACTTTTGTGTTCTTCTTCACTTCTTCACCTTCCTTTTCTTCTTTGAATTTTCGTATAATTTCCAAGCAACAACACCTGCAAGACCAGCACCGAAAAGATAGATACCTGTTGGAGTTTGTGCAGTTTGTGCACCTTCGGCAGAATCAGAGCCATACAGGTAATCGAAAAGATCAGAAGTATCAGCACCTACAGCACTATTTCCTGAAGGAATTCCAGAATTTGAGGAAGGTATATTGTTTTGCAGGAAATCCAGATATCCGCTTTCTTTGGCTTGATTGTAGATTCTTTGATTATCGGTTTCTACGGCAACATTTTTTGCAGTATTATAGAGTCCAACACCAAGAACAGCAGCACCACCTAATACAGTTGCTTTTCCTGCAATTCCCGAAACTTTGGCTGCACCTTTGGCGTAGTTTCTAGCTACATCTTTTGCTATTTCTTTACCGCCTGCTGTGGCTTTAGCTACTCCTTGATTCCCTATTGCCGATGTGGTTTTGAAACTTTTTTCAGATAATGTTTTAGCTTCATTGAAAATTGTTTTTTGTGAATTTTCGACAGCAGAAGAAGCCTTGGAGGCAACTTTTTTTATATTTTTAGAAGTTGCCAGATTTTCAGCTTCTCCGGCAACAGTCTTAAATGCTTTTGTAAGAAACGACATATTTTGACCTCCTTTTCTTCTTTAAAATAATTAAGAAGATATTTAAATATCTTCGTAGTACTGGGTGGCTTCAATGTAGAAGTTGGAAGTCGAAACGTCGAGAGTTGCACCGAGCCCGTAAATCTGAACTACAATTTTCTGAGAAGCATTGACGACAACAGGAACTCTGAGCTTAGGTCTTTTGAGTTCGTCACCAAGTTCACCAAATATCTTGTTGCTACCGCTCCAAATTTCACGGCTTTCAGTTCCATTTGCGTTCTGCTTGAGGATTCTTGACATACCGCCAGTAATGATATTTCCGCTTGTGGTTCCTGCTGTAGTGTAGAATTCACCGAAAACATAGTTTATAGGCGTGATTTCGACAGCCATTCCAAGAGGAACGGAATATTTCAGAAGGTCTTTCCATTCGTCAGCACTGGCAAGATCAGAAGTAAGGTAGGTTGCACCTTCGGCAAGTTTGGAAATAGTGAAGGGTGAAGTTTTGAGTTTATTTTGAGTTTCCATGATAATTTTCTCCTTATTATGTTAATTTTATTTTTATTTTTGTTAAATTTTATTTTAAATTATGATAAGTTATTACTGCTTTTGTGCTCCTGTAGCAGTCTGAATTATGAAATCAAGAGCACTCATGTTTACGTTTGTTAATTTCAGAATATCGAAAGCAACAGAACCTACGGTGTAGGCGGCACTTCCAGCAGTACCATACATCAGAACATCTTTTCCGTATGGGCTGACTTTGTATCCGGCATACATTGCAAGAGTAGTAGCAAGAGAACCTACGGTTCTACCGCTAACGAAAGCAACCGGAATTGCAACCTTAGAACCTACAAAGTTTCCGGCAATACCAGAAACAGCAGAACCAAGAGCAAAGTCAATACCGATACCTGCAAGGTGTGAGAAAGATTTTGTGTCCGGTAGGACTTTTTCAACTTCTTTTATTGGATTTTCCATATTTTTTCCTCGAATTAATTTTTTAGTATTTTTATAAAAATCAACTTTATTTTCAGTTAATATATTTTTTGGAGAATTTCCAGAATGTACTGTTTTTGCTTCTCTAATTTTCACTATTTCAGGATCTCTTTTAATTCCGTCTATATAGAATTCACCACTTTCAAAATCTCTAAGTTCCTTTGTCATTTTGGTTCTATCTATATAGTTATTTACGGCTTGTTGATCTCTCTGAGAAGTTAGACGACCAATAAAATAATTGGTACACTGAGAAAGACATGTTTTGTCAACTCTCTGAGGTCTTTGACTGATTAGAAAAATACCTATTCCATCACTTCTACTTTCCTGAAATAATCCTCTTACTTCACTTTTACAAGCTGTTTTTTCACTTTCGGGAGCAAACTTATGAAATTCATCAATGACAAGTGTTTGAATTCCTTTTGATACGTTTTTCTTATAAGATTTTAAAAAATCATTGACAAATCCCTGCTGTTTTTCGATAGTAAGAGATTTAAGAAGTATGACTGTATTTCTGTGAGTTTGTGCTATAATTTTCCCAAGACCGGCAACAGATTTGACGTTTTGAGCTTGAATATATTCCATTTGTGGAAGATTCATATAGGCTTCCTGTGGATCAAAAATTACAAAAGTATGACCGGAAGCTAGACCTTCCTCAATTATTACTCTGGCTGTATACGATTTTCCACCGCCAGATTGGGCAATTATGGCTGTCTTTTCCCCATAAAATTCTTTATTTAGTTTTATTTTTTTATCTATATCTATTGCCATAAAAATATATATTTCTCTAAGAGTATATATAATTATCCGATAGAATGTAAAATCTATATAGAAAAAAGATAAAGAATTATTTTTTTTCAAAAAATTCTTTGATATAATTGATATCGTTTTGAAGAACAGCAATACTAACGGTTAAACCGTTAACATTTCTCGAAATTTCTTCGAATTTATCTTTTAATTTTTCAATGTCTTTTGAATTTCTTTTTGTCGATTCTCGAACAATAATAGAAGAAGAAAAGAAGGCAAATAGGAACCCGAGAACTGAAACTATAGTGTTTTCATCCATCTTTTCCCTCTTTTACTTCTCTCAATTTATCGTACAGTATGTATATTGAAACAAGACCTGAAGCTATACACATTATTTTCTTTCCTATTTCAGAATAATCAACCTTTTTTTCAACAATTTTAACATTATTTTCAACTTTTTCAGCTTGATATTCTGAAATTTTCGGTGTAATATTTATCATTTAAATCACCAATAATATGTACATATCTATATATTTATAAATTTTTCTATATAGTTGTTTACTCTCCAAGGTTTATAATTTCATTTAAGAAAGTTTTAAATTCATCTTCCATTTCTTCATTTACGATTTCATCAAAGTGTTCGGGGCAATTTTGCTTAAAAATGGATTCTAATTCTTCAATTTTTGTTTGCTTGAGCATGGTTTTAGTTTGAATTGGAAGGAACATCTTGTAAGTTTTTAACATACTTTCATATTTCTTTTCAGAAACAAATTCACAGAAATCAACAGGTTTCATGTTTGAGAGATAGCCTATTGCCATCTGAATATACTTTACATTATCTTGATTTATCATTTGTATTACCTCATTTTCACCGTTATTTTCGATAATTTCATTTTTATATTTATCAATTTC
Source organism: Methanosarcina horonobensis HB-1 = JCM 15518 (assembly GCF_000970285.1). Lineage (NCBI taxonomy): Archaea > Methanobacteriati > Methanobacteriota > Methanomicrobia > Methanosarcinales > Methanosarcinaceae > Methanosarcina > Methanosarcina horonobensis. Next base: position 3,093,989 of record NZ_CP009516.1, on the reverse strand, counting down.
ATTTTTATTTCCATTAATTTCATCATTTTCCTTGAATTTTTTAAATCTTTCACTAACTGTTTCTTCAGATTTTTGTTCAATTAGTGGCGGTTCAGGATACTTATTTTGCAAATCTTTCAAGGTTTCACGTTTCATTGTTGTGGGTGGTACGTATGTTTTGTCAATATAATTTACATTTACTGCACCTGTTTTTGATGCTTCATAGCGTTCACCTGCTGCATACCAATCAGGATCAATATATTTTCTTGCCATTCTATCAAGGGGTTTCATTTCCAGCCAACCGGCAGGTGGTTGAATTGTTTCAACTTTTGTGTTTTGTTGCTTGAATTTCGAATAATTTTCAAGAAATCCCATTGTGAAATTCTGGATGTATGGAGCTACGATTTTGGCGTATTGGAGCAATTCAGGAACTTCACCATTTCTTCTTATTGCTTCTTTTTCAAGAACGGAAATAATATCATCTGCTGTACTCATTTCTTCTTCCTCGTATTCTTCTTCATAATCTTCCTCAATTTCTTGTTTTCTTGGTCTTCCTACCGGTCTTCCAGTTGGAACATATTTCTTTTTCATATACTCTCTCATGTATTCTTTTCTGTCAATCATTTTTCAGCCCTCTCAACGGTGAAAAATCCACCGTCATTCCTGTTGTTTTTCGTTTCTCCGAGATGAAAACAAAGCAATTTTGCGTCTAAATATCTCGGAATTTCAATGTTTTCCATTGCCCAACAATAACCATAGTCTTCACCAATTTCATTTCCAAAATAGGCAAAATCAAAAGGAATTTCAGAAAAAACACGTCTTGATATGAGAGCACATCCAAGACCAATGACAAGACAATCAATCAATTGATTTTTCTTGTTGGCTTCTTCCATATCTGTTATTGTTGGATTTGTGCCTCTTTTCCTAGAAACAGCAACAGGAACATATGAATTTTTATAACAATAAAGTCCAGAAACACAATCCAAATTAGTATCTAACAATTTCTGTATTGTATCCATGTAAATAGGGACTACATCAGAATCCAGAAATAGAATATGAGAATATCCATTTTCAAGAGCGTAAAGTCTTATTGTTTCTCTGGCATTGCAGATTTTTTGAATTGGATTATCAATTTTTATTATTTCTTCGTTTATCAAAATTATAGGTTTCTTTATATTTCCGCTATTTATTATTTCAATTTGTGATAATTTGTTAATAAATTCTTCCGATGTTGATTCAGTACATAGACAATAATCAAAATCTGTGTACTGCTGTCTTGCAATCCATTCAAGCCAGTTATTTATACTGTATATTTTTCCTTCACAAATAGGTGCAGCTATGAGAATCATAATACCCTCGACCTAACATTTTTATTATAATCTTTGATTATTTTATTATCGAATTTTTCTAAGGATTTGACAACGTTTTTCAGTTTCTGAAGTTTCGGTTGATTTGAATTCTCAAGCAGGATATCAATTTGTTCTGATGTTGGGAGAAGGTTAAGAAGGGCATCAAAACGAAGGGAAATTTCTTTATTTATATTTAATATAAATTCATAATCGGATTCAAGGTCAACGAAATTTATTATTAATTCTTCAACACTTATTTCCTGATTTTGTAATTTTATGTTCAATACTTCAATTTTATTTTTATATTGTTCGACATTCATTAGATCACCACAAAATTTTTAAATATATAGAATTTTTTAAATATATAGTTATCTCAGAAATATATATAGTTTTCTGACAAATTGTATTAATATTAACATTAACATTAACATTTTATCTAAACATGATAGGTTCTATTGATGGTGATTTTAAAAAAAGTTAAGGGAATTTAAGGGAATTTTTGAAAAATATTATTAGTATTAACTTTAACAATTTAGTTTAAAATTAAGGTTAATTTTCAATTGTTTCACTTACTTTTTTAATAAAATAAATAATTATGATAAATAATAAAACAAATTTCAAATATCATTTAAGAATTCCCCATGCTGTCAACTGTTTTTTAATGTCTCTTATTTCATCATCTGAAAAAGCAAGACCTTGATAATGACGCATACTCGTAAGACTATCATGACCTTGACGAAGGCACACTGTAGATTCCTGAACACCTGCTGAAATCATCCAACTTTCTAAAGTCTTTCTAGTTGTTTTGGCTGAGACTCCATACGGGCTTATTCCTGCTGCAATACACCATCTCTGAAGGTCTTTATTCCAAGTGGATTCTAATGGCGGCTTACGGGCTTGCCAGAAGTCCTTTAGAAGATAATTAAACATTGATGGAAGATTATTTATCGTTCTTTCTTTTTGTTTCCTTTTGACCTTCTTTTGGGCTTCTGCCGACAAAAATAAAATGTTTCTCTTTTCAAGATACCATTCTTTGTGATCGTACAATCTAAGATATTCGGTATACCTCATTCCTGTTATGAGAAGAATGTCAAGTTTTGTTTTAAACTCGTCCTTTGGAATGGCTGATCTTAATTTTTGATATTCTTCTACTGTAAGAATTCGAACATTATTAACGTAAAGATGTAAATTTTCAGGATCTTTTTGATAATTTGACTTTGGATATTTTAATTCGTTCATTTGTATTTCACCATGAAAATAAATATGCATAGAAAATATATAAAGCTATTCATTTCTTTGTATATCTCTATAGAAAAGTTAGAATTAAGGGAAAAATGGGAGAAAATGCATAGATTTTCTATATAAAATCTGTGTATTAAATATAATTTTTAATTTGTCTTTTATTATAGGAGTCGAACAAGAAAAATTAAAAAATCCATAGATTTAAAATTAAAATGAATCCATCAATTTCTTTTTAGTTAACAGTTGAACATAACATATTATATAACGTATAATCAAGTAAACAGATACGAAAAATGATAGTAAAAATAATAATACAAAAAACCCGTTATTCATATCTAATGAAAGTAATATAATAATTGGTAAATACATAATACATATGGTGACAAAGGTATTTTTTATTTTTTCAATTTCTCCCTGCATCTCTTTTTTATTTTCTCTCTTATATCTCAAAAGTTTTATTAAACGTTGAATTAGATGTATAATGAGTTGAATAGATGGAGAAAGAGATATTACAAATAAAATTACAAAAATAGTATTTTCATAAATATTCAATAATACACCAATTGTAAATAATATAAAAGGTACACAGAAAACACCGATATTGATAAGTCTATCTTTTATTATTCCAATCTCTTCATAAGAAGAATTTTCAATTATTTCAATCTGTCCTTTTTCAATTTGTACTTTTTCAAGTGATTTTTTATTATTTATAGATTTTATCCACTGTTGAATCAATGGAGTAAAAATATTTGCAATTATAGCTATAGGAATTGAAAGTACTATACTCCATAAATCTAATGTCATTCATTTTTCAGAATTTCTTAATGATGTTTAAATCTTTTGTTTTAAATCTGATATTTATAATATTTCTTATTTGAAAAAAGAGTATAATTTATCCTCAACTTTTTATAAAAAGTGAGGAAAGTTTAAATAAAAGTTTTACTTATACATAAAAGGTTTTTATGTGAAATAGTAAAAACTACCAACGAAAAAACGGTTATAAATTTAACGCTAGTGCCAGTGGCATGGCACTCAACGCAAATTCAACAAAGTACATAAAGATAAATCTAAAATATAGTACGCATAACTACTATATAAACCTAACTATTTGGGTAATGTTTCTTCCAGAAAAAGTACTTTGTGATTTTGGATGACATCTGATTTAATATTTAATAAATTAGAGGAAAATGTATATAAATTTTATCATCTCGTTAGGGATAACCCTTGAATTTCAAAATCTTGTCAATGTTGATTTGATGCTTTCTATTTTGGAGCATCTAATTGTGATTGCTACCCCTATACTAATGTTAACGTATAAAAAACGTAAAAAAGAGATCTAAAAGATCTCTATTTTTTAATTGTATTTAAAATGGAATTAATAAAATTGACTAGAAGAAATTAACTATTTTTCAATTCATTAATCTGCTGTAAATAATAATCCTTCGTTTGTTCAATCTCAAATTCAATTCTTCTAATTTCTCCTTCCAAATGTTGAATTCTTTCTCTATATTTTTGTATTTCGAATTTTCGAAGTGGAATCCGTTCATCTTGATGCTCAATTCTTCTATCAGGTTCACCAAGTTGTATTATTTCTTCTATTTCTTGTATCCTATATTGTAAGTCTTTAATTTCCATTTGATTTGGCAAAATTTCGGTATTCATTTTCACTTCATATTCTATTCGTTTCTTAAATTTCTCTAATTCGGTATCTGTATCAAGATATGGTTTTTCATGGAGAGGCATACCACACTTGAAGCAAAACTCTTGATCATTTTGTATTTCATTGCATCTAGGACAACGGATAGTTTTTAATTCTGTCTTATCTTCTTCTTCTATCTCAATTCCATTAACCTTTAGGATTGCTTGATCTATGTCCTTTCCTGAAAGATGAACATACCTTGCAGCCATATCACTTCCAGCACTCCAACCAAGATACTTTTTTAACTGTTGTTCTGTAAGATCATTTGCTAGTCTGGTAGCTGCTGCATGACGGAATGAATGCATATTTACTCTCTTTTGAACTCCGGCTTTCAATGCAAATCTTTTAAGTGAATTTTGAAATGTTACATATTCTAATGTTTTGGTATAATCTCTGGAAGAGCACCACACATAAGCATCTCTATTCTCTCTTAGTGGATGATTATCAATCCAATTTCTGAGATATCCTGAAGACCAAACAAGTCTTATTCTTCTTGCTCCTGTTTTACCTTTTGGAAGTGTAACAACTGCACCATTTTTATCAAAAACTACATGCTTTATTTGAATTTCAAAGAATTCTCCTCTTCTAGCTCCACTCTCATACATGAATGCTATAAGTGCTCTATCTCGAAGGCTGGAAGCTGCATTAATTAACTTTTCAACATCATCAGATGTTAGTATATCTTCAGGAAGCTTTTCATCTGTTTTTGATCTTTCAAACTTACATAATTCAGCTAAATCAGTTCTTCCAGCAAAATCTAAAAAAAGTCTAATTCCTATTTTGTGAAATTGAATTGTTGATTTGGATTTTCCTTTTTTAAGGGAATCAAATAATTGATAGATATCGACTTTTGTTAGCTTATCTATTGGCTTATTTATGTTCTTACAAAATTCGGTTAATGCCATTACATCATTAGTTCTGGTATATTCTGATTTTCCTATATTTTCTCTATGATTGAGATACTCGTATATCTTTTCATATATTGATTCCGGTTTTCCTGTTGGTTCTCCTGTCTCTGGATCGAAGAAAAACTCCTTCAGATACTCTTTTCTTCTCTCAAGATAATTTCTTGCCATATGGTTCATTAGAACTTGAATAAATTTAAACGTGTTGGTAATATATTCATCTCGATTAAATTCCTACCGAAAAGCAATTCATTTTTTTAGCAGGCGAGTTGACGGCAGTTCTCCTTTGTTTTACTGCTCACGAACCTATTCTGCCGGCTCTGATGGTTTTTCCTAAGACCTTTCTTCACAGCCTCATAAACTGAGGACAACGGGTTGTCTATTAGGGACTTGAAATCAGCATTGGATATTATTGAGGGCGATGTCTGGACTCTGTGTTTCAGGACATTCACGGATATACTGCAGCACGTCGCTCATTTTTGCGCTGGCCATCGATACAGATATATCTGCACTTCCGTAATAAATGCGGAGTTCATCCTCCACCACAACCCATCCGCATGGATAAACAATATCATTAAAGTCTCCGGCCCGTTCATACATTTCACGAGGCCCGAAAATCCATCCTACTGACCTGTGGAGCACTTTTCTGGGATCTTCAAGGTCAAGAAGGGCAAGCCCTAGCCGATAACTCACTTTAGATGTTGTCCTGCGCACTCCATAGTACATAATTAGCCATCCGTCAGATATTTGGATTGGATGCGGAGATAAACCGATCTTGTTGGCATCCCACCATCCTCCTTCCCTAGCGTAAAGAAGAACCTCGTGACTTCCCCAGTGTTTCATATCAGGTGAAAAAGATATCCATATATTTGTCTTCGCACCATGCATGCAAGATACAGGCCTATGTAGCATTGCCCATCTGCCGTTAAATCGTACCGGGAAAACAGCAGAGTCTTTATTTTCAGGTGGCAGAGTAGCTCCTATTCGATCAAAATTATGAAAGTCCTCAGTAAAAGCAAGAGCTGTTAAGGGACCTGAATCAGAAAAGGCAGTATATGTCACAGCCCATTTTTTTATCTCATCGATGTAGGTTATACGCGGATCTTCAACACCATATATTTCTTCAGGATAGTTTGTGGGATCTGAGATAAAAGTTGGTTTAGGATCAATTTCCCAACTATCAATTCCGTTCTTACTTCTGGCTACTGTAAGGTGAGAAAAGCCCCTGTGGTCTTCGACACGCACCATTAATAGAGTTTTACCATCAACTATGGCTGCTGCAGGGTTAAAAACCGAATTAGCCTGGTAAGGCCAATCTTCAACGGTAAGTATAGGATTTTTCTTACAACGTACAAACAGTTCTCCATGGTTTCTCCATGTCATATTACTCCCCCATTCCTCCTGACTTAGTAAGACAAGCTCTTCTCTATGTAGGACTTCATTACTTTCTCTGATTGCCATACCTTATTGCGTCTTGATTTCCACAGTACGTAAGATAAACTAGTGTTTAGATTCCAAAATACGCTCACAAACCTGAACTTTTAAATTCACTCCTTGATCAATGAATTCTTCCTTCAATAATGGATTCATTTTGGAATCGATACACTAAATTTTGTAATGAACTCAAAGAAGAATAAATTTACTTTTAGACAAATAAATTTACTTTTAGATAAGCCTAATAATTGAAAGCAGTTGTTTGGAACCATAGATAATAGGGAACCATAGATAAATAGGAACCACTGTTTTTCTATCAGGAAAATTTTTCAGAAAAATAGTTCAGTTGATTTATTTATCCTTATAATAGAATTGATTGAATAAAAAGTATATAAAGCATAGCTTTTTTTACGATTATCTTTTCGGGAAACGAATGAATAACAAGAGGGGAGATTATGAAAAAGAATTACGATGTTATAATCATTGGGACTGGAACTGCAGGCAGGGCCGTTGCGGATAAAGTTGCATGTTCCGGATTAAAAACAGCTGTTATTGATATGAAAGAGTACGGGGGTATCTCTCCTCCCGGAGGCTGTGATCCGAAAAAGATGTTTACAGATCTCGCCGAGGTCACGGACTGGAGTAATCGACTAATAGGTAAAGGTGCGGGAATACAAAATCCTTCTAAGATTGACTGGCCTGCTCTTATCGAGTTTAAAAGGGAAGCTGTGAAAGAGTGTCCCGGAAAAACTGAGAACCATTTTGTTGACATGGGTATTGACACGTACCACGGGAGAGCTTATTTCGAAAATCAAAACACGGTAGTTGTCGGGAAGGATAAATTAAGCGGGAAATATGTTTTTCTTGCTACAGGCTCAAAGCCGAGAAAACTCAACATTCCCGGGGAAGAGTATGTAATTACAAGTAAAGAGTTCATGGAAACCGAAAAGCTCCCTGAAAGAATTATTTTCATAGGAAGTGGTTACATCTCTCTGGAGTTTGCTCATGTTGCACGAAGAGCCATGTCTGAAGTTACAATTTTACATAGAAGTGAAAGACTTCTCCGGCACTTTGATGCTGATATGGTGAACATGCTTGTAAAAGCATCCGAAGCCGCAGGAATCAAGATACTTACAAATAAGCCAGTGGCTGGGGTCGAAAAAGGGGCTATCACAGTTGATAAACACATGAGAACCTCAAACCCCAGAATCTATGCAGGTGGAGATTGTGCATCAGGAGGTGTGCAACTCGTCCCTGTAGCAGCCCTTCAGGGAGAAGTTGCAGCATCTAACATTCTTAATGAGAATAGTGTCGAGGTGGATTATACAGGTATTCCAAGCGCAGTTCATTCAATACCTGTCCTGGCTTCAGTGGGAACCAGTGCCTCTAATGACAGCAACAAATACAAAGTAATATTCAGGAACAGAAGCAGCTGGCACACAACCAGGGAAGCAGAGATGAGGTTTGCAGCTTCAAAGGTAATTATTGACGAAGCAAACGATCGTATAATTGGAGCTTATATTCTTGGTCCGAATGCCGGAGAAGCTATCAATATTTTCGCTGCGGTAATGAGGCTTGGACTCAAGGCATCGGACATTAAGAAGCTGGTCTTTTCTTATCCTACTACATGTTCGGATATTCAACGTATGCTGTAATTATTCTTGGAGGACAACGCAAACATTCAGTCGCTTTCTATGCCTTGCTCGACAAAAGATGAACAGAAGCCAGGATTGTTTCAATTTATTATAAACTGGTTCATGACTTTCTGTCCCTATTAGAGAAAAGGTGCATTGAACTGAAAGTGAAATCTTTCAACCTTATTTGAGGGAGGTATAATATGTCTCAGAAAACTACTGAAAAGGATTATCTGACGATGGATGATGTTGTACTGGATAACAAAAGAGTACTTGTAAGGGTTGACTTTAATTCGCCCATGGATGCTAACGGAAACATCATGGACAACAGAAAAATTAAGAGTCATTTGCCTACTTTGCGGTCCCTGGAGAACTCAATAGTAGTCTTGATGTCTCATCAGGGCAGACCCGGAGATAAGGACTATACCACCCTGGAAGTCCATGCAAAACTGGCGACTGAGCTTCTGGGTCGGGAAGTAACCTACGAAGATGATATATTCAGCGCTTGCGCAAGAAATGCTATAAAATCCCTTGAGCAGGGTGATATCTTGCTCCTGGAGAACACGCGTTTCTATGCCGAAGAGAATATGAACCGAGCTCCTGAAGAGCAGGCCAAAACCCAGATGGTTCAGAAGCTGTATCCTTTATTTGATTTATTTATAAATGATGCTTTTTCAGTCTCTCACAGGTCTCAGTGCTCTGTGGTAGGGTTTACAAAGGTTTTGCCCAGTGTCGCCGGCATCCTCATGGACAGGGAAATTACAGGTCTGGACAAAGGTTTGAAATGTCATGAACATCCGGCAGTCTTTGTGCTGGGAGGAACGAAAGCCAAAGACATCGTTAAGGTTATTTCTGATATTCTCAAGCGGGGTGACGCTGATAAAATCCTTACTACCGGGGTTGTAGCTACAGTATTTATGATGGCTATGGGCGTCGATGCAGGCGAAGTCAACAGGAAATTCATCGAGGACCATAAATTTCTGGACCAGGTTTCTATTGCTTCCAAACTGCTTAAGGAATACCCGGATAAGATCATAGTGCCTGAGGATGTAGCGCTAAACAATGGTGGAAAGCGTGAAGAAGCCAAAGTGGGTGAGATAAAAGGCGATCTTCCGATAGCTGATATTGGCCAGGAGACCATTGCAGATTACTCCAATGTTCTTAAAGAAGCCAGATTAAGCGTTTTTCATGGCCCGGCTGGTATTTTCGAGCTGGATAATTTCAGGTTGGGCACGGAAGAACTTCTTAAGGCTGCAGCTCAATCAGACTACTCTATCGCAGGAGGAGGGCATACCTTAGCCGTCATTGACCAGCTCGGCCTTGAATCAAAGTTTTCCCATTTAAGCATGGGTGGAGGTGCGAGCATAACCTATCTCTCAGGTGAGCCTATGCCGGGAATAGCGGCTTTAAAAAGTTATGCATCCAGGTCTTTTAAAGGTTAAAAGGTCTTTACAGTTTGTTTTAAAACTAAGTTCGTTATATGACTCAGATAATTTGTTATATGACTCATATAAAATTTTTATTTTAAGGTCAATTTATAATTAAAGTTTGAGATTTTTATTGTTTAGCCATTATTTTTTCCTATATAGCGTTTTGAAATACCTATACGTCAGTAAATCTCTTTTTTAGATTCGTTTTTAACGGGTAAACTTTTTAGATACAATTAAGTCATTCAAACAACTTTTTTCAAATTTTCTTCAAACTAAAAAAGCTTTTATGCTCTAAACCCAAATGCAAAATGAGTTAGGGCTTATTCAATTGAACTTAAAAACAATAGCATGAAATCATATGATATCCAAATTATTATGCTTATGATATGTCTCTTCATGCTTTATTTTGTTCTTTAAATTCGCAGGTCCTAAAGTCTGGAGTCATTGAATTTTTCTTAAACGGGAGTTTTGATATGAGAAAAATGACAGGAAAGCATCTTATTAATGATCTGGGGGAGAAATCGTGTATATGAGGTATGCACATTTTTCAACAGTCCGAAAATGAAAAAATTAACGACCCTATACGCGGTGATGGGAAGACAAAAAACTGGTTAAATTAAAATCTTTAACTGTCCAGTAAATGAGTTTGACAAGAATGTCTATCGTATGATCTTTACATTAATATTGTAATTCCTGATATACAAAAACTAAACAGGGGAGTATAACAAATGGCTAAAGCAAAGGTTGCAGTAAATGGTTATGGAACCATAGGAAAAAGAGTTGCAGATGCCGTTAGGGCTCAGGACGATATGGAAGTTGTCGGAATTTCCAAGACGAAGCCTAATTATGAGGCTGCAGTAGCACACCAGATGGGGTATGATATATATTGCCCTGCTGAAAATATCGGAGCTTTTGAGAAGGCAGGAATGCCGGCAGCCGGATCTATTGAAGAAATGTTGGAAAAATCAGATCTGGTTGTGGACTGCACTCCTGGGGGAGTTGGAGAGAAAAATAAACCAATGTACGAGAAAATCGGACTAAAGGCAATCTGGCAGGGGGGCGAGAGCCATCCGATTGCTGGTTTCTCTTTTAATGCAGCGAGTAACTACGAAGAGGCTGTGGGCCGTGACCTGACAAGAGTTGTCTCCTGCAACACTACAGGGCTTTGCAGGGTTATCACACCGATAGACAGGAAACTTGGGATAAAAAAGGTAAGGGCAGCTATTACAAGAAGGGCCGTCGATCCCAATGATATAAAGAAGGGGCCAGTTAACGCAATAGTGCTTCATCCGGTGAAAATTCCGTCCCACCATGGACCTGATGTACAGAGTGTGCTTTCACACATCAATATCACCACTACAGCCCTGGTAGTCCCGACAACTCTTATGCACCTGCACACCGTAAATATGGATGTTAACACTGACTGTACTGCAGAAGACGTCAAAGAAATTTTTTCATCCCAGTCCAGAATACGTTTCATAGGAGACGGGATTACTTCAACAGCGGAAATTATTGAAGTTGCCAGGGATATAGGGCGCCCAAGAAACGACATGTGGGAGAATTGTGTTTGGACTGAATCCATTACAGTAACTGAGAAGGAGATTTACTTTTTCATGGCCATTCATCAGGAGTCTATTACAATTCCTGAAAATGTGGATGCAATCAGAGCGATGATGGAACTTGAGAGCGACGGCATGAAGTCGATTGAGAAAACGAATAAGTCCCTGGGAATGTAACTATGAGGCTTTGATTCCTGAGTACTTTGATGTTCAGTCCAAATATCAGGAGCCCTATAGGAAGTCGTTTTCTAGAAATCCAGAAAATTATATTTAAAATTAGGCTTTGTAGAGAAGTTTTGAAATATAATGTCTTGATTTAGAAGTAAATTGTCCGCGTAGTCTTTACTTATTTTTAATCTTCTGAAACTATCAAGGCAACTTATCTACAAAGCCGCGTTCCTTCATATTAAGAGAAATAAAAATCGGCATTGTTTTTACTTAAATTATAATGGGGGGACTTTACATAGCATTATTCGGAACTAATGGTGTGCGTGGTATCGCCAATGAATTCATAACGCCTGAGCTGGCGGTTAATTTAGCCAAAAGCCTCGGTACATACATGAATTCGAAAGGTACGGTTGCTATAGGATGTGATACTCGAATCTCAGGTCAGATGCTGAAATCTGCCGCAGTTTCCGGGGCTCTTTCGACAGGCCTGAGTGTGATTGATGTAGGGACAATCCCTACCCCTTCTATCCTGTATTATGTACGCGACTTCGCCGATGCCGGGATCATTGTTACTGCGTCCCATAACCCCAGGGAATATAACGGGATCAAATTTATTGCAGGGGACGGCTCGGAGTTTTCCAGGGAAGGAGAAAAAGACATAGAGGAAATCTTTCACTCAGGAAAATACGCTATCGCACCCTGGGAAAAAACGGGCAGCTTCAGAACCGATCCCGGAGCCAATGAATACTATATAAGAAATATTATAAATTCAGTGAATGCCGAAGCCGTCCGTAGCCGCAGATTCAAGGTAGTTGCAGATACAGGCTGCGGGGCAGGTTCCCTTACTCTTCCTTTTTTGCTCAGGGAGCTGGGCTGCCAGGTGCTGACCCTTGAAGCCCAGCCTGATGGAACTTTTCCCTGGAGGAATCCTGAGCCCTTACCTGAATCCCTAACCGAACTTACTAATCTCGTAAAGATGACAGGTGCTGATATGGGAGTAGCTCACGACGGGGACGCCGATAGAGTAGTCTTTGTCGACGAAAATGGGCAGTTCATAAACGATGAAGTTCTGCTTGCCATGATGGCAAAATATGTAGTTGAACGTGAAAAAGGTCCTTTAGTGACTTCTGTTGGCTCTTCTCAGCGTATGGTCGATATCGCAAAGGAGGCAGGCGTCGAACTGTACTGGACTGCTGTCGGATCAATCAATGTTGCGCGAAAGATGATGGAAGTAGATGCCGTTTTCGGAGGGGAAGGCAATGGAGGCCTTATCTTCCCAAAACACCAGTACTGCAGGGACGGAGCAATGGGCTGCGCCAAGATCCTTGAGATCTTGGCTGGCGGGAAAAAGCTTTCCGATCTTGAAAAGAGTGTACCTCATTACTTTAACGAAAAGACCAAAGTGCCTGCTAAAAATACGTATACCACGATGGAGATCGTGAGAACTGAGGCTTCAAAACTTGGGCACAAAATGGATACAACCGACGGTGTTAAAATCTGGTACGATGATGGCTGGGTTCTTATGCGCCCATCCGGTACAGAACCAATCTTCCGAATCTTTGCTGAAGCAAAAAGTCAGACAAGAGCAAAGGAACTTATGCGGGAAGGCCTGAGTATGGTCCTGAAAGCAGAGAAGCTCTCAACTCTCAAATAAATCATTTCAGGTTATATTTTCAGGTTAAACATCCTACGTTGACTTTTCGGATAGGCTATAAATCAAAATAACTTGGATAGGGAAAATTGATTTCTGTCATCGATGCACAATCTGCACGTGTAACTTCCTGATTCAGGGATATCCTGTACGCTCTGGGGAAGCGTTCTAACTAATGCATGAGATCCTGGATACGTTTCATAATTGTTTTGAAAACATAATAATTTTAAAGGCATAATAATTTTAAAGGGGATTTTGGGGAAATGTCTGAGAACAAAAGTAAGTACATACGCTGGTTTGATGAGACTTCGATTGAAGATGTTCCGCTTGTGGGAGGGAAAAATGCCTCTCTTGGGGAAATGTACAGAGAACTCACTCCAAAGGGAGTAAAGATCCCTAATGGTTTTTCAGTTACTGCTGAAGCTTACTGGCATGTCCTCAAAGCCGGAGGGATTCTAGACAAGCTCAAGCAAACACTTGAAGGGCTTGATACCTCGGATGTATCAGAACTTGCAAAAAGGGGAAAAAACGCAAGAGACCTGATTCTTGATGCAGGACTTCCGGATGACCTCTGGCAGGAAATTAAATCCGGGTATGATCACCTCTGCGAGCAGTATGGAGAGAACACGGATGTAGCCGTGAGGAGTTCGGCAACTGCTGAAGACCTTCCCACTGCTTCTTTTGCAGGGCAGCAAGAATCTTACCTTAACATCAGGGGTTATCCGGCACTTCGAGATGCCTGCGTACGCTGTATTGCATCGCTTTTTACTGACAGAGCTATTTCCTACAGGGTGATAAATAACTTTGACCATTTTAAAGTGGCACTGTCGATAGGGATAATGAAAATGGTCAGGTCTGACCTTGCATCAAGCGGCGTTATATTTACTCTGGATACGGAAACGGGTTTCAGGGACGTAGTCTTTATTACTGGCTCCTACGGGCTTGGGGAGAATATCGTACAGGGGCAGGTCAACCCGGACGAGTTCTATGTTTTCAAGCCAACTTTCAAGGAAGGGTATAAGCCGATTATTGAGAAGAATTTAGGGGATAAAGAAATCAAGATGATCTATGGACAGGGCGGCTCCAAAATGCTTACCCGGAACGTGGAGGTTCCTGAGGTGGACCGGCGCCGCTTCTGCATCAATGACGACGAAGTGCTTAAACTTGCATGGTATGCTGTTACCATTGAAGACTATTACTCAAATAAAGATAAGAAATCCATGCCCATGGATATCGAATGGGCAAAGGACGGAGTAACGGGAGAACTCTTTGTAGTGCAGGCAAGACCTGAGACTGTCCAGTCTCAGAAAAGAAGAGATGTTCTGGAGACCTATGTACTCGAAAAGAAATCAAACGTTCTTGCTAAAGGCAAAAGCATAGGAGATAAAATTGCTTCCGGAAAGGCACATGTAATTCCTGACGTTTCAGATCTTCCTTCTTTTAAACAGGGAGAGATCCTTATCGCTAACGCCACAACTCCGGACTGGGAACCCGTAATGAAAATAGCATCCGCAATTGTCACGAACCAGGGAGGAAGAACTTCCCATGCCGCAATTGTTAGCCGAGAACTGGGTATTCCGGCAGTTGTGGGGACAGGCAATGCAACAGAGGTTCTAGAGACAGGTCGGGAAATTACCGTAAGCTGTGCGGAAGGTGAAGAGGGGCTTGTGTATGACGGAACTCTTCCTTTCCACAAAGATACAATGAGCCTTAAAGACGCAAAACGCCCCAAAACCGCGATTATGATGAACCTTGGAAATCCTGATGAGGCTTTTAGCCTTTCCATGATCCCAAACGACGGTATAGGGCTTGCAAGGCTGGAGTTTATTATCTCAAACTATATCAAGATCCATCCAATGGCTCTGGTGCACCCTGAGAAAGTCAAAGACCATAAAGTCCTTCAGAAAATAGAGGAACTTACCCAAAATTCCGATAATAAAGAAGAATATTTCGTAGATAAGCTTGCTCAGGGTGTCGGAACCATTGCTGCGTCTTTTTACCCTAAGGATGTCGTGGTCCGCACAAGTGACTTCAAAAGCAATGAGTATGCAAGCTTGCTTGGGGGCAGCGACTTTGAAGTGGAAGAAAACAATCCCATGCTTGGTTTCAGGGGAGCTTCCCGTTATTTTAATGAGCGTTACAGGGAAGGTTTTGCTCTTGAATGCAGGGCTATGAAAAAAGTCAGGGAAGAGATGGGACTTAAAAATCTCATTATCATGATTCCCTTCTGCCGGACTGTTGAAGAGGCAAAGAAAGTAATTGCCGAAATGGAAAAAAACGGGTTAAAGAGAGGGGAAAATGAGTTGCAGGTCTATGTTATGTGCGAGATTCCAAACAATGTTCTTCAAATTGACGACTTCAGCGAATATTTCGATGGCTTCTCAATCGGCTCAAATGACCTGACCCAGCTGACTCTGGGTGTTGATAGGGATTCGGAACTGCTTGCTGCGGAATTTGATGAGCGGGACCCGGGCGTTATGAAAATAATGGCGATGGCAGTACAGGGAGCAAAAAAGAATGGAAGGCACAGTGGGATCTGCGGACAGGCACCCAGCGACTATCCCGAAATTGCAGAGTTCCTGGTAAAACAGGGGATAGATTCCATTTCGCTTAATCCGGATTCGGTTATAAAAGTCACCCTTAAAGTTCTGGAAACGGAAAAGGAAATGGGAAAATAAGAAGGGGAAAAGTAACTGGTGTCCATTATTGGTAAGGTCAATCCGAAAAGTGTTGTGATCTACTTTGCCCTTACAGCAGGCGCTGTGCAAAACTGGAAGTATACTCGAAGCACGCTCTGGCACGTAGATATGTTGTAGACCTGTTGTAATACTACACACGCAGTTACCGGCAGGACTTACGCGGTTGAACTTAAAGGTGGAGTTTCTTGTTATGACTCAGGCTGGAAGACCTAAACCTCTTATGCTCATTATTTTTGACGGCTGGGGATACAGGGAAGATAAAAAAGGAAATGCTGTAATGGCAGCCAGAACTCCGAACTTTGATCGGCTGGAAAAGGAATACCCATGGTGTTTTTTAAAAGCTTCCGGTGAGGCTGTAGGTCTTCCAGATGATCTTATGGGAAATTCCGAAGTTGGGCATCTGAACATAGGGGCAGGACGAATTGTATATCAGGATCTTACCCGAATAAACATCTCTATCAGGAACAGAGACTTCTTCAAAAATCCGGCTTTTCTAAATGCAATTTCAAATGTTAAGGTCAATGATTCAAGCCTGCACCTCATGGGGCTTGTTTCCTACGGAGGCGTTCACAGTTGCATTACCCACCTTTATGCTCTTATCAAACTTGCACAGGAGAAAGGGATAAAAAAAGTTTATATCCACTCTTTTCTGGATGGGAGGGACGTGCCCCCTAAAACTGCTCTTGCAGACATAAAAGAACTCGATTCTTTTTGCAAGGAAAATGGAACTGCTAAAATCGCAACTGTATCGGGGCGTTACTACGCAATGGACAGAGATAAACGCTGGGACAGGACAAAGCTTGCCTATTATGCACTTACAGAAGGAGTAGCCCCATATACAGCTCCGGATGTAGAAACTGCAGTTTCCGAAGCCTACAGAAGGGGAGAGACTGATGAGTTCGTGAAACCGATTGTAATTACTGATCCGGAAGGAAAGCCCATTGCAACGATACAGGACAACGACTCTGTAATCTTTTTCAATTTCAGACCGGATAGGGCGCGGCAGATAACCTGGGCGTTTGTAAAAGAGGACTTTGACGGTTTTGTGAGAGAAAAACGTCCGAAGGTTTATTTTGTCTGCATGACCCAGTACGACGAAACCCTTAATGTGCCCATTGCTTTCCCTCCTATAAAGCTGGAAAATGTACTTGGAGAGGTGCTGAGCAAGCATGGACTCATCCAGCTACGCATAGCTGAAACAGAGAAATACGCCCATGTGACCTATTTCCTTAACGGCGGCGAAGAAAAGTGTTACAGGGGTGAAGACCGCTGCCTTATTCCTTCACCGAAGATTCCTACATACGACCTCAAACCTGAAATGAGCGCATATGAGATTACGGATGAGGTTATCAGGAGAATCCGGTCTGGAAAGTATGATGTTATTGTCCTTAACTTTGCAAACATGGATATGGTTGGGCATACCGGAGTTTTTGAAGCTGCAGTGAAGGCGGTAGAAGCCGTAGACACCTGTCTGGGCAGGATTGTTGAGGCTCTGAAAGAAAAAGAAGGCATAGCACTTATAACCGCTGACCACGGAAATGCCGAGCAGGTGATAAACTCGAAGACAGGAGAGCCGTTTACTGCGCATACATCAAACCCGGTGAAATGCATCTACTTCGGAAACGGTGACATAAAAGCACTTAAGAATGGAAAATTATCTGACATTGCACCGACTATTCTCGAACTTCTTGGGATCCCGAAACCCGAAGAAATGACAGGAAAATCACTTCTTGTAAAAGAGTGACTGAAGAATTGAAGCGTCACAAAACTATTTGGATTCTATTTGAACTCAAAGTTTTGGATGATCTCATTATATCTTGTACGTCCCTTCTCCTGTAACAAGCTCACCATTTACTGTTTTCCATCCATCCTGAGATCCGGGCAGCATAATTTCCATGGTTTCCCAATAGCTGTTATACTGCCATCCTCCGATCCACCATCCATTCGTTCCATGCAGGTAGATGGAAATGCTGACGTTTGCATTCGAGGAGGTATCATAGCAGGCATACATCTTGCTTTCATAATCAAACTGCTCAGACGCCTGTGTATGGGGTACTCTGTTGTTAACATTAAGTGTGAGATTGTATTTGGGCATAAGAACCATTTCATTGCCCAGCGGGTTCATTGTGTCTATGGTCTGATTAGAGAACAATGTTTCGGAAAACATGTTTGGATGCAGAATCTTCTTTGAACCTTTATTTCGGGTAGTGTATTTTGGCTCTATTTTCTTATTTTTTATAGAAAGCATTAATCCGTGCTCCGTATTAACCAAGGCATATTTCCATGAATGATCATAGTCATTGAAGTGATGCTCTACGATATCTGTGCCTACGGATGATGTGTTTGTTGTTTATCACCGGGAGCGGAAGGTAAAGAGTGACATTGCTCAGGGTCGAGTCTGTAGTTAACTCTATATAGTAATCATAACTGCTAATGTGATTCCTATCATACATCCTCTGCTTCTGGTCTTGCCACCAGAGAGACAGCAACGCGGCAGAAATGATTATTAATAGTACAATTATTTTGTAACGAGTCCTCATATTCATTACCTAATCCACTCTTTAAATCCAACCCTACAGATTAAGTATACCAATTTATGGAGTTTGTGTTATCTGGAAAGCACTTCTGAACTATATAAATTTTTTACCTAACTCCTTACAAGTTTTCCGACCATCTAATAAACTATCTGTTTTCCATACTCATTTTGATTCTGTAATATCCGAATCTTTAATAGTTGGAGTTTGGCTAGAAAATATACATAGGAGCATTCACCTTCACACATATTCAAAATTATATAAAAAAGATTATCGAGGCTGGTATGATAGCAACCCCTCAGCTTCAAATCAATAGAATCTAGAAAGAACACAGAAAAATAGTAAGGGAGAGTAATTTATTCAAGCTAGATAATACCTCAAGTACATGTTACCCTCTTATCCGACGTTGTTTTAAAAATAGGTTTCAACACTTTTCGGATAAGTTCTTATTGGGTACTACCATCAGTACTTATGGTCAGTATTTTCTCATTTCTTTCAAGTTCATTTTTTATTCTGAGCGCATCTATTTCCCAAATCGAGTTCTTAGACTCGTCTCTAAGAATAATATCACAATAGACGGACTTTTTGACTTGAAGATCATTTTTCTCTAGCATTGCAAGGAAATTTTTATCCTGAATAGCTTGTTCAGTTACTGTGATTATATAATAATTTCCTTTTTTAATATCAGGGAATACAGGGGCAATCCAATTTGTCCCTTTATTTAACTCGTTTCTTACATCCATAATTTTATCTTTGTCTACTGATATGTAATATTTATCTTCAAAGTAGTCAACATTGTAATCTATACTATAGTTCATAGTCATGTTGTAGTTTTCAAGAATAGCTTTAACTTCAGATTCAGTAGTTCCATTTTCAAATTCGACAAATAAATCATTGACTTTCATTTCTTGATTTACGGTCAACACCTTCTCATTCATTCTAAACTCATCTTTTATTCTGGGTATATCTTCATCCGGGTTCCAACTCATATGTCCATCTTCAAGGTGGACATAACAGTATATGGATTTTTTCACCTGAAGATTATTTTTTTCCAGTATTGCAAGAAAATTTTTATCTTGGATAGCTCGTTCAGTTACCGTCAACACATAGTTACTTCCTTTTTTTACAGGGATAGTCAAATTTATCTCATCTACCAATCCCTCTATATCCATTATTTTATCTTTATCTACCATTATGTAGCATCTACTTGGCAGAATGTCAGAATTGTAATTTATGCTATAATTTACGGGAATATTGCAGTTTTCAAGAATGGCTTTAACTTCAGGTTCATTAGTTCCATCTTCAAATTCAATAAATAAGCCACCTATTTCTTTTCCTTGAACTGGCGTTTCCATATTCATCGGCATTTTAGTATCAACTTGCGTCTTAGGGTCAACTAGTGCACTTACAAATAGTCCCAAGATTATTATAAAAGCTAGAACAACGATAAAAACAGCAATTCCCTTGCTGATTTGACTCAAATTTTCACCTTCTAAAATTATTATCAATACATTCTATATAAACCGTAAACTTTTTAGCCAGATCATCAAACTATCCCTTTTTCATACTTTTTCGGATCATTAATTATTTCAGAATCTTTGATTATTTGATGATCTGGTTAGAAACTTTATATATGAGCATATTGCCTCCACTCAGATTCAATAGTTAATACCTAAAGATAAACTATCGAAAAAAGATGAATATACGTCTATATGTTGTCGAGATTTATTAAATTTAGGCGTGACACTTCGCACAAATTGACAAAAATATCAGAGAATCAAATTTACTGCTATTTTTGGATCCAAACCACGTAGAGAGCAAAAATTCACGTAGAAATATTTTGAAAAACAGAGTTTTTTTCAAATCAAGATTAATTTGACCCTGTCTCCAGAGGTAAAGTTTGATATTTCAGAAACTCGTGGAGTAAACTCACAAGGAAAGTATTAGAATTATTTAGGGCACACTTGTGTGTACATTATACAGATGGTTAAAGTAGGAGTAGTTAAAGTTTCTCAGGACTCGGAAACCGAGAGGTGTAAGCCGTAGCCGGGATGAGACTGGTGAAATATATGGGTGGCTTCTCCCACCCTTGCTTGAGTGAACAGGTGAAACAACAAAATCTATATGATTTAATTATTATTTCATCTTTCTTACATACATAACGGTCCCGAGCACTATTACAAGCAACCAGAAAGAGCTTATAAAAGGAGCACTTTTTGATTCCTGAGTAGTGTTGGATTTTTCTTCCTGCTTATCTATTGTTCCTGTATTCTCTTCTTTTCCATTGTCCACTGTACTATTTTTGGTTATATTCTCTTCATGATTGTCTGTTGTTTCTATGTCCGTTATCGTTTCTATTCCATTTGTCTTATTCTCTGTTTGGTTTTCTCCTTTCCACTTGCCCTGAGCTTTTAACTCCTCGATTACCGCGTCCCTATCTGAAGCAGGGTGTTTTCCTGGAACTCCGATTCCAACACGGAAAAGCTGTTTATCGAGATCTACATCATTCAGCATCAAGAGAACTGACTCGTTCTGGAAGAACTCAACTTCGACTGTAGTCAATAAATTAGTTCCCCTTTCTGATCTCACTTTTATGGTTTCTGTAGGCAAGGGATTATAGAGCCATTCATTAACTTTAATTGTAGCAATTGTATGGTCACGAGACATATTAATCTCGCTTACTG
Source organism: Methanosarcina horonobensis HB-1 = JCM 15518 (assembly GCF_000970285.1). Lineage (NCBI taxonomy): Archaea > Methanobacteriati > Methanobacteriota > Methanomicrobia > Methanosarcinales > Methanosarcinaceae > Methanosarcina > Methanosarcina horonobensis. The sequence continues at coordinate 3,073,022 of NZ_CP009516.1, read as the reverse complement.
TACCAATAACTATGCGATCAGAATTATTTATCTGGTAAGGGATTTCGGCAGCTTCTGAAGCAAATGAAGCTGCTGCGATGATTGAAGTCAAAAAAAGCAGAACGAATGTTACTAATAATATGGAAAATGAACTTAATCGTTTCATCAAAATTCTCCTGTTTCTTCATCGTAAAAAATAAAAGGATTAATTTCATATTCAATTTATTAATCCTAAAAATTGTATAGCCTTCGAAGGATGTTTGAATAGTTAAATTACTTTTCGATTGTACTCAGCAACTCATTTTGGCTGACAGTTTCATCAGGTCTTACGGCTTTCCCATCATCAGTCAATGTGAACTTACCTAGCATACATCCTGTAACTCTGAGATGTTTTGGCTCAATGTTACCAGTACTTATAACAACATCTTCCGTCAAAAAAAGTAGAACTTTTTCACCTGGTTTGAACGTTGGTTCATAATCAGTTTCTAAAGTATCATTTCCTACTGTCCCGCCATCTAGTCTCACTGTGACCTCTTTAGATGACGATGGGTTTTTGAGATATTTGTCTACACTTATGGTGATATCTGTGTAGATAGAGTTCTCTAGGCTAAATGAATCAATACCATTAGGCCTTTTACCATCAACAGAAGTCCATTTACTTGGAAGTATTTCTTTCACTGTACCTATTACAATCACTTCAGAACGGTTACTCAATTTTTCAGTATCTAATAGTGGAAGTGATGCACTGGATTGACTATATAAAGGCATATCATTATTTGCAAGTTTGGTGTTATCTTGTGAGGGACTATTTGTAAGTTTAATACCATCTGTGAGTCTGACAATGCTAGAGCACTTAACGTTATCAATGAGACTACTCCAACAAAAATGATCATATATTTTATATTCTTATTCATTGTCATCACCTTTTAAGGATAAATATAATTAATACCTGCTATATCGTCTGAATGGAGAGTCCTTTTCTTTATTTTGTTGCTACCTGTCCACTTATACATCGTTTTCTCAGAATCTGTAGAATCGTATAAATCATACAAAGTTAATCAATACCCGAATTCATGAGTAGCTACACTCTGAACATCATATTTACCTGATTCTCCGCTGATGCTGTTGACCAAGGATAATCGGTGTTAAAATACATTGTATAATGTATATTATAACCTCCACTACGGGTTGGAACAGCAAGTCCTAAATATCCGTCATTTTGGCAATATATTCTGTTGTCGGTTGCGGTTGTCTTCCATTTGAAGGTGAATGCTGCGTCTGTATTATTCCATGCAGCTGTAGCTGCCTTTATAATACTTGACCAAGAACTTGGAACTGTAGAGTCTAGCTTAGGAACTACATAATCTGCGTTCCATTTAGATCCACTTTATGAGTATGCTGACGCCGGAGCTACCATATTTACCAAAAATATGGTTAATAACAACGTTCCTACCAGTGTTCTTTTATAATTTTTCATTATTTCACTCCTAGTATTATTACCAAGGAGGCAGAATCAGGCAAGCTTAAATAAAAGCAAAGCTAACATAATCACTGCCTCATAGGGCACACTTTATGGAGTTTGGGATGATTGAGGAAAACTACTTCCTAACTCCATAAACTCCTTTTACTTAACTCCTTATAAGTTTTCTGTCCATTCTATCGAACAATCTCTTTTTTACACTTGTTTTAAATCTGAAACTAGTCCTTAACCGTTAGTTGTTTGATGGTATGGAGATAACCTATAAATATATGGACTTTCCTCATCCAAATTCAACGAATTTTATAAAAATTAGAGTAGTACAATATAACGTCCACTAAGCCAATACTTGTATTAATTTATAGTATTCTTGAACTACTTACAACCTCAAGGCTGTGAGATTACTTCAAGGCTGGTACAATTTCACCCCGCTTTCTCCTATAGGTGGTAAAACATTCCAATTTACAAAGTTCACAGGTTTCACCCAAAAACCAGCCTTTACTTCTTCACATAACGATATTGAAAATTCAGAAATTCGGAAAATTTTCCCTTAACTGCCCGGTTTTTTACGAAGTGGCTCCAAAAATAGCAACATCTCCAATGTTTGGAAGAATCAATGGAAAAAGAAGACTCTAAACACAGATTTACATTCTTTCACCAGAACTTTCAGAGGAGTTCAAAAACAAACTATATAGAATATCCGAAGAATTAATCCGAAGAATTAAAAAAGCAATCATGTGAAAATTTTGAAGATCCTATAATTATCTGGAAAAGCATTTCGGGTTATTTTCAATGTGTGGAGGATGTTTTATTAACAGATACTTACGAGAATTACACATCAGTAAAACGCTTTTACAATGTTTTCTTCGGTAAGAAGCGGCAATAATAGTATAAAAAAGTCCGTACTTCTAATACTCCAAGAAGAAGATATAAATTGACAATCTAAAAGTTCATATATCTTCGAATGTAATATATTAAAAAAATAAAAAATGTTTAGGGATAATTTAGATATTGTTAAGAAGGAAACTTGAAGATTTTCATGCTTTAAATTTAATATTTATTTTATGAAAGCGGTTCATTGAAGCCTGAATTATAACTTATGACTTAGTAAAAAAATCACTTTCTTTAAGGTTTGAATGTACTGAATTTATAACTTGTCAATTTAAAAATTATCTTGAGTATTATATCTAACATCGCAAGTTTTCTAATGGGTCTTTATATTGACTGGGGATGGAAAGAGATGAATGAGAACACAAAGAGTCTAATAAAGAAAGTAGAACGCTCTGTTTTTGCGGGGAACAGGGCAGCTGCTGCAGGAGAGCTTGGGAAAACCGGGGACTTCGATGTTGTTCCTGTTCTGCTTAAAGCTCTTGAAGACTCCAGCTGGAAGGTAAAAGCTGCTGCTTCGGAAGCTCTTGGGGAAATCGATGATCCGGATGCAGTGCCAGGACTGACAAAAATGCTTGAAGACTCTGAAAGCTCTGTCAAAAAGGCGGCAATAATTGCTCTTGGAAAAATAGGAACGCCAGAAGCAGTTTCCGGGATTGTTAAAGGATTCGGGGACCCGGATAAATTTATACAGAGAGAATCGGTAAAAGCACTGATGAGAATCGGATCTCCTGAAGCCGTATCAGGACTAACCAGAGCTTTTGGTTGTTCGGATAATCCCCTGAAAAAAATCTCGATAATAGCTCTTGGAAAAATAAACACTTACGAAGCAGCCTGCGGGCTTATAAAAGCGCTTGAAGACCCGGACAAAAGAATAAGGGAACAGGCCATAGAAACCCTTGGAAAAAGAGGGACTCCCGATATCCTTATGGAACTAATGGAAGTGCTCAGGGATCCAAGACAGCCGGTACAGGAGGCAGCATCAGAAGCCCTTTGTAAAGTGATAGGGGCATCGGAATCAGTACCTGTTCTTACAAAGGTACTGGATGCTTCTGATAGAAAGGTAAGAAAGGCTTCTATAGAAGCTCTCAGGAAAGTAGGAACTCCTGAAGCTATTTCCGTTCTTTTGATGGAGATTGATGATGAAGACTGGTATTTGAGAGGCCGGGCTGCGGATGCACTTGCAGATATCGCTTCTCCTGAAGCAGCCCTGGGCCTTGCAAAAGCCCTCGATTACCATGATACTCCTGTAAGGAAAGTAATAGTGGACGCACTTGAAAAAATAGGGACGCTTGAGACTATTGAAGGTCTGGTTAAAGCCCTAGATGATCCTGACAGCTCGATCCGGGAGGCTGCAGCTCTGGGGCTTGGAAAGACAGGGAAAACAGAAGCTATTCTAGGGCTTTTGATAGCTCTTCATGATTCAAAAAGTACTGTGCAGGAGGCTGCTGCCATATCCCTCGGAGATCTAAAAGCAGAAGAAGCCGTTCCTGAGCTGCTAAAAGTTCTTGATAATCCGGAGTCTTTGATATATAAAGCTGTAATCTCTTCACTCGAGAAAATAGGCACTCCGGAGGCAGTCTCAGGACTCTCAAGTGCCCGTGAGAATCCTGATGCTTCCGTAAGAAAAGCTGCGTCAAAAGCTCTCGAAAAGATTAAGAAATCCGGAGTTTTACTGGAAAAAGTTAAAGACCTCGGAATTTCAAGTTTCGAGGTTTCAGATTAAGTCGCTTGAAGATGCCTGAACAGTTGATCTGCTACGAGTTTATGCCGAACCTGTGAAGGGGGTTAATTTACCCCCATCGATCAGAATATAGGTATTACCATTAAGCCAGCTGTTTGTACTTTCATCTGCGTTGTAGTAAACGGTATAACCATTGTCCTTAATATTAACCAGTGTGGAGTCTTCGTCTGTAAAGCTTGTCAGATAGGAAGTCCCGGTCACGTTCCAGGCACTGGTATGATCCAGGATCAGGGCCATTGAGCCGGCTGTATTTTCCGCATTCATAGATCCTTCCAGGACGGTACTGTTCTGAAGCATAACTGTAACTGAACTGATGCTGTCGCAGGTAATGCTGCCGTCAAGAGTTTCATTCTCTGCTTTAAGGGTAACAACACCGCCATTTGATCCATTATTACCCCACCTGTCGGCGCTGGCTGTCAAAAGAGTACCTGACATGGCGGTTAAATCAGCATCTTTTAACTCTATTATTGAGTCTGTGTTCGTAATATAAAACAGGGGGCCGATCGCCGCCGTGAGTGATCCGCCATTCATCGTAAAGATACTGGTGCCCACTTCGGCATCTCCGGAGAAGCTCTGATATAGCATTGCTCCGCACTTTTTTGCGCTCGAAAGAGCAACCTTCTCAAGTGATATGGAGTTTTTTCCTTCTATTACGGCAGCTTCTGATCCAGCAGCTGTAATTACTGCATCGGAAACCGTGATATTACCTGTTGAATATATACCCGGGGAGCCTTCTCCTGCTGTGGTCATGGTTCCACCCGTAACGGTTACAGTCCCACTGCCCCGGTCTGTTGCAATGGCTGCACAGTGCTGTCCTTCAGTGGTAATATCCACGTCCGTGCAGGTTATGCTTCCGGACAAGGTTGCATCAACACCTCTGGAACCATCCGCTGTAGTTTTAATTACAACATCAGACAGGATAACTGAGGATCCCGAGCCTGTCGCAAAGACGCCATTAGCACCGTTAGCGCCTGTGTTTACCGTACAGTTGGTTAGCTTTATTGTACTGCCTGACTCTGCCAGTACTGCAGCATTGAGGCCGTAAAAATCACTGTTTTCATTAGAAGAGGTTTCTCCGGTCTTTGTTACTGTTGAATCAGATAGAGTAAGAGTCCCCGAATCAGTAACTTTTATACTGCTCTCATCAGTGTTAGACGCAGTGATTGCCTGGTCTGACCGGACTGAAGTTCCTCCACTCTGAGCGTATGCTTCGGTTGTTGTCTCGGTTGTTGTAGCGGATTTTGAGCTCACTGAGCTGTCAGATTCTGATAAGCACCCACAACCGGAGAGCATAATGAGTGTGATAATACTGATGGCCAATATCAGTGCGACCATATTTCGGGATATAAGACACTTGTCCATTTATTTTATCTCCTCTCTCAGGAATGATCTTTGTAGTTGCGTAGGACATCTCAAGTGTACGAGGACCCTATAACAGGAGGAATCTATAGCAACTACCTTCCATAACGATATATCAAATAACTATAAAAACGATCATTTTACAGTTTAAAATAGACAACAAAAAATGGTTGCAAAAAAGAAAAGATATGTCTTTCCGTTTTTGCTCTTCAAACTTTAAGCTGGAACTTTAAAGTTATCTCAACTTTGTTTTTCTCTCCGGATCAGCTGAAAAGGGATTTCAGACTGCTAATAAGCTTTCCAAAGAAACCGGTGTCGCTGGATGTTTCTTTATCGTTACTTTCTGCATTGTCTGTTTCTTCCTGCTCACCAGGGGTCTCACCTCGCGTTCCCTGTTTCCCCATACTTGCATTTTCATCCATTAAATTAGCTCCTTCCGGCATTTCGGGACGTCCTTCAGACATATTGCCTGGACCCTGACGAGGTATCTGGCTTCCGTTCTGACCCTGTCCAGGTCCTGACCTCATCCCGAATCCGGAAATGCTCTTCAATTCTTCAGGAGCTTCTTCAAGCAGAGCATCAAGCTCCTCTCTGATATTCTGGAGGTCAGATTCCGTTTCAGCTGCGGAAATTTCGTCTTTGATTGATGTAAGTCCACTTATCATTTCTTCAGCGGATTCAAGGGTATCAGCATCAAGATCTTCTGTGGAATTTTCAAGAGCTTCTATCATCCTGTCGACTGATTCGGTCATCCTGCTCTGCATAGTATCAAAATCTTCCTCAGGTAATGAAGGCTGCGTGCTTTCCTCTTCAGCAAGTACGCAGTTGGGAACTATGCTGAAAATTATCAATAATATAGAAAAAACGGAAATTTTTTTCAGATTAAAGATTTTAATCAAATTAAAAAGCTTCATGTGTAAACCTCTAATGACTATTGAATTCGGATTCTTAAACTCGGATTATTGAACTTGGATTATTGAACTCGGGTTATTGAACTCGGATAATACTTGGAATACGTAATAGGAATAACCTAAGAACAAAAATCCATCAAGATATCCTGGAGACACTGATGCCAGAAAAAGAAGGAGAGAAGAGTATGCTTCTCTATCTCCATCCCCTTTATGTTTGGCTCTGGCATCATATATGGTGTGGTTTTGAGGGGCTTCCTTCAGGAGGCCTTTTCGATTTTTTTGGACGATGTGTTCTTAGTATGGATTTAGTGGACTGTCTCCTAACATAGATTTTCAGTTTTTGGGTTTCTTATACTGGATCTCAGGATAGGGAATTTAATTGATTGTTCATGAGGATATCAGACCTCGGTGCTATTGTTTTGCAGACTGTCAGGTCGCCACGGCATGTTTTCACGATCACCATGCTGCATAGGGCCTTTTCCTTCTCTCATTGGTCTGTTTCCAAATTTCATTTCAGAGGACATTATTTCTCTAAGCTCGGTAAGGGACTCAGCACCTTCGATATCTGCAATCAAGGCAGTGAGTTCCTCAATTCTGTCCTCCAGCTGCTGCTCGTCAGTTTCATTTCCGTCCGTTGTAGTCCTAGAGTTCAGGAATTCAATCTTCTTTTCAAGGGATGTAATGGTCTGTGTCTGCAGGTAAGAGAACATAACTCCTTTCAGCTCTGCTGCAGTTGAAGCCTCACTTACTTCAGCATACAGGTTTTGAAGCTCGACAATTTTTTCATTGAGCTCTTCAGCTCTGTCTTCTTCACCTGCTTCTGTGACCCTGGTTTGAATCTCTTCAAGGTTTTCGGTCATACTTTGAAGGGAAGTAAGCAACTCAGTCTGGACATCGGTAAAGTTTTCCTCGGTTAAGTTCTCAACTTCAAAGATGAACGGTCCACACATTTCACCCGGGAATCCGTTCATTTTACCTGGACCCGCAACCTTGGCATTTGCCTGTCTTTCTGCAAGTAAAACCTCCTGCAACTCTTCTGCAGTTGAAGCCTCGCTTACATTGTTATACCTACTTTGAAGTTCAGCAATTTTTTCAGTAATTGAACTGAGCATTTCAGTCTGAATCTCGGTGAAGTTTTCTTCGGTTATATTAACAGCAGGGCCAATACCCATGCCACGCATCCCGTCTGGTCCTGTCCCCCCATGTCTCATGCCCCCTGGCATCACCTCTCCAAATCCGTTTTCATTTACTGCGTTTGCCTGATTTGCGTCTGTCCCATTTTCCAAAGCAAAAGCACCAGAGGAAATGATACTTAAGACTATCAGAGCTACCGCAAAACTGGTAACTGATTTTACTGCTTGTTTTTTCATAGTATACCTCCGTCAATTACTTGTTTAATTTACTTTGTTTTGTTAATCCAAGCAACTTTCACCGCTTGGCACTTCTGTAATAAACTGGCTTAAATATAAGCTTACTTTCAGTAATAGGGATTAATATTGGGTTTTATTTAAAAAATAAGCTTTAATTAAGCTTAGATGAAGATATTAAGCTTAAATGATCAATATGATTCTTATCAAAGCTCAAAAAAGTCATATATTATAACCGGAGAAGTGTGTAAATACATGTAATAAGATCACTGCTTAATAATTAGAGATAATCTCTCCTGATTAGAGGTGATAGTTTTTAAGGTATAGCAGACTGCCTGTCTGCACCGAGTCAGAACATACTAACCTGCCCACGGCTAGAAATGCGGAACCTAATAAGCCTCCATAGCTCTTTTTCCATAAAGGTAGGTTTATAATTGTTCGATCAAAAAACAGAAAAAAAAGACATCTAAAGCAGAAAGAAAAGACAAAGGGAAAAAATATCAATTAGCAGAATTAGTTATAGATTTTATTCTTACTGTCTATATAGCTTCTATTAAACTATTTTAATAGAATTGTTATGAATAAACCAGAGTGATCCGAAGAAAAGATCGTAAAGAAAAAAATTATAATATATTTCTCAAACCGCAGGCAATTTATAAACAACGATACTATTCAAAACTTTCCGGAATTTCAGCTCTCTAAACTTGAAATTTAAGAATTATAAAGCATTAAATACGAAAATAAGCTCTCTTAAAGGATAATTATTAAACCCAATGATCTACAGGAGAGTAAGTATGCTTTTATCTTTAAATCCAGATACACCATCAGTCAGGAATATCTTAATTGTATGTCGTCCAACCTACTAAAATCCTCGCTCAATAAACCAGCAAATATGTTTTCAAACCGCGCTATTTTGCACTATGCAGTTATGAAATGCCCGGCTGAAACAATAATCGAGACCATATGTAATATAACCACCCGTAAAATGACGGCTTCGGATGTTCCTGACTATACACAAACGACTTTGTGTATAAATTACTTAAAAGCTAATATAGAAGTTATTGTAAACTATCCTATACTCAGACAGTACCAGAGATCTAAAAATGCCTGAAAACCCGGAGGAAAAATTGTTAATCCTGCAACTTTCCGAGGACTCCAGGAAAATTGCCCGGATTCTTTCTAATGAGACTTCGATCAGGATTCTCAAATTACTTGACAGAAAGTCAATGTCTGCGGCAGATATTGCAGATGAACTGGAAGTGCGCCTGAATACTCTCAAATACAACCTGGATTCTCTTCTTGAAGCCGGGCTTATCAGGGTAAGACAGGTAAAGTGGAGCAGGAAAGGAAGAGAAATAAAAGTATATGAAACAGTCGGAAAAATGATTGTCCTTCTATCCGGAGAAAGAAGCTCTGACATGTCTCTCTTATTAACTATACTCCGGCAGCACAGTATGAAAAACTCGGAAGGAACGGCTGCCTTGGAGTTCTCGGGAGTTTATTGTGAGCCCGGGATATGAATTGTCACAGATCTGTTCTCAAGAAAATTATCGGACTTCAACCAAATTTTAATATATATTAACAATAAATCAATATAAGTCCAGTGATTATTTACCAGAAGGCGTAGACTAGTATGAAAGTTAAATTCTTATCTTTTAAACTCTTGACCTTGATTCTAATACTTACAGGAGTTCTCGTAACTTCAGGCTGTGTTGGTTCACAGGGACAGCCTTTTACTTATATGCCTCCAGGAGACCTTTACAGGAGCATTTTTAATCCCTACGCCGGACTCCTTAAAGGAAATGAGATGCCGCATATAGGCCCTCAAGGTCCGTTTTCAGGTGTGCCTGAGGATCATGGTTCGTCGCGCTCTCTACGAGACGCAGCACGCATGCTTGATGAGAATATTGAAAAGGCAGAAACTATATCTGCAGGGCTTGAGCAAGGAGTTCAGTACCTGAGAGATCATGGAAAAGACGTGAGCAGGCTTGAATCACTGCTTGAAGAATACAATGGTCTTGTAGAAGAGGCCAGGCATTACCTGGACCTTGCAGGATCTTCATCAGGCGAAGAAGAGAGCACTATTGGAACGAATGGTGACTCAGAAGAAGGATTTCCTGTGGGAAGTACAGAAAAAGAATATCTGATTAAGTCACAGAAGAGCATGATTCGAGCCAACCTGGTTCTTAAAGACATATTTGATGAGTTCAAGCTCCTGATGCCCGGGAGTGAAGAATTGAACGAAACATCCCTGCTCAGTGCAGAAGGTGAGGGAAAAGTCACCCTGATGGGCAGTTTTGATCTTAAGCTTCATCTGGAAAAAGGTGAAATTGCAGTAATGTCCCCTGATTCTATAATCAAAATCGAGGGCGATTACGTATTCGAAATTAAAGAAGGGCGGCCGGAAAACATATTCGTTTACTACATAAGATCTGCTGATCTGGAGATTTCAGGCTCTCGCAAGACATTACTGCTCAGTGGTGAAAATATCACTGTCGAGGCAGAGGGAGAAGGATACGCGTCCTTCTTTGGAAATGGAACCTATAATGTTGAAGATCCCAGCGGAATGAAGAAAGAAGAACAGTGGGCAGTAAACCCGTTTTTTGATGAAGGGATGGGCCCAGGCAGACCCAAAAAAACAGAGAAAAGAGTTCACGTAGTGGGTATACATAGTCCGGAAATCGGGATAAGAGAAACTTTGTTGAAGAGGATTACTTTTATTGAGAAGAACTAACTTTATTAAAGAGAATTCATAAAGTTATGGAACTGATATCAGAATGAAATCCGAAAAATAAGAAAATTCGAACCGTTATCCGGGTCTCCTGATAAAATGAATCTGAATGTCTATATTACCTGTGTTGTTGCTGTAGTGCTTCTTTCTATACCCGCATTAGCAGACAGCACAGCTACAATTCGTGGAGGAGTGTACAGCTGGGATACCTTCGAACCTCTGGAAAACGCGGTGGTTGAAGTAAACTCCACACCTTCCCAGTCCATGGTGGCAAAATATGGTGTTTATTCTTTTGAACTGGAGCCCGGAGACTACCTTATTACAGCCAGTTACTATCAGAACAGCACTCTTCTCTACTTCGCCGAAGAGCCGATTAAAGTTAAAGGAGAAGGAAGCTATGTGCTTGACCTCCTGCTTCTTCCCGTTTATTCAGAAGAATTGATGGACAATTATGAATTAAAAGAGACTTCCGAAAGCTCCAAAGATACCGAAAATTCCAGCACTCTTATACAATCAGTCAATAACAATTCGGATGCTGTTAATGACCCGGATGTAAACAACTCAAGTGCTAATGTGAGTATCGCTGAAATCAGCGAAATAAACGGAGGATCTACCTCTTCAACAGGCTATTATTTCCTTGCAGCCCTTGTGCTATCATTTTTTGTTGCCGGTGGCTACAATCTCAAGAAGCATAGAAGTGCAGAGAAAACTAAGTCGGAAATTGCCAGGCTGGAAAAGAGCCAGTCGGAAACAAATAAGCTGGAAAAAAGCAGTCTTCTGGAAGGAAAAACAGAACCTGAAACGGAAAGGTTTTCAACGCCTGTGAGCATTCCCGAATTTTCAGCAAAAGAGCCTGTTTTAGTAAATTCTCCTGATGAGAGGATTGAGCAGAAAGCCGAACAGGATCTGTCTGTAGAGCTCACAGAAGCTCAACTTTCAGAAAAGCCAGAGTTTATGGAAAAACAGACCGAAATCAAAGAAGGGCAATTCATACTTGAAACAGAATCTGCATTCTTTAAAAAGGAGACTGAAGAGGACAAAAAAACCTTTGCTAAAGAAATATCTTTAAAAGATATGTCTCCTCAAGAAGCATCTTTCGAAGAACCTGTGAAGGAGCCTGAACCAGCAAAGCTGCCCGAGCAAGAAGCCCCTGTTATCAAAAAGAATCTCCCTCTTCCGGCAGATCTCCAGGAAATTATGGACATAATTCGAGGTCAGGGAGGCCGAATTACGCAGAAAGATCTCCGAAGCAAACTTAAGTATTCTGAAGGAAAAGTCAGTCTGATGCTTGCAGACCTGGAAAGAAGAGAGCTTATTGAGAAATTTAAAAGGGGACGCGGGAATATTGTGATCTTGCGGGATGAAGAAAGATAAAGCTGACGGGTCATATCTTTGATTAATCCGTTGATGTCCTGATAACTCTTATTTTTTCCCTTTTTCTGCTGACTTAATCGACATTAGTACATTAATCGATGTTAGTATGTTTTGCCTCGATGATCTCATCAGCCTTCATTTCTTTTTCTCTGCTGAAACATTTCTTTGTGTTTAACATTAACCAGCCCCAATGCAGTACAAAGTGGGCAATAAAGAAGGCCAGCATCAGAATTCCAATCTTTTCGTGGATTAACTTCCAGAAATGGGATGTCCCATGTCCGTCAATAAACAATAAAAGACCTGAATAGCCAACCAGAACAAATTGAATGAGGAGAGCAAGGTCCACGACATAATTGATTTTTGTTCGATTCATACTTTCACTCCATTATAACTTTACATCTCTGTACATCCTTGTAACACTATCAATCGCGGCCACACTGTTAACGCAGTTTACCGTTCGTACATCTCTCTAATTGCCAGACAAAAAGATAAAGATACTTACAGAAAACAAGGTAAGAAATAGATATATTTTAGTTTTTAAGCTACAGAAAAGCATTATTTTTGATTTAAACACTTATTATTAATTTTAAAGCTTAATAAATTAATATTATACTTTTTTTAGCGCTCAACAAAGTTAGGTTTGCAAAATAAAAAAGTTCCTGTTAATCTGTTGAGGTTATTCACGAGTAACTAAAAAAATAATAATTTCTATGTTTTTTTACTTATTACATGGGTCACTACCTGTTTACCAGTTTGATAATCGTTTCCTTACTCTCGAGTCCATGTTTCAAAGATATTATAGGGTCACTCCTGCAAACTTATCTGGAGATCCGTCAAAGGGAAGAAATAAAAGATAGATTCTAAAAAACTACAATATATAAATTATTTGAATGTAATTTTCAACGGGTTACACAGTTTTTGCTCATTTTTTCCCTTTTTTTAATACCGAAGAGTTCAGTGCTGTTGCGATTACATCGCAATTCCCAGAAATCGGAGAGTTTGTATAGTTCCGAAGCAAAACTGGGACGTGTTTAAATTCCAGATTCTGAGTCTTTGAGATTGAACCGTGTCATTCTTCTTTACTCGAGAAAGCCAATCATTAGATATGGAGACTTAAAGTCGTGTCTATACTGTCATTTCTTTGTATTCTTAAAAAGACAAATCAGGTATATGTGAAAATTGATCTGAATACTGCAGGAAGAAAAACAAATTGATTCCATTAGGATAAGTCCTTGATCTCATGGATTTTGGCGGATATTTCTTATGAACCGGTTCTCCAAGCACCCAAAAACAAAAGACCAATTATCTAAGAGGTTCTGGAAGAGAAACGGCAGGACTGTTACAATCTAATTTCATGACTTATTCTATCAAAAACCGCTTACTGAGAAGGTTGGCGTACGCTTATTAATAAGCATGACAGATAATAAAACTTTATGGAAGTTATATTTATTGATTAGAGGTCCATTAAAGAATAAATTAATTAAAAGGTCCTCAAAAAAGCTTCATTGCTAAATTCACTGCATATATTCCCTTTTTTGAGTTAAGTATGCTTTTATTATTAAATGCCCATGATGGAGTTGACTGCCTCAAGTCTCTTTCGAGTAGTCAGCTGATAGAGCACCTATCTGAAAGGTGTTTCAATCAGAAGAAGTAAACGGGACTATAAAACGGGACTAATACCTGGAAAGGATACCTCGCCACCAGAAAATTGGAAACCCTTCACAACATCCAGGTATTGCCTGTTTAAGAACAAGAGGAAAGGAGCAGTCAAACAGAAACCTACACCCCAGAAGATGAGGCACTGTGCATCTTGCTGGTGCCTCATTAACCCATCAAAGACCTCATAAAACCACATCGGGTCTAATTGGGCCACATTATAAGGTCCAACTAGACCACACTAAACAGCATCATAATAAATTTATTAGCCACTAATATAATAAATAGAATAAGTATGCATTACTAAGTTATTATCAGTCTGATTCTCATTAGGGAATATCGGATCTGATCATAAAACAGGTAGTGAGAAAGATAGAAACCAGACGAACAAAAAGAAGAATCAAACTCAAGCTACCCTGAAAAGGTTCAGTTTAAGCCTGAAAACTTCAGCTGAAATATGACCAGCTTTTTAGAGGTATTTAATTTATGACATTCACTGAAATTATAGAGACGTTCAAGACGAAGCTGAATCCCTCAAAAATTATGGATTCTCTCGAAAAAACAGCGAGTTTCTACGATGAATCGGATAAAGATTTTGGGGAGGATGATTCCGGGGAGGATCTAAAAAATAACCCCTATAGTAACTCAGCGAGCGACTCTGTCAAAAGCTCTGGACTTACCAGAATTACACGGGATGAAAAAGAACCACTTATCAAACTAACTGACGTCTGGAAAATTTACCAGATGGGTGAGGTCGAGTTTGCAGCCCTCAAAGGAATCAATCTGGAGATCTACGAAGGGGAGTTCCTGGTTGTTCTGGGTCCCAGCGGAAGTGGTAAAAGCACTCTTATGAACCTGCTGGGCTGCCTTGACATACCATCAGAAGGCACAGTTTACCTGAACTCAGAAGATATCTCAGAGCTTGACGAGTCCGAGCTTGCCCGTATTCGAGGACAGATGATAGGCTTTATCTTCCAGAGTTTCAACCTCATTCCAACTCTCAGTACGGAAGAAAACGTACTCCTGCCTCTGGAGTTTCAGGAGGAAAACAGAGAGATAGCTCGAAAAAAAGCAACATACCTGCTTGACATAGTAGGACTCTCGGAAAAAAAGCACAATCTGCCTTCTCAGCTTTCAGGCGGGCAGAGGCAGAGAGTTGCAATAGCCCGCTCCCTTGCTGTAAACCCGCCTATCATCTTGGCGGACGAGCCTACAGGAAACCTGGACACAAAGACCGGAGACTATATCCTGGAATTCCTGGACGGGCTCCACAAAAGAGAAGGAAAAACAATCATTATCGTAACCCATGACCTTGACCTTGTAAAATACGCAACAAGAGTTGTATACATCAGAGACGGAGAGATAGAAAAAATTGAAACACGTATAAAAAACGAACCAAACATGAACTGAGGAATAAAAATGAAGAAGTTCTCTTTACTAACAATCTTACTGATATTTTCAGCATTCATATGCCTTGGAGCTGGAACAGCACTGGGTGCATCAAATGGAAATATAAACTCCTCATCTATGCAGGTGAACCTGACAAACCAGAACCCTGACTCTGCTCGCCCTGGAGAGCCTGTTGAACTGACTGTCAGCGTACAGAATGTAGGAACAAAAGATGTGAAAGATATCTCTGTCACCGTCAAACCGGAATATCCCTTCACTGGGATTTCCGGGCAATCTCTTGAAAAAAGCATATCCTATCTCAATGCACGGCAGGATACTAAAGAGGGAGGCGTCCTTAAATTCAAGCTAATGACAGATGCCAACGCATCTGCAGGTACGTACGATATAGACATAGTCACTACCTATAAAAGCGGATCCGGATCTTCATCGATCACCTATACCACTACAAAAACCATAACTATTGAAGTAAGAGGCAAAGAATACGCCCAGATTGTGACCATAGATAAGGCGAACATTGACATTGCAAAAGAAGAAACCCTTGAGTTTATAGTAACAAATACCGGAACTTCACCTCTCAAAAACATGGTAGTTTCCTGGAAAGACCCGGATGGCGTTATCCTTCCTGTATACTCTGACAATACAAAGTATATCAAGTACCTGGATGCAGGGGACTCTGTAACCATCGTTTACTCTGTGATGGCAGATGTAAACGCAGATCCTGGACTTTATACTCTGGACATAAACCTCGTTCTTGAAGACTATGAATCAAATGAACAGATTATCAATACCACAGCAGGAGTTTTCGTAGGTGGAGAAACCGACTTTGATGTGTCTTTCTCGGAAAGTGATGAAGGAGAGATCTCGCTCTCAGTTGCAAATGTAGGTAATAACATTGCATATTCGGTGAAAGTATCTGTCCCGAAACAGGACAACTATAAGGTATCGGGAAGTTCCTCAACCATTGTTGGAAATCTTGAGAAAGGTGACTATACAATAGCATCCTTTGATGTTACCAGCACGCAGGGAGCCTTAGGGACTGAAGGTGGTGCAGGAGCACCGGGTACTGCAAGAGCAAGTACTGAAGGAGGAAATTTAACTGCCGCTTCCGTGGCAGGTAATCCACTGAAGGTTCAGATCGAATATACGGATGCAAAAGGAGAAAGAATAACAGTGGATAAGGAAGTAGAGCTCGAGATTACCGGCGGAAGCATGCCTGCGCAGGGAAAAAGAGCATCAAGCAACAGTGGAACCTCATACCTGCCTTACATTGCGGTAATAATGCTTGCAGGTGGAGCGTTTGTGTACCGGAAGAAAATACAGGAAAGAATACAGGCACAGAGACAGAAAAAACCCGGTAACAAAAAACCTGAAGTTAGCAAAAAGCCTGAAGAACAGAACTCTGGCCTTAAGGCACCAAGAGACTGAAAAATCAACGTCCGCATAGAACGGAAGGATGCAAGATGAGAAATTCAACCTACCTGAAAATGGGCCTGAATATGCTTCTGCACAGTAAATTGAGAAGCTGGCTGACCATTATCGGGATAGTTATAGGGATAGGGTCTGTTGTTGGCATCCTTTCCCTTGGGGATGCCATGCAGGAACAAGTACAGAGCAGGCTTGCCGAGATGGATCTGACTAAAATAACCATATCACCAGGGTATACTAAAGCATCATCCAATATGCCCGGTCCCGGAGGACCCGGTGGAGGGGGTACGACAACAGATGTCGAATTAACGGATAAAGATATTGATGCACTTCAGGGGCTGGATGGTATACAATACATAGCCGGCCAGGTTTCCGGCAGTGAACCGGTGATTTATGCAGCGCAAAATGCAACCCTCTCAATCACTGGTGTGGACCCTCAGGTCTGGAAGTACATGACTACTCTGGAAACGCAATCAGGAAGGTTGCTCGAGCCGTCCGATAAGTATGTTGCAGTTATAGGAAGCGGCGTTGCAAGTGGAGTTTACGACCAGGATATCGGAGTTAATCAGGTAATTACGATCAATGGTAAAGCAGTGCGCGTTGTAGGAATCCTTACGGAAGAAGGCCAGGGTGATAGAAGTATTTACATGCCAATAGATGCGGCAGTAAACCTGATTGACGATGCAGAAGAAGGTGTTTATGATACCATCACGGTAAAAGCCAAGAGCGAAGATCTGGTGGACAGCCTGATGGAAGATATCGAAAAGAAGCTCATGATTTCAAGGCACATTATCAGGGATGACGACAGGGACTTCTCTATTAGCGCCTCAAAATCCATGGCAGAATCTGTTACCGAAATGACGAGTTCAATGACACTCTTCCTCGGAGCGATTGCAGCCGTATCCCTCCTTGTCGGAGCTGTAGGTATTGCAAATACCATGTTTACCTCTGTTCTGGAAAAGACAAAAGAAATAGGGACTATGAAAGCCATCGGGGCGAAAAATAGGGATATACTCATGATTTTCCTCTTTAACTCCGCAATGGTAGGGCTTGTTGGAGGCATCCTTGGAGTTGCTCTGGGGACCTTTGTTTCTACTCTCTTCCCACTGCTGGGTGTACGTATGATGGGAGGAGGTAGTGATTCAAGTTTATACCTTGCTCCTGACCTGATGGCTTTCGGGCTTATCCTTGCAATTGTAATAGGAGTAGCTTCAGGAGTGGTTCCGGCTTACCGGGCATCAAAACTAAAGCCGGTAGACGCATTAAGGTACGAGTAAACGGAATAATAAAGGCTTGATTTCTTTAAGAAAGGTTTGATTCCTTTCTTAATTTCTTTTCAAAGAGATAGGTAAAGAGCGATAGCTAACTGCATATTCGGGAACGGGGCTTTGTATTGGGGGATAGGAATGTACAGATATTCTGAGAAAGTTTCAGAGTCTTATACGATTTAAGATTGAAAGTTTGTTAAAATCTAATGTATGTTGAAATATGAAAAATGGATTTTATGCGAAAAAATAGGGAAAGATCAGTATCAAAGAATCAAGAAGAGAGTGAAGTAGGGGTAGGTAACAGAATGAAAAGGATTGGTGTAATTTTGCTGACTGTTATTATAATAGCAGTATCTGTCTGTGCCTGCGAAAACCTGGAGGCAGGAAATTCAGAAATTTCCCGAAAAACAGATTGTATAACCAGTATTTATGAAGCTATCTCCGGATGTGTTACTTCTAAGACAGCTGAGAGTGATATTATTTCTTACTGTTCATCTATTGAAAATCAGATTTCGGGAAGTTGGTGCTTCAATTTGATAGATGTTATTGAAAATGAAAATTATAGTGTTGAAAGCTTGAACTGGAAGTTCGGTTTGTCTGCCAGGGACGTAAATATGATGCAAAACAGACAATCCATGGTAAGGAATAACCAGCCGATTTTCAGGAGGGAAATCCCGAGCAAGATGCCTCCTGATTTCACCAGAGAAGAGTCTGTAAGAAGAGGAATCCCTGACAGAGACAAATTGAATAACTTCATGGAAGAACAGACGCTGCAGTATGAGAATATGACATCCACATCCAATTACCAGATGTATGTTACCCCATACACTGAAGCTGTAGAATCCTATCTCGAAGAAAATGATCTCGATGACAAATATGAGATTTACGAAGCAGCTCTCTCATGGACATGGGTCTCGGATGAGACTCTGAATGGTGAAGAGGAAAATTGGCTCACCCCAACTGAATTCCTTGAAGAAACTCCTTCTTATTCCAGTAACCCTGTGTATGGAGAACCCGCCAGCGATTGTGAGGAACAGGCAAATACCCTTGCTTCTCTTCTGATAGCCTCAGGGGAATATAACGAAAGTACGGTGAGGGTTGCCATAGGAAAAGTAGATTTCGGAGATGTTAGTGGTGGACATGCCTGGGTCGAAGTTTACGAGGATGGAGAATGGTTCCCTCTGGATCCGACTGACGGACCTTACTATGATGACGAAAGTTCAGAACTGATACTCGCAGATTCATCGGAGATTAACTATGATAAATACAGCGATAGTATATATCCTGTTGTAGAAATCTGGTATTACTACAATAACGAGTATTTAATAGATTTTGGAACGCGCTGTGGAAATGCACCAGTATCTTGGAATAACATACCGAAAAGCTACCAGAAAATAAAATCGGGTCGGACATAATATTTCCGACTCTATAATATTTATATTTCTATAATTTATATTCCATGCTGTTTGTAAATAAGTTAGAGGTTATTCATTTCTACCGCAGAGAGGAATCGAAAAACCAAACGTACTTCCTTTTCCTACTTCACTTTTGAACCAAACGGTGCCACCGTGAAGCTGAACAATTTCTTTCACAAGAGCAAGGCCAAGTCCGGTTCCCTGATACTTTTTGGACGAAGAAGAGTCAATCTGGCTGAAAGGCTTGAAAAGTTTATCATGGTCGGCTGCCGCAATACCTATTCCTTCATCGGATACGGTGATATTTATAAAGTTGTTGCTTTGCAATGCTTTTACTCTTACACATCCGTTTTCATTTGAGAATTTAACTGCATTTGTCATCAGGTTGCTCAGAACCTGTGTGAGCCTCTCCCTATCTCCATTAATTCTTGGGAGGCTATTTTCAATCTCAAGCTCTATTTTTATTCCTTTGCTAGCGGCAAATGGAAACAGCATATCCCGAACTTCAGCAAATGCTTCAGCCAGCCAGAACATGCTGTAATGAAGTTCAAAGCTTCCTGCTTCCACTTTGGAGAGGTCGAGGATCTCATTGATCAAGTTCAGCAGATGTTTTCCGCTGCTGGATATATTCCCAACAGCCTTAACCTGTCTTTCATTAAGTCCTCCGTAAATTTTTTCATACAGAAGATCGGAGAATCCTATTATCGAATTTAGAGGAGTTCGTAGCTCATGGCTCATGTTTGCAAGAAAGTCGCTTTTGGTACGGTTTGCAACCTCTGCATCCTGTTTTGCATGGAAGAGTTCAGTTTCATATTTCTTCCGTTCCGTTATTTCCACTCCGGTTTCCAGAACTGCAATAGTATTTCCGGCTTCGTCACACACGGGTTTTGACCTGAGAAGCCAGGTCTTTCCCTCAGGAGAGGTAAATTCCTGATCTGTCCAGATGGGAGCCTGGGGTTGCTGGAGTTTCTGGTAAATAGCCTTCTTAGTTTGAGGTTTTTCAGATTTCAGTTCTTTAACCTCAGCCGTTAACAGATCCCCATTTTTAAGGGCAGTCTTGTTTGCCCAGCGAATATTAAAGTTCGGATCCCTTAGAACCACTATTTCTTCAAGAGAATCGAGAATAAACTTTTTTTCATACTCCCTTGCCTTAAGCTCCTGCTCGGCAAGTCTGATGCTGGAAAGCATTTCGTTGATACCTTTTGAAAGCCTGTGAATCTCATCTTCTCCTTCCATTTCCAGCCGCTTTGAGGTATCTTTTTCCTTTTTTACTTTTTCAAGGAAGCTGTCAATAGCAATCAACCTTGATACAAGGAGACGATCGAGACTGAACTTGGTTGCGGTTCCTATGACCATTCCGCAAATTAGTAGAAAACCGTAAATATAAAATAGAGTCTTTGTACCCTGGGCATAGAGTTCACGTGGATAATCAGCTCTCAAGATGGCTACAGGTTTCCCGGTAGTATCTCTCAATGCAAAATACCCGGCTACTCTTTCATCCCCAAGAATATTGACAGCAGTTGTATCCTCAATGGTAACTTCATTAAAAACATCCCTAAAGTCCGGAGGCATTTCCGTATCTAAAGTATAGAGTGATAGGGAAGACTGAGTACGTTCTTCAAGAGAAGCAATGTAAGAACTGTCAATATATTTTCCAAGGATTAAAGTTCCTGCATAAGGACCTTCTTCGAGACTTAACAGAATGGGGCGAGCAACGATAAGCATCGGTCCTTCTTCAAGCAGTATGACTCCGTGTATATAATCCTCATTTTCCCGGGTCGTAAGAACTCCACTGTCAATTTGCTCCAGAATTCCTGTCGGAACCGGAACATTTGCCTCGTTTATGAGATCAACAGACATCGGATAGACAACTTTCCCTGACTTATTTATAAAAAGCATAACATTGAGATCCAGATCATAAAGAGTGCTGTCGTCCAGGTTCGACTCTATGTATTTAGGGCTTAAGGTATCTACGAACTCATAAGTATCGTCCCAGAAAGCCCAATCCCTTGCGGTTCTGTCGATAGACAAAGTCTCCCAGGCAATTGCCTGTTCTATTTTTTCCGTGTTTTTGATAGTATCCCGGGCTTCAAGATTGGAAAAACTCGATAGCAGAATTGTATGGGATGCTACTATTAAAAGCCCGGTTAACAGAGCAAACATTGTGAAAGTAACTATTAACAGTTTTTTGCTAACATCCATACACATCACCAACAAGCTGCAGGAAATAAAAACTCCATACCTGCAACCTGATAGCATAAATTTGTCTATAAAAGCTAAAATGCAGATATCTATCTTAAAAATAAAATCAAAAAATATATAAAGATTACGAAGTTAAACTAAAATTTCTTTGTGATCAGATTATTCTGCTCAAGGTCAGTTTCGCTCCAATTAACTTTGTAAGTATAACAGCAAAAATATATTATAGTACTTCTAATCCAGTTGACGGATCTCTGTACATTTAAGCTGACCGAAATTAAACAAAATTTCTGCCCTGACTACAATACTTTCGGTAAATACAAGAATTCAGGATAAAATAACGGTATTTTTTGCGAAGACTCAGGTTTGCAGGGCAGAATATGTAAAAGTATAATACTTTTAGCGTGTAGATTATTTTTCGAGTTTGTAGTTTCTCAATAATAAATGGTATGTTTTTAACATATTATTTACAAATCGGTAAAAGATAAGTTAAAAAAGTCCATAATTGGCCTCATTAGTTTCTTCGTTCAAGAGCACAGGTATTTTTTATACATAACTTTTTAACATAACTGAATTACAATTTACAGAAAAGTTATGTTAAAAGTTATGTTCGCATAGCAAATATTTTATACTCAGTTATTTGTTAGGAGACCATAAATTTATTGACATTCTTTTTTGCAATCAAACCTGTTAATTTTTTTTCTACAATGGCAAAAAATGTATTCTTCAGGCATAGATGTAAATATGACTTAAAAAAATATAATCAATAAACTCAGTCTCACATAACCGAGGTTTTTAGATTGATATTCAAAAAAATACCCATGAACATGTATGAGAATTTTCACAGGACATTTAGTGGTGGTAATCAGAATACTTTTAACGTCTGCAAAAAATGCGGAGGGGCTTGCGAGCACAATAAGATAGGAACCCTGCTCCCTGGAGAAAAGGAATACATGGCAAAGAAAATGGGTATAAGCGTTTCTGAATTCGAACTCAAATATCTGGACATTTTAAAAACTGATGACGGCACTCTTATTCATGTATTAAAACTTGGAGAGTTGTGTCCTTTTTTGAATAAGGAAACTGAAGCATGTGAATGTCGAGATTTCAAACCTATAATCTGCAAAATTTATCCTGTTGTTTTTACGGTTGAGGCTGGGAAAGTAAATTTTACGATAGATAACTGGTGTCAGTTATCAAGGAAAAAAATTTGCAGAAACTATTTTGAATCTGCAATTCCGCTTTTGTCCCGTCTTCCTATTCCTATTGAATGGTTCAGGCATGTAGTAAGTTATGATGATCTTTATTTTAATTACGACAAACTAAAAGAATCCAGAAAAGGAAAAAACAAGTGTGCTGTTTTTACTCTGAAAGAACTTTTAAGTTTTCAGAGAAAAGTGGCTCCATATGAGTTAGAAGCTTATAGAACGGAAGCAAACAAAGTAGAAATATATAAGATAGAAACGGCGAGCCCAGGTATTGATTTCTGTCAAGAAATTGAAGAGCCCACTTTTTAATTAAAAGTGGAAAAATTTCTGGTTTGAGAATAAACCGAGATTAAAAGCTTTCATTTAAAGGATTTCCAATCAGAACTGGTTTATGTTTTTATTTTTTCCTTCTGATTCCAGATTTTCGGCGGTTTCTGTATCATTAAGTGGCTTTACTTCGTTGTTGCCATCGTTTCTGTCATTTCCTTTTATCGGAATTGTGAAGGCAAAGGTACTTCCTTCTCCTATTTTGCTACTAAACCATACATAACCTCCGTGCAGGTTAACAATTTGTTTAACTAGCGATAGGCCAAGTCCTGTTCCCTGGAATTTTTTGGAGGAAAAAGAGTCTACCTGGCTGAAGGGCTTGAAGAGTTTGTACTGGTCTTCAGCTTTTATCCCTATTCCATTGTCTGTAACCTTTATTTCTACCAGGTCTCCTTTCTTTTTTGCCTCTATTTTCACAAGTCCGTTTTCGTGAGAGAACTTTATGGCATTATCCAGCAGATTATACAAAATCTGAACAAAACGGGCATCATCAGCACAAATGGTAGTAAGATCTTTATCCACAGCAATTTTAACCTCAATGTTTTTCCTGTCTGCAATAGGAGATAGCAGATTTTTTATTGTTTTAAGCTTGCTGATAAGCTCAAATTCTTTATAATTAAGTTCGAGCTTTCCGGCTTCCACTTTTGAGAGATCAAGAATATCATTAATCAGACTCAGGAGATGTTTTCCGCTCCTTGATATGTTCCCTACAGCTTTGGTCTGTTTTTCATTAAGTTCCCCATATACTTTTTCATGAAGCAGATCAGAGAACCCTATTATTGAGTTAAGCGGGGTTCTTAGTTCGTGGCTCATATTTGCAAGAAACTCACTCTTGGTGCGGTTTGCAACCTCTGCGATCTGCTTTTCATGAAGCAGTCTCTCAGCTTCTTTTCTTTCAGTAATATCCCTGCATGTCTGGAGAATCCCTATGATTTTTCCCTGCTCATCAGGCACAGGAATTGCCTGAGCAAACCAGACTTTTCCGTCCTTTGCGACAAATTCTCCTGATTTCTTCTCACCTGTAGTAAAGATCTGTTCGACATGCAAATATTCAACTAAAGAACCACTTATGCCCGGAACAGCCTTAATGCAAACTCCTATTGCCTCTTCGAGGTCCATTTTCATGTGTTCAAGCGCAGCTTTGTTTGCCCAGATGATTCTGAGTTCGGGATCCATAAAGACAGTTAGTTCGTTGAGCGAGTCCAGCAGGACTTTCTTTTCACGTGCCTGAGCTTTTAACTCCTGCTCTGCCAGATAAATTTCGTTTAACATCCCGTTTATTTCTTTTGAGAGACGATAGAGTTCATCATCGTCTTCCAGTGACAGCCTTTTGGAAAGGTCTTTTTCCGACCTGACTTTTGTAACAAAATCGTCGATTTCTACTAATCTTGAAATAAATAATTTATCAAGCACAAATTTGACTCCGATTCCTGTCATAAGTCCTGTCAAAAGTAGAAAAAAATACATGTAGTTAAGGGTTTTTTCGCCGTGTAAATAGAGTTCCCTTGGAAAATCAGCCCTGATAAGCAGAGCAAGATGACCCTTTATGTCTTTTAACCCGAAGTAACCTGCTATCTGCTCTTCATTTATCGGTTCAACCATTATTTTATCCGAATTTTCCGAAAAATTTTTGATTTTCGTCTGAAAATCCGTAGGCATCTTTTCGTCTGCCCTGTACATTAAAAGAGAAGAACGGGTAACTTTCTTAAAAGAATCGAGTAAATCATCGTCAAAATATCTGCCGAAAATGAGAGTACCCCTTGAAGGTCCTTCGTATTTTGTTGTGAGAATAGGGTGGCATGCAATAAACATGGGGTCTTCATCAAGCAAAACAAAACCGCTTATTGGGTCATCCTCTTCTTTTGTAAGAAGACTTCCATCTTCTATCATTGCAAGAAGTCCTTCGGGAACAGGTATTTCTTCTGCGGTCTGGGTATCCACAGATTTTACATAAACCACTTCCCCGGTACTATTAACAAAAATCATAACATTAACATTAATCCCGGAAAGTGTTTGATTCTGCAGATCAACATTTATGTACTCTTGATTTTTGTCCTCAATAAACTGGTAGGTATCGTCCCAGCAGGCCCAGTCCTGGACAATATAGTCAAGGTAACCCTGCTCTGTAGCAACAGCATTCTGCACCCGCTCTACATTCTCTAATGTATCGGCCTGTTCAAGCTCCAAAAAGTTGGAAAGCTGCATGTTATGTGTAAATGTAAATGAGGCCGTAAGAATTGTAAAAATTAAGAGGGTGATTATAAGAACTTTCTTGCTAATATCTATTGCGATACCCCCAGTGACTTTGAAGTAAAGAGGAGCTTGAAGGTTAATATATTATTTAATATTAAAAGAATAGAAACTATATAAGAGTCAGTAGACATATTAAATAAATTTAAAAAATATATATCATTAACTTCTTCTATTGAATTCAACAATTTTAGGAAAAAAATAAGAGTGAACTTATATAAACACTATTAAAATCTTAAATTTTATCCTTCGATCTTTATTAGTCTGGATTTATAATTTATAGAAACCATTCTTTCACGTTTTTCCAGCAATTACATTTCTTGCAGTGAGATAGGATTGTTCGACAATTTCAGTATTCCCTTTCATATTAGTGATTTTCATCCCAAATGTGAGGGAAAACTCCTGAAGTTTTGAAGACTAGTTCAGATTAAATTAATATAATCTTATGAGAGAAAAAGCAACAGCTAGGTTGGGAAGATAGGAAAGGCATTCTTAACAAAATAGATAGGAGCAATAAAAATAACAGGCAATTTACAGCCTTTCCTCAATTCATTCTTCAACTATGGACTTTTTCTCATTTTTTGAGTTTTTCAGGAAGCTTTTTATCAGGAGTAACTCCGTAATATTTTGTCCTTGCCGCCCCCCAGATACAGCCGTTCTTCCCGAAGATTTTCAGTTCAAGATTCTGGATAGATTTGCAGACACTGTTGCCTGATCTTGCACCTTTACAGACAATGCAGAGTTTTTCACAAAAAATAGGAGTTTTTCCCTTATCTTCAACCATTTCCTCACTCCTGATTGTTCGTATCTTCTGACGTACATCTATACTTTTCAGAGACTTATCTTTTTCCGAAACTCGTTTTATTACTAAGGGAGCGCAGAAGGTCACGAATACCCCTTCCCTTAGGTAGGGGTGAAGTGACCCCCTCCTTCGTATTTCTGTTTAAATATCTAAACCATAGTTTCCTTGATAGAGATAGTAATTCGGATAGGAAACCGAGGCCAAAATTTCAATTACTTGTGTTAAGGAAACCTTGTTAAAGGATACTTAATCATCTGTCCCCAAGTAACCGGGCGGGAGGCCCGAAGCATACCCCATCCTTTAGGGTGGGGTGGCCGCGTGCAATTTGATTTGACCGGTTTCATAATATAAAGAGTGTTTTTATGAACTCAGGTATTTCCTTTTCACAGAAGTTTCTTTCCAGCTGCAAGACCTGGAGCACACTGGAATACCTCGCTTATAGCTACCTCTATGAGAGTTTTTGCAGGAAGACCTGGTTTTGCGGTGTTCACAATTACTTTCATCTTATCAAATTTCTCGCCTGAACGGATAATTGTGGCTTTTCCTTTTATCTGGAAGCAACCACCTGTCTCTGGACCCCACACATAGATTGCAAGGTTCGGGTTTTCTTCCAGGTTTGCCAGAGATTTAACCATAAAATTATCTGCAATCCAGATAGTCCCATCATCTACGAGCTGGCAGAAGCCTATGGGTACTACGTTAGGAACTCCCTCTTTTGAAGCCGTTGCAACAGGGAAGATCTTTACCTTTGAAAAAGCAGTTTTCATTTCTTCGCTTAACTTTACCATGATATTTCACCATCAGGATGATTTGCAGTATAAATTATATAGTTAAGCGTTAGAATTCTGTACCTAGAGGATTGTTTGTGTACTATAATAACCTTTCAGAGCTAACGAAGTATTATCAAATGTTATTTTAGCTAGAAGAGAGTAAAACTTATGGTAAAGGACATCAGAAGTCTGGATGAGGAGATAATGGAAGAAACAAGTTCTAAAAATAGTCCCAAGAGCGAAAAGATTATTAACTGGAAAAACTGGCCACAAATTTACGACTTCTGTTCCGGGTACATAGACGAACTTTATGTCTGGATTACAAATGTACTTGCCCTTGAAATCCCTAGATTCGGTAGATTATAGTGTTGGAAGCATAATTGTCGATGATGAAAGCGCGATTGTAGCTTTCGGGCATAACCTTGCATATTTCTCTTCCTTTCGTAGTGATGTGCATGCGGAAACGGTAACATTAAATTATTTTGAAGAAAAGAACCACAAGTCATAACTTTGAAGCTTACACACTTTATACATCTCCTGAATCCTGCCTTATGTGTCTGATCAGGCTAATATCTGCAAGTATTAACAATGTTTTATGTTTCTTCTGACTTGCAGGAGAAATGACAGGTTCAATCAGATGACAGGTTCAATCAGTCTACTTCCTCCCTCTGGAAGGAACTTTCTCCTAGCTTTTTGCTAAAACTCGTTGTTCTATAAATCTCTCAAATGCATCAAAAGGAGTAATTCTCATCAATTCAGAAGAACTGTTTGATATTCTAAGAAAACGTCGTTAGTAGTGTTTTGCACCCGGAAAGTAATAAGATCATTATTTTCAGACCTTACTTTTCCTCAGGTAAAAACTCATATGAAAACATGATAAGTTTCTTACGAACTGGGGACAGCTACTAGTTTTAATCTGAAAAATTCTTTCTACAACTTAACGATTAGCTTGATAAGGACTATCAAAAGATGCTCTAATGAATAAGCCAGATTGGAGATTTATCTGCAAATATAATCTAAATGAGAGGATCATAATTCAGCTTCAGAGAGTTTACAGGCTACCTCCATTTGGATAAGAAATGCCAGTATATGGGATATATCTTTTTTGAGAATATCCAGTAGATTTTTTAATAGAAACTATTTTTAAATAGATGTTTTTTTAAAAAGAAACATTTTTCCAAAAACAGATAAGATTATATAAAAAGAGCATATAATGTGATATGAAAAATACGTCATAGAGTATATCTTTTAATTGTATATGGGGGGAAAAAGTATTAAGAAACTTGGATTTCTGATAGTGTTGCTTTTAGCAGGAATGCTTTTCGTTTCCGGTTGTGCAGAAGAACCAGCAGGTGAAGATGCGGGCGAAGAAGAGACAAGCATTATTGACAATGAGACTGGTGAAGGGGCAATACCTGGTCAGGAAGAGGAATCTCCTATTGGAGGGGAAGAAGGAATAATTCCGGGTGAGGAAGAACCAGCCCTTGGTGAAAACGAAACCGGAGGAGACAACCAGACAATTGTTGAGACTGCAGAGGCTGCAGGATACACTACATTTGCTTCAATCGTAAGGGATGCAGGGCTTGAAGACACCCTGAACGAAGGGACATATACCGTCTTTGCTCCTACCAATGAAGCCTTTGATGCCCTTCCGGAAGGCACACTTAATAATCTCAGTGAGGACAATCAGGACCTGAACGTTATGCTGACTTACCATGTCGTAGAGGGAGAATATATGGCATCGGACCTTGAAGACGGGCAGTTGCTTACTACCGTGCAATCCGAGATGATTCCTGTAAACATCACAGGTGAGGAAATAATCATCGGAAACGCAAACGTTGTCGAACCTGACATTATTGCAAGCAATGGTGTTATTCATGGAATCAATAAAGTGCTGATTCCTCCTGGACTATAAAAACGAAAGCAAAATTTTTTACACATTAAACAGTTCCTAACAATTAAACCTCTTTTTACTTTTTTACTCATTGTGCCTGCCTGGCACAGCAGTTTAAGTTTTTTAATATTGCTTTTTCTTAGTTCGTGGAGCAGGCTGGAAATCTCTTATATGCAGGATCTGTAAGCGTAAGATCACTTCAGACTGGTCAGAAGTTATGCAAGTAATTATCTTAAAAGGAAAGTCCCAAATATTTAATCCGAAATATAACCTGCATCATTCTATTGTTCCCTGTGCGAAATGAAAGCATTAACAAACCCCACTACCGGCAGCGGGGCCTGTCAGAATAGTTTTGATTCATCTTGCAGTTTTCAGGAGAAGCTAAATGAATTTGCTTCCTGACGCCTTTCTACCTCAAAAAACACAAGAGCATGTGTAGGGCATGCCTCCACGCAGGCGGGTAATTCCCTGCCCTCACACAGGTCACATCTTACCACGGTTCCCTCTTCGGTGCGCCTGTCAATTACTCCGTAATTGTTAGCCATGGAAGAGGTCCAGCATCCTGAAGCAAGAATTAACTGGTACAGAGAAGAAAAACGGGTGCAGACCATAGAACAGGTCCAGCAGTCCACGCAACGCTCAAGATTGTGGTTTACAGTACCGGTAGCTGTATCTTTCGAAAGAGCTTTTGTGGGGCAAACCGAAACACAGGGTGCATCCTCGCAGTGGCGGCAGGTAATCGGCACTGAGGCTTCAATGGCAGGCATATACTCTACAGAAATGCGTTTTTTCGGGGCTGGATCTTCTCCTAAAGCTGAAAATAGGTTTTTGCTCTTTGAATGGGAAACAGCGCAAGCAACCTCGCAGGAGCGGCAGCCCATGCAGAGTTCAGGCCGGATAATCACATCTTTCATTATGAGTTACCTCCCTTATTTCAAGCCCAGTGCTTTTCTTTTTCCTTCAATACGTTCAAGCATCATGTCTGCAGCTTTGAAAGGATCAGGCTCAACTGCAAAGCTTGCACCAATAACGCCGTCCAGACCTTTTGTCAGAAGGGATGTAACTGCCTGGCTGCCAAGGACAGGTGGAACC
Organism: Methanosarcina horonobensis HB-1 = JCM 15518; assembly: GCF_000970285.1. Taxonomy (NCBI): domain Archaea; kingdom Methanobacteriati; phylum Methanobacteriota; class Methanomicrobia; order Methanosarcinales; family Methanosarcinaceae; genus Methanosarcina; species Methanosarcina horonobensis. The sequence goes on along the minus strand of NZ_CP009516.1, from coordinate 3,043,476 downwards.
GTTCCGAGTACGGTGAACACTCCCGAAGAAACAACATAAGCACCTATACTCACGGCTTTTTCGCTCATCCATTCAGGGGCTGCGCCGGCAGCCGGGAGGTCGCTTATATCCACTCCCAGGCTGTTTGCAATTGCCGAGGCAAGCACCAGGATGCGGCTAATATCAACACAGGAACCCATATGCAGGACAGGAGGAATGTCAAGAGCTTCGCAGATACCTTTAAGTCCGTTTCCTGCCAGAACAGCGGCTTCAGGCACAAGGAGCCCGGCTTCGGCGCATGCAATTGCATTGCAGCCTGTAGTCACTACCAGGACATTATTTCTAATCAGCTCTTTTACGAGGTTCACATGCCCGTAATTGTGCTGGATCTTTACGTTATTGCATCCCACAACTGCTCCGATTCCTTTCACTGCGCCTCCGGCGATCGCTTCAATAAGAGGGGCAGGACTTCCGCCAAGAGCTTTAAGGATTGCTTCCGCGCTGAAACCAACCATACATTCCTGCTTTTCTTCCGGGATATTTACCTTTTCGAGATTCCTGTTTGGGAAGTTTTCTACAGCTGTTTTTACAATCTCTTTTGCAGTTTCATAAGCCTTCTCTTCATGGAATTCCATTCTCAAAGTTCCGGGGAAATCGGCTTTTGGAGATGTGGATATGAATTTTGTATGATAGCAGCCAGTAAGGCTTCCAAGAGAAGGCATAATGCACTGGACATCCACAACCATAGCTTCCACAGCCCCTGTAATTACTGCTAGTTCCTGCTGGAGGAAGGTGCCTGCTATGGGTGTCCCGTGACGCATCAGGGTTTCGTTTCCGGTACAACAGATTCCAGCAACATTGATTCCGGCTGCTCCTTTCTCCTTTGCAAGTCCAAGAAGTTCGGGGTCTTCCGCAGTTTCCACAATCATTTCTGAAAGGATTGGTTCATGCCCATGGACAATTACATTTACTTTATCAGGGGAAAGCACTCCAAGATTTACAGTGCTTTTCTTAGGCTCCGGAGTCCCGAAGAGAATATCCTGGACATCGGTTGCAATCATGGAACCTCCCCAACCGTCCGAAAGCCCTGTACGCAGCCCATGCAGCAGGATATGGGTTGCATCATTGTCCACTCCCATATGGGTTCTGTGCATACATTCTACAATTTCCCGGTCAATTCCTCTGGGTTCTATCCCGAGCTCTGCCCAGAGTCTGCGCCTTGATCCGGGCGCCCGCCTTGTGCATAAAAGAGGCCCATTCTGTTTTCCAAACTCCGTAAGCAACGCATTTGCAAGTTCGCCTGCCACTTCTTCACGGCTTTTTCCTTCTGCAAGGATCCCGTATTCCGAGGCAAGGGAGAACAGTTTTGCTTCGCCTTTTATCCCATAGCTTCCAGCTTCTCCTTCGCTCATTTTCTTAAAGGTTAACACCGCATCCCTTGCATGGTCAGAGTGGGCGGCCGCTCCTGCGGCAATCATCCTTAAGAGATTTCGAGCAACAATAATATCTGCAGTCGCGCCGCATATCCCTTTATCAGCCCCTTCACCGAAGGGATCTATCCTGCAGGGACCCATATTGCAGTTCCTGCAACAAATCCCCAGTTGTCCAAAACTGCACTGAGGAAGTTGCTTTTCATACCTGTCCCATACAGTCTCTATACCTTCGTTTTCTGCTTTCTCCAGCATGCTCTGGGTCGCAGGGTCAATGCTTTTCTCAAACACCGTCAATTTCATTTCCTATACCACACTGTCGTCTCATTTTTTGTAAAACCGCACTTTTGTAAATTATCCCAATTCCAGGTCTCTCCCCCTGGATCAAACAATATTCCGAAACCTGTGATCCTGAAATAAATTGAGCTGAATCTATCGTTCCTGAAACTCAACTTGTTCAGTTAAAAAGATTATTTAGGACTATCAAATGTTATTATGTTATAAACTTTATTTAAAAAAACAATATGTATTAATATATATCTAAAGTCATTACTTGAAGTAGAAGTACTAAATCCCAACTCATAAATATGCAGTAAAATTATAAGTTACCTGTAAGTACTTGGATCTCATTAAAGTATGAAGTTAATTGAAAAAAGATTAGCTGAACACATAAAGTGTTGGCGTAACAGAGATCAAAGGAATAAACAGGGATTAAAGGATATAGATAAGAGAAGTCAACGGAATACATAAATAAGTCAATTGGATTATGACAATAGAGTCTTTAACTATCCCGGCGAAAAATATAATTCTGTCTTCCCTATCGCAAAAGTGGCTTTGATGGTGAATTTTTGTGAAAAAAGATCTTATGGATATTCTGGCCTGCCCTGTGTGTAAGGGCGACCTGATTTTGAACGTTGTTGAAGAAAATGAAGAAGAGGTCATATCCGGAACCCTCTACTGCCCTATCTGCAAAGAGCATTATCCCATAGATGAGGGGATTCCGAATTTGCTTCCTGCAGACCTCAGGAACTGATGTGAGGGTTGAACTTGGAACAGATATTCCAGAATGTTGTCATCAACCGGCAGGAAATAAACTCAATTGAGTTTGAAAACGAAAGTATTGAAATCCCCCTTTATCCAGGCGGAGAGCAGACCTTTGAAATCCTTATTACAAACTACGGATCTCCAACCCATATTCACCTCTCAGTGAGCGAAGAACTGAAAGGCCAGATCACATTTTTGCGAGACAATCCTTACGTGCTCCAGAAAGAGTATATTTCTGCAGTTGCAAGAATCCCTCAGGAAGGCAGGGTACTTACAAAGGGTCAGATATATATCACTGCAGGTTACGGCTCAAAGAAGAAAGGTTTTCCAGTCCAGCTTGGAAAGGTCGAGGCAAGACCACAGGAGCCCCAAAAGGACGAGCCCGGTAAATGGGAAGAGGATACTGATGAGTTGTTAAAGCCTTCAAAGCCTTCAATAACTGCGGAGCCTATAAAAAAAGCCTCTCGCCCGCGGACATCGGGGAGTGGTTTTGTTGGGATCTCATCTTCAGCCCTCAAGAACTTTAAAGGGGGGCTCTCGGCCTCATCGGGAAAAAGGACTAGAAGAGGTATGGGACAGAATGAAAGGTTCCCCTTTGTCCTGGCTCTGGGAGGGTTTTTACTGCTTGTATTCTTGTTTTTCCTCTATTTCATGCTGCCAGCCGGGCTTCAGTTCAGCGTGAGTTTTGCTCAGGCTCTTCTATTCTCAATTCTGTTTGTAACCTGCACAACCTATATTTTATTAAAATTTATGGAGGAAGGTTAAGCTCGGAAGCCGGGCTCATGTCCTTTTTGCAGTCCATAATTCTCCTGTCTGAGTCTTCTGTTTATCTTCTTGAATTTTGAATTTTTAAGCTCCTGAATTTTCAGTTTTTGACTTTCTAAGTTTTGGGATTTCTAAGGTTCAATTTCTGATTTTTTTTGTAAACTGTCCTGGTTTTTAACTCATCATTTGAGTCTGTTTCTTTCTGGAATTAGAGAGTAATTTTTATATCATGAAGATATTGGTATTGTGTTCGTACACAAGAATTGAATCAAGAATTTGTATAAATTATTCCTCTGATTACTCTTTAATCTGAAATTTAAGGGACTATCTTCTGGTCCAGAATCCCTATAGAAAAATTATCGAGGAAGCTTACCCATGAAGTACATTGTAGTTACCGGTGGGGTGATGAGCGGGCTTGGGAAAGGCATCACCATTGCATCCATCGGCAGGAACCTGAAAAATAAAGGTTATAAAGTTACGGCTATCAAGATCGATCCATACATCAATATTGATGCAGGTACCATGAGCCCCTACCAGCACGGGGAAGTTTTTGTACTCAGGGATGGAGGTGAGGTTGACCTGGATCTTGGAAACTATGAGAGGTTCCTTGACACGGAACTTACCAGAGACCACAACCTCACCACAGGCAAGGTTTACCAGGAAGTAATTGCCAAGGAAAGAAGAGGAGATTACCTTGGAAAGACCGTCCAGATCATCCCCCATATAACAAATGAGATCAAGAACAAAATAAGAAAGGTTGCAGCCAGAAGTGGGGCCGATATCTGTCTTGTTGAGATCGGGGGGACTGTGGGAGACATTGAAAGTATGCCTTTCCTTGAAGCAGTCCGCCAGATGCACAGAGAAGAACCTTCCGAAAATATCGTTTTTATCCATGTGACTCTTGTAATGGAAGACCTGCAGGGCGAGCAGAAAACCAAGCCTTCTCAGCATTCAGTAAAAGAGCTCAGAGCTCTTGGACTGAGCCCGGAAGTAATTGTTGCAAGATCAAAGACTCCTCTACAGGAAAGTGCCAAAGAAAAAATCGCTCTTTTCTGTGATGTGCCTCAGGAACTGGTCATAAGTGCCTATGATGCCGATGATATTTATGACGTGCCTCTTACGATTGAAGAGCAGGGCCTGACCACCAGGCTCATGAAGCATCTGAAGCTGGAGTCCTGTGTTGAGGACAGTGGATGGAGCGAAATGGTTGCAAGGATGAAATCCACAACCGACGAAGTCAAACTGGCAATTGTAGGCAAATACACGAATCTTGAAGACTCCTATCTCAGCATCCTTGAGGCTGTTAAGCACGGTGGAATTGATAACGCCTGCAAAGTTGAAGTTAATATGGTTGAAGCTGAGACCCTTGAAGAAGACCCTGCAGAGGTCGAGAAGCTCAAACAGTTTGATGGTATCCTGATTCCTGGTGGTTTTGGAGGACGTGGGACCGAAGGCAAGATGCTTGCAATCAAATTTGCCAGGGAAAACGATATTCCATTCCTTGGAATCTGTCTGGGAATGCAGCTTGCTGTAATTGAGTTTGCAAGAAACGTTGTGAACCTTGAAAAGGCAAACAGCACGGAGTTTGATGAAGATACTCCTTATCCCGTAATTGACATCCTGCCTGAGCAAACCGGAGTTGCGGATATGGGCGGTACTATGCGCCTTGGAGACTACGATGCTATCCTTAAGGAAGGCTCGATTGCCACAAAGCTTTATGAAACCAATTACATTGTCGAGCGCCACCGCCACAGGTATGAAGTAAACCCCGAGTTTGTTGACAGACTTGAGTCCTTTGGCATGGTTTTTTCCGGCAAAAACAAAAATAGAATGGAGATTGCCGAGATCCCTGACAAGCTTTTCTTCTTTGCATCTCAGTTCCATCCGGAGTTCAGGTCAAGACCTGGAAGACCGTCTCCTCCATTTAAGGGTCTCATCAGGGCAATGTGTAAATACAGAAAAGAAAGAGAAGGTAAGCAGGGACAGTAATCCTGTAGAGGGATGAGGGAATTTTTTTCTTTAATCCCTTTTTCTGTCCTTTTTAAACTTTTTAACTGATATTTCAAAAATGCTTGGCTTCTTAATCTCGTAAATAATATAAAGAAGCCCGGAGTTTTCTCCCGCGGGAAACTGATAAATAGTTTTAAAAATGAAAATAATGGACTAATATGATATCTGTTGAGGTACTTTACTGGCATTGTACCTATACGGATATTTTTTACTTCATTAAATTCTATGAAGGTATATACAATGGCAATGTCTAAAAAAGATATGGATAAGAAAAAGAGCGCTAAGAAAGAAAAGATGCAGGAGCTGGAAAAAATGGCTTCCGCAGGCAGCAAGGATGCAAAGAAGAAACTTGCAAAGGAAATGAAGAAAAAGTAATCTTTGACACTTTTCTTCTTTTTGTCTTACATTAGTAGAGGGTCCGGGAATCTCTAAACCCGGTCCCGGAAATTTCTTCTCAATAACAGTGTAGTTTCAGAATCTTTTATCTCTTTTCTTCTTGGTTCTTTTCTTGATTTATTTCTTCTGGATTCATTTCTCCTTAATTCATGAGCATTATCATAAAAGAAGCAACATTGAGTCTACAAACGCTGTAATAAAGAGGATATTTGGGGAGACTTTAAAATCTGAAAATCAGGTTGTTCAGGTAAATGAATTGCTGGTTAAAATTATTGAATATAATTTAAAGATAGTAATTCATGAGATGCATGAGAATGGAATTAATCCAGATTTCTCGCAGGTGAAAGTTGAGAAAACGATAACAGTGTGATATATAGGTTTCAAGATTTTTCACTGATGTACACAGGCTGATTAGAAATCTAAGTGAGAAATGATTAAGGAATATTCAAAAGGCATGATAATAATTTATGCTGTTGTAAACGAAACCCTCTACATTGAATATCCCCCCATAAAAGTCCTGTAAAAAACGAAGTTATTAAACCTACATATAGTAATTTCTTTAACTGTTATTGTGTAATAATCTCGCAGAAATAAAACTCAAAAAATAATTCATTCTATATATTTATTAATTAATATTTATATTTGGGTCATTTTACATCCAAAAACTACCCTAATTCTCAACTTGCACCTAAATCGTATCTGAGCTTAAATTCGGGCTGAAAAGGTACTTCGGTGCAAAGCCCTTCTTGCCAAAACCATTAAATATTTTTGACACTTAATGTACGGACTTGCAGTAATATATGATAAAGTTTCAGCTGCGAAATAAGTATAAGGAGATTGCATAAACAATCTCGCTGAAGGTTCGTCATATGGTAATGGCTAAGAAAGATATGGAACAGATTTCTAACTCCAAAGTTCGCAAGGAAATGGAAAAACTGCAGAAGAAAGCTTCTTCAGGCGATAAAGCAGCAAAGAAGATGCTTGAAAAAGAGAAAAAGAAAAAATAACAGAGTAAACTTTTCCTTTCAAGAAAAGAAACTTATGAGAAGATCTGGAGGGGTTAGAAAAAAACCTTATCTTAACTTCCATTTCAAAAACCAAATTCAGTTATTTACAGACATATGTTTAAAGCACTTTAGAACTATAGATTTCATTTAAAGGCAATTGTCCCTTCGTTTTTTTATTATTCACGATTTCATTATTTGCGATCTTATTATTTACAATCTTACTCATAAAGGCAGGAACTCGAACAAATGTGTTTTCAATTAAAATAGCTATACTTTTTTCCTTATAAAGAATACTTCTCTATTTTCGTTTTTTTCTCGATTTTTTCTTACTTCTATTCTTGATTCTAACTTCTCGGCTTCTTATTTCAGGGTTTCAGCCTCTTTTTATATTTATTTCTCAAAACCCATATATATCTTTGAACTTATATTTACAAAGTTTTATATACTTAAAAAATAGCATTATATATGGTGATTATTATAGAAACCATAAGTTTTTCTGAAGCTTTCAAATATCCTTTCAAAATCCCGAAAAGGCTTCTTTATATACTCCTATTAATTATTCCCATTATAGGATGGTTTGCACTTTTCGGATATATTGTAAGGCTTATCAATGAATTTATTGAAGGCAGGTATGAAGGGCTTATCAAACTCGATTTTACGGAGGACCTGAAACTTGGGTTCATGGTTTTCCTGAAAGCTCTTCCCTTCTACATAGTATATATGATTATATTGTTTGCTGCGATGTATGTCAATGAAGCTTTCGGAAATCTCGTCAACCTGCTGTTAGGGTTCTTTGTGATACCAATGCTTGCGGTTAACTTTTTCAGGAAGCAGACAGTTGAGTCTTTCTTTGAGTTTGATATCCTGAAAGTTGTCAGGGATAATATCGGGGAGTATATCATCACAATACTGAAACAGTATGCTCTTGCTATTATCTTTGCAGTGCTTTCGATCGTACTCATCGGCATACCTGCAATCTTCTTTACAAACTCGATATTCATCGCAAATATGTACGGAAGGTTAGTAGAAAAGAAAGAAGATTCGAGTCTGTAAAGTTCTGAGGTAATATCGCATCAGTTTCCTACTAGATTTTCCTGGCCTTATGTTTTTTCTTTGCCAGGTAATTTTTCTTTAACACGGTACGGGATTATTTGTCCAGAGTTTATCTTCAAATTATCTTTTTAGATTCTCTTTCTGAACCATATTAAACGATTTAAAAGCATTATTCTGGTTTAAAGCGTCTTTTAATTTAAAGAGTTCTTTTATTTTATCTGTCTTTTTACGAATTTAAAAGCGAATTTAAAAACTGAAATGGCTATGGCTATTACGGCTGTCGCCATCAAGGCAAAGATCGCTAAACCCACAAAACGACTAAAGATCATGAAAGAAGAATCGTGTCCTGGAAAAAAGAACTCTTCAATATAATATAAAATCATAACAAGTATTAGCATTGCTAATGAGACAGTTGCTAAAAACTGAGTAGACATTTTTTGTAGCATTTCATTTCTTCCCTTATGTGGAACCGGAATAAGTCTGCTTGATATTATCTTCATTTTATGCGAAGAGGCAGAGAAAGTTTATCGTTTCTCATCTATAGTTATCTATTCATCATCTCGTTATCTATTCATCATCTCAGTTCGTTGCCAGCCCATCAGTGCTGCTTTTTAATTGATTCATTGACTCCGTTGCTGATTCGTTCCTCTTATTGTTGATTCGTTGATCCTACTGCGGACTCGTTTGCTTCGCTGATATTTGTTTCCGAGATACTATCGGAAATATTTGCTATTTCTTTCGATAGATTTTGTCTCGCGAGATAATCTGCAATTTCCAGTCTTTTCTTTTCTTCAGGATAGTTTTCCGGAAGGTGCTCTAAATCCTCAAGGCTTTCGATCCGGACAGGCTCAAGTTTTTGATCTTCTTCGAGCATTTTTCTTATTGTTTCGTTCTGTTCTGCAAGGGCGCGAAGTTCATCGCCACTGAGTCGGTTTAATTCATCACCTTCAGCAAACCAGGGATCGCCTTCATTAAACCAGGGTGCATATGCAGCTTCTTCATTATTCTCTCCTTTCTCTTCACCTTCATCTGAAGCTTTTTGTGTATCCTCAGTCGGTGTAAAAAAGACGACTACCAGAAGTAACGTCATGGCCAGCGCAGCCATTCCAAATTTTGCATTTGCTTTGACTTGTTCCCTCCTATTATTCATTTTCCGGCGTTTCTTTTCTTTTTTGCATGTTTTAGTCCAACTATATTAAGCTTGAAAATAAAGTGCTGTCTTTTTCTCTCAGATCCTCAAACTAAGAGGAAAAGACAGCACTTTATTTTCTTAAGATATTTTATAAAAATTCCGAATTCAATTTTCACAGAAAGGTTATATGATTTAAAGCTTCTTATTTATTTTGCAATGTAACTGATTTCTTGTATCCTATTGATCCCGGGTGAACATTATATGAATAAAGCGTGGGCAGCAATGATCGTAGTTTTTGTATGTACTATAGGGATTCTCGGGCTAAATTACATAAATCTGGAAAAAACGGCAGTCGATCTTCTCTTTAATGAAGATATTAGTTATACGGATGAAGAGCTGCAAGAGCTGTACGAAGAATATAACATTACGGAAAATGATCTCAAATTTGCCAGGGGAGAACTTCCAAATTATCTGGAAGGCACGATTTTTCAAAGTAACTTAAGAGTTATTGTCAGCGAGACAGGCGAGCCTCCAGAGGGTCTGATCGAAGGCAAAGATTACGATTTTGTAATGAGTGAGCAGGAAATGTCAAAAATTATGGAAGAGGCAAGAGAATCTTATATTGAAAAATACGGGGTAGACCCGGCAGATCCCAAGCTCGATGAGGTCAACGGCTACCTGATTCCAAAACAAGAAGCAAGAAGGCTTTTATTCCTCGATATGGCCACGATAACGGGATAAAAACGATCCGTTTTTAATTTGAGGTTATAAGGTCAAAACTTCAAACTTTGGAGTTTTTAAATTTTGAGAAAATCTAAGTCGGGTGATAAAATGAGGACTGGGAAGTCAAAGACTACCTTAAAAACTAGTTTCATGTTTTTTGCATTGATAATTATTCAATTATCTCTTTTTTCCGGAATTCACACGGCCATTGCTATTTCAGAGGAACCAGAAATAGAGGCTTTAATCAAGGATCTTAACGCGCAGGATGTAGATGTTAAAGCAGACTCCGTAAAAGTCCTGGTCGAAATCGGTGAGCCTGCAGTTGAGCCTTTGATTCAGGCACTTGGAGCTGAAGACCCGGAAATTCGGGAAAATGCAGCCATCACTCTCGGCAAAATAAAGGATGAAAGAGCCATAAAGCCGCTCTTCTGTCTACTGACAGATGAAGAATGGGAAGTTGAAAAAGCCGCAACTGATGCCCTTATTGCAATCGGAGAACCTGCTGTAGAACCTCTCATCGAAATTTTGCAGAATGAAAATGAGGATATTTTTCTCCAGATGAAGGCGGTTCAAGTCCTTGCCGGGATCAAAGATGAAAGAGCAATCCAGCCCATGATTCAGGCGCTGAAAGAAAATCCGGAACTTGATGCAGATCTGGGTTATCATCTGGGTCTGATGGGTGAACCAGCCGTAGAGCCTCTAATCGGGGTTCTTGGGGACAATGATCCTAAAGTCCGCGCACGTGCGGCAGAAGCTCTTGGTAGGATAGGAGACAAGCGTGCAATTGGACCGCTTACGGAAACTCTGAACGATGAAGATGAAAGAGTTCGCTTATTTGCAAAAATGGGACTTGAAAAAATTGAAGCTCAAAAGAAAAATACGTTGATCGCGACTTATGGAACAGAACGTGAGTTCTATATCGAAGACCAGACCCGAGAATGGTTCGAACAACTTCATACTACCTGCGAACTTTCAAGGAACAATATGGAGCTTTACTTTTATCCTCAGGGACCGGTTATAAGTTATGGCTGTAGCATCGAGAATTGTTTAACTGTAGGAATTCTGGAAGGTTCAGAAATTAATAATTCGACTCTAGATAATATTTACAGCATATTTGACCAGTCGGGAAATGAGATAGGGGTTAATGATGTGCCTGTCGTGTTCAGCTATGAAGTATTTGTTCAAGAAGATGAAGGAACTATAACCAAGGAAGCAGAAGAGCTAGAAATAACCGAAGAATCAGAAGGAGCTGAAGAAGCTAACAAAACTGAAGGATCGGCAGAAAATGCACGGATACCCGTGAGTATTCCTGGTTTCAGGGCAATACTTACTTTGTCAGGAGTTTTGCTTTCAGCCCGCATTAGAAGCAGAAGCTGATTGAACGCGGTTAGAATTTCCTGGTTACTGATTGAAGTGTATACTCCTTTAATCCGGGAATTTTATAGGCAGTCGGTTCTGCTCTGGTTCCACTTCTGTTCTCTACTTTTTTGTATTAGTTTAAAGGAAAAAACGTTCGCCTGCAGGGTGTTTGGTGCTTTTCCTGTCATTTTATCTACAGTTCCTCAGAAAAGTTCATAGTAAATTATTTTAAGTAGAGCGGTGAAAATACAAATTAGAGGGATCTGGTGAAGAAAAATCTGATATATGTCATACTATTTTTATTCGCTTCTTTATTCGTTTTCGCTTCAGTTGCTTCAGCAACTGAAATAGTTCTCGACACCGAGTACCACCATCTTGGTGATGATTTTAAAGAAGAATTGAATCCGGATGATCCTGAAGGGTTGATTTACACAACAATTTTTACTCTGGACCCTTCGGTGGATATAGAAAGTGCAGAACTCACATTGACTGGCAGAAGTGTCGTTCCAGGGCCAACAGATGAATTTTTAGATAAAGTATATCTCAATAATATAGAAATTGGATCCCTTAACGACTATGTTCAGACAGAAACTTCGGATTCTGCTGCAGTAAACATCACAATTCCGGTTCATTTTTCTTATTTTAATTCCGGAAATAATACCATAAAAATCAGTGCCGGGAGTAATGCTAATGGCAGTAATTACGATGATTTTGAATTCTCTAATCTTTCACTTTATCTAAGTGAAACTGAACCTGTAACCCTGACTCCACCTTTAAAAGTTGCTTGGACCTATAAATTGCCCTGGGAGTTTGGGTGTGAAAAGCCGGCCGTGAAAATCCTTGCTGTGGACGGGATTCTCTACATTTGCGAGGAGTATGAAGAGAATATTATAGCTCTGGATGCGGAAACCGGAGAACAACTCTGGAATAAAGAGTCGAGTGCTGACCTGGCGTATAAGAATGGGATTTTGTATGCAGTGTGCCCTTCAAAGATTGATGCACTGGATGCAAAAACCGGTGAGCTGTTATGGAGTAGAGAATCTCCAGATATCTGGTGGGAAAATCCTCTCATTTTTGGGAAGACGCTGTTTGTCAGCACGCCCTACGAGATGCGTATAGCTGCAATTGATATTGAAAATGGGAACTTAAGGTGGGAACAGGAACTTGAAAATTCGATGTCAGATCTGGTAGTGAATGAGGACTTTGTAGTGATTAGTAATTATTTGGGTTTAATTGCACTAGATACAAAAACAGGGGAGGAAGTTTGGAGATATACAGATTTAAGTGAATACTCTTACAGTCCTTTCCTTTACAAAGATATGGTCTATATTAAAGGCAAAGGAGACATTATCGCACTATTTGCTGAGTCTGGTGAGAATATTTGGAAGAAAAATATTGGTGAGTGGGCCAGTATCGTTGAAATAAAAAATGACAGAATACTCGTTAATACCAACACACCTGTCCTGTTAAATGCAAGCACTGGAGAAGTTTTGGAAGAGCTTCCTTATTCACTGCCTGCCTCATCATTCGTGATTACTGATAAATATGTATATTCCACAGGCCAGTACAATATAAAAGTCTTTGACTCCAGTACAGGGGAACCCGTATGGAGCAGCAGCAGAATAAAAGGTACCACAGTATCGGATCCAACACTGTACAAAGACAAATTATACCTGGTTTCAACTGAGGGTATACTGTATGCCTTTGATCACGGAGAAGGAGGGCTGCTCTTTACCAGAGGGCTCGAGAATTCTGCTACTTTCTATTATCCCCCGATTGCTATCTCCGGAATGCTTCTTCTGCTGGTAATACTTCTGAAACAAAATAAAAACAGAGCCTTCTTTTTTGGTTTATGGCTGATAGCTTTAGTTGAGGTTCTTTTGCTTTCTCTTAAAGTTATTGACCCATATATCTGTGCGTGGGAAGTACTGGGAATACTGGCTTTTCTAACCTTCTGGTCTCTGCCTGTAATCTTTCTGGTTGGTGTTATATTTTTGTATTATGGGATCTGGAGAAGAAAAAAGAAGAGTGATGAAAGATCTCCTGATTTTCAAAATGGAAGCAAACTGGATTAAAAGTCACTCACCTGCGTTGAGCTTTAACGGGTCAGGATGCCGGGGAGTTAAAGGCTCCCTAACTAAAAAAGACAAATAGTTAACTGAAGCTAACTGTCTTTCTATATCTAGACCTGTTTTTGACCCCTCAGCTTTTTAACTCATCTGCAGAGGATCGACTTTCATGTATTCCCGCAGTACAGTTGTAGCATAACTTCCTTTAGGAAGCATGAACTCAAGAACTGCTTTTGATTTCCCGGGGTTCAGCTCATCTTCAGCAACCTCAAACTTCGGTTCAACCTGAAGGAGAACTTCCCTTCTGGTGCCTTTCGAGCTCATTTCAGGAAACTCTTCCACATTGAAACCCTCGAGAGAAACTCCAAGTTCTTTAAGGACTTCATTTTCTATTTCTCCAGGTCTTCCGGAAGCAAATTCTGTAACATAACCAGGAAGAGGAGCGGTTATGAAGGCTCTGCCACGCTTTATCAGGCGGTTCATGGCATTTACTGTTTCAGAGGTAACTTTCTCGGTCTTTGAGGAGTCCGGAAGGCCGGCTTCGTTTCTGAAACAGACTATATCGCCTTCAACTGCCCGGTTCAGAGGTATACCGGCTTCTATCCTGCGGCAGAGAATCATGTTATAAATATAGGACTGGTACCCATGCACGAACATCCTGTAGAGATTCTGGGGAAGCACGCGGAAAGATCCGGAATAATCTTCCGGATTTGCTATCAGGTGATTCATCATTGCCCTTTCGTGGCCAAGGCGAAGGGGGTAGGTTTTCAGGCCTTCCTTGAAGTCCCTTGTCTCTTTGACAAACTGGCGGGCTTTTTTTGTTTCCTCGGGTTCTTCCGGGAAGGATTCGGCAATATAGAGGAGGGCTGCTTTTTCAAAGTCTCCTTCAACAATGGCTTTCCCTACCAAGTGAGTAACAGGACGGACAGATCCGAAACGCTGGATCCCGAAGAAATTGGGAACGCCACCCTGGGCAAGAATTTCGTCAGTTATCTTTTTGAGCAAAGCTTCTGTCTCTTCGGGAGAATTCTCAATGTCCCTGACTGTAATAATGAAATCATTTCCCCACAGGTCTCCAAGTTCTACGGACTTTCGGGAACGGCCCAGCACTTTTATTTCTATGTCTTTTAAGTGGATTTTTTCAATATCTGATTCATCGGTATCAAATATACTGATTTTCTGAGTAGTAAGTGCCCTTTTATCCTTTGTGCCCGCAACGCTGATTCTCTTCTGGCTTATCTGCAGAATTTTCGCGAGAGTTCGGGTCAGGTGATGAGTATCCCAGTCCCTTTTTGTAAGTTCGATAATTAGATATTTTCCTTCCTGTCCTTCCTCACGGTTTGTAATTTCTTTTACAATGAAATCCTCTATTTCCTGGCGGAGCTGCCCTCCAAGCCCCTCAGTATCAGTAGAGTAAAGATTTATTCCTATCTGTTTTTCAATTTCCGGAACTTCCATATGTTGCAAACACTCCTTTTCTAAATTAGGTAATAATTATGGGTAAAAATCTGCCGGATAAAACTTAGGTCTGAACCATTGATCAAGAGTTAAAAAGGTACGATACACCGTTGTCTGGTGAATGTAACAGCTTTTATGTGACAGCTTTTATGTAACAGCTTTTATGTAACAGCTTTTATGTGACAGCTTTTGATGGCTTTCCGGGAAGCATTTCTTCCCGGGTATTCTGGATAATAAATAGAAGTTATTTAACTGCTCTGGTACTGATGTCAATCACTTTTACTTCGGTTGTATTTACGAAAGTCCAGCTCCTGTAAGTTTCATTTTCTCCGACTGCTTCCACCTTTGTCTGAGCCGTTTTTCCGGGAAGTCCGCCTGCGTAAAGGCTGGAAGTAGGATCAAGCATGAGCCAGGAGCCGTATTCATCTGTCAGATAATTTACATCAACATTCCCATAATAAGTTCTTACTCCTTTAACTGCAGCTTCGGTTGAATCGGTTCCGTTGCCCAGATAGACAGCTGCAAAAGCATGATTGTCTGTAAGATAGACCCTGGTCGTACCTCCTACAGCTTCAAGCATGGACGAAAGAAGAATTGCCTGGTCTTCGCAGTCTCCGGCTCCTATTCTCAGAGTAACATTGGCTGGCTCCCAAATGTCATTACCCCTGGGGTCGCTTACGTACTCGATTTCCTCTTTCACCATGTCAAAGAGGGCACAGACCTGATATATATTATAAGCTCCTGGATATGAACGGGCTGTCTCGGCTGCTTTTGCCCTTACATCGGGCTCGGACGGTTCTACCAGTCGATTTATTGTTCTAAAATAATAACCGGGATTATATCGATACTTTGGACTGTTTTTTTCAGGCATCGGTTTTAAGTCCGTATTGAACCCATTTAGAAAATAGGGATCGTACTCATGCCATTTACCCTCTGAGGTCGAGGCAAGAAGCCAGAGAACGATGCTTAAACTGGCTTTTTCTTCTTCAGGTACCCGAACTGCGATTATTCCAAGGTTTTTTTCCTCTCCCGGGGAAAGCAAAGCTCCGCAGTCTTCGGAAAAAATCCGTGATTCAGAGGCGTTAACTGAAACTCCGTACCTGTCAATAAAAATCGGGTTTCTGCCTTCGTTTTTGATACTTATTTTAAGATAACCTATCCCTCCTTGAAAAAGCTCTGAGGTTTGATAATTACTGCTCAAAGAAAAACCGGGTTGTAGTGGAGTCCTCAGAATAGGAGTAAGTTCGTTTTTCTCAGTAGAATACAAAGGTATTGCCGGGGAAGTAAAAGAAGCAGTATCCGGTATGAATGCCTGCTCAGAGTTTTCAGAATCTGCACCCAGTCCGAGATAATCTTTTAACTCATGCGCAAAAACGCCAATAGAATCCGAAAAGAAAAATCCAGTTATTGTAACAAGTACAAGGCATATTAATAAAATTAAAACTGTCGAGGGCGTGTTTTTTTCTAAAACCTCTGAGTTATTCATTAATGCCCTCCTGAATGAAATAATGGATATAATTTTTTTCGGTCAGTGAAAACATCTCTTCAGGCATCCTCTATTTATTTTTTAAAACTGGGCCGATCCTTTTTTTGGCACTCTGGCAGTTAGACAAGTTTGAGGTCCCTTGTAACTTTATCTATAATCTCTTCTTTTGCCGGTCCGATTCCAAGCACAGTAACCGTCCCAGGAGGGATTTCAGTAAGGCCTGCATCCTGTATCAGGGCTGTTGGAAGTCCTTCCCTTCTTGCTTTCTCCTTAAGCTCATAAAGATCCTTAAGGGTGGGAACTTTCAGGACAACTTTTTTTTGCCCTCCTTCTTTCCATTTTTCAAGGTCGCTTTTGCTTGCCCATTCAGCCGCAGAAAGCGCAGCATGTGCTACCTGTACAGCAAATTTACCTTTAGAAAGTTTCAGGTCGTCCCGGGTAACTATACATTGTTTGTACTCGCTCATCTTTTGCCTCGGGCTTATTCAAGGGCAGCCTGTATCTTAAATGTTTTCTGTGCAGCTTTCTTTCAGATTAGAGTTTAAAAGTTCTCTCTAACTCTTAATGACTTTTTTAGGCTGCATGCTCAAACGGCCTGTTCGCAGACTGCTTCATCTACGGGCTGCTTTTACTGCTTTCACAGATCTGATAGTTTGTAGGTTTGGTAGCTTACAGATTTGATAATACCTGTATGAAAAATCTTCCTAAAATATGTTATACTATCTCCAATAACATTTATAGTTAATTCATAACATATTTTGAAGGTATTCCAGAATATAATCTGCAGGATTTATGCCCCATGCATCAAAAATTCCTTTTCCTGAAGGCGTTCCATTGACCTCAAGTATCCTGGGTCCCTGCCCGTTTTCATTTTTCTGGCTTTCCGCCTGTTTATTTTTGTATTCAGCCCGACCGTTAGAACCTTCTATACCTTCAGGACCTTTTATACCTTCAGGACCTTTTATACCTTCAGGACCTTTTATACCTTCAGAACCTTCTATAATATCAACACCCGCGAATGTTGCACCCACTGCAAGGGCAGCTTTTTCGGCAATTTCTTTCTGCTTATCGGTAAGTACACACCTACCCGAACTTCCTCCCTGGCTCAGGTTATTTACCCAGGAACCTGCAGCAGCTTTTCGGTAAATTGCGCCTATGGCAACGCCTCCGACAATAAAAGCTCGTATGTCCCTCCCTGGATTTTCTATAAACTCCTGGATATACAGCATTCCCCTTTCTTCGAGCAGTTTTTCAAGAGTTTCTTCTACAGAAACATGCTCGTTTTTTCGGTCTGAAAATTGGATCTCTTGGTTCTTCACCCTTGCAATATCTTTTCCCTTATAACCAAAAACAGGTTTTATGACGGAATCCCCGAATCTTGATACTGCTTTTAAGGCTGCATCTACACTCTGAACAGCTATGGTTTCAGGCAAAGGGAGCCCGGCTTTTGCCAGAAGGTAAGAAGCATGGTACTTGTTTGCCGCATTCTGGATGGCTTCCGGGGAGTTTATAACTGCAACTCCTTCTGCCTCGAGCTCCCTCAGGGTATCAAACCTGAAAGATACCCCTTCAAAAGCTCCTGCACCTACATCTCTTACAATAAGTGCGTCAAGATCCGAGAGCAGGATTTTCCCGGCTTTAATAAGAGCAGCCGGTTCAGAAACTCCTGAACCTATCCTGACTTCTGTTTTTCTGAGGTCAAAGACAAAAGGAGAATATCCTTTTTTCCCGGCTGCATTGATAAGTGCCTGGGCTGTCCAGTCTTCCGGGTCGGTAATCGCAATCCCTATTTTTTTCATAGGACATGATCTGGTACTTTTATAATCAAGTTTACGATAAAGACTCGAAAGATTCCAGAGGTTTCAGGAAAAATAAATCCAATTAAGCTCCAAACCCGAGCATTGTCACAACAGCGAGCTGCTAGTTCATGAAAGTTTTTACGCACTTTTCTTTCAGGTCTGCTCTTCCAGAGGTTCAAGCCCATACTTTTTACGGTAATCGTTAATAGCTCTGTGAGTAGCTTCCCTGGAAACTACCGAACACTCAAGTTTTCCCGGAGGAAGCCCTTCAAGCGCTTCTGCTACAGCTTCGTTCGTAAGCTCCCAGGCTTCTTCAAGGGTTTTACCTTTTATCATTTCGGTTGCCATGCTGCTGGACGCAATTGCTGCTGCACAGCCAAACGTCTTGAATTTTACATCTTCGATTCTATTATCCCTGATCTTCAGGAAAATCTTCATCCGGTCCCCATGGGGGTTTCCGGCTTCTCCGATCCCGTCTGCATTTTCTATTTCCCCCACGTTTCTCGGATTCATAAAATGGTCCATTACTTTTTTATTATACACAAAATTCCCTCGCTTTACTTATTTTCTTGTTTATTTTTCGCATACACTTGCCGGCTTGTAGAATGGAGATATAGCCCTCAATTTTCCAACAATTTCAGGCAGGACTTCAAGTACGTAATTGATATCTTCTTCTGTATTCGCGTCCCCAAGGGTCAGGCGCAGAGAACCCTGTGCAATCTCAGGCGGCACTCCTATTGCGCTGAGTACATGTGAAGGACCAAGTGAGCCAGAAGAACAGGCACTGCCAGTTGAACTGCAGATCCCCATCTGGTCAAGCATAAGAAGCAGGGACTCTCCTTCTATATACTCAAAACTGAAGTTCAGGTTCCCTGAAAGGCGCTTTTCCGGGTGCCCGTTCAGTCTGCATTCAGGAATCTCAAGTATTCCTGCCCTGAGTCGGTCCCTCATTTTCCTTATCTTTTCGTTATGCCCTTCTATGTTTGCAGTTGCAAGCTCTATAGCCTTTCCCATGCCCATGATCCCTGCAACATTCTCTGTCCCGGCTCGCTTTTCTCTCTCCTGGGCTCCTCCGTGCATGTAGTTGTCGATCTCTATTCCATCTCTAATGTAAAGCGCTCCTATCCCTTTTGGTCCATAAAATTTATGCGAGGAAAGGGAAAGCATGTCCACATCCCTTTCTTTCCCACTCAGGTCAAGGGGGATATTGCCTATTGCCTGTACGGCATCGGTATGGAAAGGGATCCCGTGCTCTCTGGCAACCTTCCCTATTTCCGAAACCGGCTCGATTGTCCCGATTTCATTATTGGCGTACATGACCGAAATCAAGATGGTATCTTCTCTTATTGCAGCTTCCAGTTCTGCAGGATCTACAAGTCCGTATTCGTCCACAGGCAGATAGGTAACATCAAAGCCCTGTGTTTCGAGATACTCGCAGGGATAAAGGACTGCATGGTGTTCGATTGGCGTGGTAATAATGTGCTTTCCTTTTTTTCGCCTGGCAAAAGCAGTTCCTTTAACAGCCCAGTTGTCAGACTCGGTTCCCCCTGAAGTAAAGTAAATTTCTTCGGGCCTGGCTCCAAGAGCTTTTGCAAGCTTCTCCCTTGCGGTTTCCACAGCTTCTTTTCCTTCCCTGCCTATTGAGTACAGGGAAGAGGGATTTCCGAAATGTTCTTTCAAAAAAGGCAGCATAGTTTCAACCACTTCCGGTTTTATGAAAGTGGTAGCTGCATGGTCCATATACACGAAGCGATTCTCTCCCATCAGAACACCCTATGAAAATAGGAGTTCGCTTGATATGAATTTATTGTGTGCCTTTCAAAAACCTTTACTTCAGGATAGATTTCGAGACCTATAATCTGGGTGGAGACTATATTTCCTTCTTCCTCGGGCCTTCAACCGTGGTACTTGCCGTGCCTCTCTACAAAAAAATCCAGCTCCTGAAAAGCGATGTTTTACCTATAATTGCAGGCATAAGTGCAGGCTACATTGCAGGTATATCAAGCATTCTAATCTTATCTAACTTTTTCGGGCTTGATAAGATCATAACCAGTTCTCTTGTCCCAAAATCCGTAACCACTCCCATAGGAATAGAGATTTCAAAACAGATAGGAGGCCTGCCTGCGATAACAGTAGCTGCAATTGTGGCAACAGGAATTATAGGAGCTGTGCTGGGTCCTTTCATTTGCCGCTCTTTCCGAATAAAGGACAGTGTTGCAGTCGGCATTGCAATCGGCACAGCTTCCCACGCTCTCGGGACAACAAGGGCAATAGAACTTGGAGAAACCGAAGGGGCAATGAGTGGGCTTGCAATAGGAATTGCTGGCCTAATTACGGTTTTTCTGGCACCGGTACTTGTTTATGTATTCGAGTTTCTGTCCTGAGAGTTTTTAACTTCAGGATTCTAAAGCAGGCTTACAAAATCGAGATTCCCTGTCGGGAATTTCTGGCAAAAAAGAAGAATAGGAAGAATTCCCATAACGAGGGTAGGTTACCTGAAATCCGTGTACATCCGCATCTGGAAGCTGCCCTGCCGTATCTTTTTCTTTATGATTCCTTTTGCTATCTCCACATAAACTTCTCTAATCTGAGGAATAAGCATGGAAAAACCTATGGCATCGGTCAGAAAGCCAGGGGTCAGGAGGGCAAAGCCCCCTATTAATACAAAGAGCCCATGAAAAAGTTCATTTCCAGGCATGTACCCCTGTCTGGTTGCGTCCTGGATCTGGAGAAGCACCCTGAAGCCCTGGCTCTTTGTCAGGTAAGCTCCAAGGGTTGCGGTTATCAGAATAATAAGCACGGTGTTTAAAGCTCCGATTATACCTCCTATCTTGACCAGTAGATAGATCTCCACAAGGGGAATAATCAGAAACAGAGAAAAGAGTCTAAGAAACATGGTGGTCAGTTTTAGGGATCATTAAATAGTTATCAGGTATCTGTTGGCTATTCTTCAGTACAAGCAGTTCATCTTAAATATTAAGCAATAAGGAAAGTATAGTTCTCATATATTGTTTTTTTGGAGCTTTATTAAGAATGACCTCTACTGTGGAAGATCGAAATCCGTATCTAAGAACAAGAAGTAATCTAAACCCTGTGTTTTCTCGTTCAATCTTCTTTCATTTTCATCTATTTTTATCTAATTCCCTGTCTTATCAGATTCTCTTTTTAAATTGCTTGTAATCTTTGAAATGACAGATTCTTTTTTACCAGCTAACTTGAAATTAATACTGCTCATGATTTAATACTAATTGGTTGTTTTCCGACATCCAGTTTATACTCTAATCGAAATTTTTAATTCTTTTTTCTCTTGGAACTACTATCATTCGATATGCTTTTCTTTTCTATTCGTATTTTTATTAATTTAGTTTTCTTTTTTTCCTTCTAGCTTATTGTGTCATTTTTTATGTTTTTATCGTTTAGAATTTATTTTTGTTATCTCTCCTGTCTTATCCCGCTTAATTTTTATCCTGCAGAACTTATTTTAATAGGAAAACGATGTCGTTCAATCCAATTACTGTTTTATTTTGCGTTCCAAAGGGATAGAGTGTTATATGATAATTGTAATATTATACTGGTTCTCTTATGCACTACTCAAATACTAATGTTATGTCAAATAGTGATACGGAATATTCACTCACTAATATATTCAACTAAATACAAAAGTATAGTCTGGATGTTACACTGACAATTCCCCCATTTAGAACACTCCTTCTGAGGTGCCGGAAGTATGGACTTTGACTCTATAGACGACTTTGTGTACGATGTAATAGGAATAATTGGATCTGACCAGAACAATCTCGCCTGCGCAGCCGATTTTGCCCTGGAAAATTCAAAAGAAAAGTCTTTTCCCCCAGAACTCCTGCTTGAGCTGTCCAGTGCATGCAGAAAGCAAAAAATGCATATGGAAGAATATGTTTTTGCAAAGGTCTGTTTAATGCAGGCTTCCGGAAAGCTCCGTGAAGAGTCTTTCTATGCACTGGGTACAGCAGCACACGTACTTGGCTTTTCCCCTGAAGCCGAGGCAAGTTACACGGAAATCCTGAAAGAAAACCCTGAAAACGAAGATGTAAGATGTGCTTATGCTGAACTTCTTTTAGAGCTTGGAAGGATTGAGGAAGCAGAAAGTGAGTATAAAACTGTACTTGAAACCTCACCCGAAAATGTAAAAGCAAATGCAGGGTACGCTTACCTTCTGACCGAGTATGGATTTTTCCGGGAAGCGGAAGAACGTTATTTAAGAGCTCTTTCTGGTAACCCGGACTATGTTCCTGCCAGAGGTGGGTATGCAAACATGCTTTTTGAGCTTGGAAGACTCAGGGATGCGGAAAAAGAGTACAGGCTTGCAATGAAGCTTGACCCTGAAGACCCGAGCCTCCACCACAATTTCGGTGTCTTACTCTCTTTCCTTGGACGTTCTTCGGAAGCCGAAGTTGAGTACAGAAAAGCTCTGTCCCTTAACCCCAGACACAGGAGAACTCTTTTCAACTACGGAAATCTCCTTGCAAGGGAAGGACGTGTTTCGGAAGCTGAGGAACAATATATGGAAGCCCTTGCCCTTGACCAGAACGATGCAAAAATCCATTCCAATTATGCTAACCTTCTTGCCCGTTTTGGAAGAAGATACGAAGCTGAAATGGAATACAAAAAAGCCCTCAGTCTTGACCCTGAAAGTGCAGAAGGACATTACAGCTACGGAAACCTCCTTTCAGAAATGGGGCGCTTATCCGAAGCAGAGAAAGAGTACAAGAAAGCCCTTGCGCTCAATCCTTACTATCCACCGCTCCATTACAGTTACGGTCTGCTTATGAGAAAAATGAGGCGTTTCGACGAAGCAAAAATACAGTATATGAAAGCAATGCAGCTCGACCCTGATATAGGTAGCAAAATGACAGAAACCTGGATCATTCTGGATTAAAGGCGATTAACCAGATATAATCAAAGGTTATCAGATGTCTATCAGAGACGAACATAGGTTAACAGGTAGATATAACTAAAAAAAGAAAGTCAAAAGATCCAGACATTCAAAAACATCCATCAAAGCATCTATCATATCATTGAATCTACTCACGGCATCGTGCCTTCCGGCTCCAAATTTCAACTTTTATTATTTTTTTCTTCAGATAAAAATAATCCACAATCCGGCAAAACGAAAATCCCCAGTCTGAAGTAGTGACTCAGGCTGGAGCAATTTTTATATTTTGCTTTAATCATTTTGAACTTTTACTTATCTGGTTTTTCTGTTTACTCGTAATACTCATATGGGATTGTTCTTGTTAGTTCTCAAAAGTAATAATTTTTAGCTCTCCTCCCCTGATAAGGGCAAAAGCGGCAGCGTTTCCGAGCCCAACATAGTCAGGGCATGAAAAAATTGACAATAATTTACCATCGAACCACCATTCATACCCGACTCTAAGAGCTGTGTGCCCTCTTACGATTCTTTTCAAACCATTCGTTTCTAAAAAACCGTCAACAATATCAGGACCGAATTCCCTGACCGTGGAGCCTCTTGACGATCTACTTAGCCCCGGAAGTTCTGAAGGGTCATTCCATAGATAGGGAAAAGCGCCTTCTTTTGTAATGGAATCGACACTTTCAGTCCCGTTAATCCCTCCGTGCACGCAGAAAGTATGTCCTGAGACAACCGCTGCTACAGGCAATACATCATATGTCCTGCTTATTTCGAGAAGAAAATCGCGGTCATAGCCAATTTCCTCAAAAAAACCATAATAGATATTCATATCAACGGTTTCGTGATTGCCCCTTAGAAGGAAGACATCTTCGGGCTCCTCAAGTTTCATCTGGAAAAGTTTTGTAAGGACTTCTGTGCCTTCTGTTCCCCGATCCACATAGTCTCCCAAAAAAAGAATTTTTTTGTAGCCAAGTTTTTTTCTCATCCCATTTATGAACTCAAGGGCATAAAGGTCTCCATGGATATCTCCGATAAGCATGATTGATTCCGGATTAATCCTGAGCACGGCAGGTTCGGATTCCAGAATCTCGTTTATCTCTGGTAGAATAAGGCGCAGTTCTTCTTTTGCTCTTGCTTTTCTGAAGCTGGTTAACGGCATAAACTCACCCCGATAAACCCATTAAATGTGAAATATCTCCATGCTTAAAAATACTGCCTGCCTGGGTGTTTTAATCATCTAAGTATTGGCAGGTTTTAAGGTATGACTAAGATCTAACTAAAGTCTGCTACTGTATATCAGGATATAAATCTCTGTTTAGACATAGCTATACCTGTAGGTGCAGCTATAAACCTGATTACCCGCATATACTTAAACAGGAATGGCAGGTAATAAATGACAGCCTAATAAATGACAGCCTAATATCAATATAAGTAGAAAAAGACGGAAATTCGAGAAAAGGTAGGAACGATTTATATAAAAAATCCAAAAGAAATAACATGCGAAATTTAAGAGTATAAACGGGGTGTAGGACAGTGGAATTTGATATAAGCGAACAGGATCCAGAAGAGATGGATCTTGCCGATGTTGCACTTGAATACGATGAACTTGTCTCTGCAATATCTGTTCTTGAAAAAAGGCGGGAAGAACTTAGGAACCGTATTTTGAGCTCTTTTGATGAAAAAGGTATCGATGTCCTGAGAATAGGGGATGTGGAACTCAGACGGAAAAAAGTTGATTGGAAACTCTGGCGCATCCGCAAGCTAAAACCTTATCTTCAGGAGCGCAACCTCTGGGATATGGTCGAATCCGTTGACAGGAAAACCCTAAGTAAGCTGATAGACAGAGGTTTCCTGACTGAAGAAGAACTTGAGGGTATGTATGATGTGGAGCCGAGATACAGTCTGCATGTAAACAGGGTCTAACAGGGCAACCACATACTCGGTTCATCCTTTTTTATTTTCAAACTTTTATCTTCTCTTCAGTTCCGATTCGATTTGTCCCGAATATCATTCCGGTTGTGTTTTTTAATTACTTTTGCACTACTGTTCTCCGTTTAACCTGCTTTATTCTTCTCTTTTTATGGGCACCGTCAGAGAGGCAGGTGAGACGCTATATAACTCGAGGACTCAAAACTGTTGCGCGGTCAAGAAATGTATCATCTGGCTGGCAGGTTGTGGTAATCACTAATGGTGTGGGAAAAAGCATGAAACATCTTTCTTAATATTTAGATAATATTCGCCATATCAACCGTTGGTCGGAAGCTATCTGATTTTCGGTTCTCTTTTTTCCGATCTCCTCCGGTTTCTGCCTTTTTTAACTTTGTCTTTTCTAATTTATTCAGACAATATAATATAGCTAATTATTTATAGCCAGCCAAATAAATTAACTGTAGTTATAAAATTTAGGAGGTTTTTGAGCATGGAGATAGATGCCGTAGACAAGCTGGTTTTGCATGTAATCGAAAAGGTTGCAGAAGATAAATCTAATCTCGATGAGGTCGTTGAGTTTGTCATTTCTTTTTCACGTGAACACGCGCTTTCGCCGGATACCCTGCTGAAACTCTCCTTTATTTTCGGCAACGATAAGATGTACAGGGAAAAGTACATAATTTCCAGGGCATCTGCTTTGCTTTTCTCAGGGAAAATGCGGGAAGATGCTCATATGGAGGCAGGGAAAACGGCTTCTTTGCTCGGGCTAGGGGACCCTGCTGCCAGAGAATTCAAAGAAATTCTTAAAGAAAATCCGGGAAATGTAGAAGCCCTCTGCGGATATGGAGCCATACTTGCTGGAATCGGGGAACTGGATAATGCAAGAGTTCAGTATGAGAAAGCTTTTGAGTTTCACCCTTACCATGTGGATACGCTCTGCAACTATGGCTGCCTGCTTTACAGGCTCGGTCAACTGGATAAGTCAGAAGAAGCTTACAAAAAAGCTCTTCTCCTTGACCCGAGGCATGTAGGAGCGCATTGTGGGTACGGAATCTTGCTTTACAGGCGCGGGCAAAAAACCGAAGCAAATTACCATTATACTCGGGCTCTTGAACTTGACCCAGGGCACGTTGAGTCAAATTTCCGCTATGCTCGTCTTCTTGAAGAAAAAGGGGAGCCCTTTGAAGCCGAAGCCCATTACATAGAAGCTCTCAAGGCAGATCCTGAAAGCCCAAAACTTCACGTTTTTTACGCTCGTCTGCTTGCAGAACATGGAATTGTACATGGGGCAAGGGTGCACTTCAGGTATGCGCTTAAAATTAATCCTGAAGATGTTGAAGCTCACTGCGAATATGCAGGATTGCTTGCCAGATTCGGACACAGGCACGAGGCTGAGGTCCAGTATAAAAAAGCACTTGAACTTGATCCCGGACATTTTGGGAGCCTCTGCGGATATGGAAACCTGCTGAAAGAGAAAGGGCAGTATGCAGAAGCTGAAGAGATCTACAGACAGGCAGAACATTCCAGACGGGATACATGGTAATAAATTAATGAACCTTGCTCATTGTGGTCAGTCTCAAGTTCGTGAACCACCCGCCATTGAAATGGCAGGCTTCCTGGTTCATCCCTCTCTCTTTTGAGAGCAAGTCCCCAGGCTCTTCCCTGCGTTCCGCAGGTGTCAAGTGGTTATGAGATTTTGGTCAAGGAGAGAGAATTTTTTGGTATTTATTGCAGCATTAATATCCCTATCATGCGGAGTCTTACAAATGGGGCAGACCCATTCTCTATCCTTTAATGTTAGTTCTGAATTGTGGTATCCGCAAACGTTACAAAGTTTAGAGGATGGTTCAAATTGCCCTATTCTAAGGATAGTTTTACCAAACCATTCAGCTTTATACTCTAACTTTGTTACAAAACTACTCCATGCAGAATCACTTATAGACTGTGCTAAATGGTGATTCTTGACCATACCTTTAACATTCAGAGTTTCCAGTGCAATAGCTTGGTTCTCGCGGATAAGTTTAGAAGAGATTTGGTGCTGGAAATTGTTTCTCTGATTGCTTATTTTCTCATGGATTTTAGAAAGTAGCTGTCTCGTTTTCTCTCTGCGTTTTGAACCTTTAACCTTTCTACTTACTCTTTTTTGAAGGTATTTAAGTCTTTTAAGAGAATTTTTCAAGTATTTTGGATTCTCAATCTTTTCGCCTGTAGAGAGTACAGCAAAATCCTTAATCCCGACATCTATACCCACTGTAGTAGATTCAGAATACTTCTGTTTTGTAGGAAGAAGCTTATCTAAGCCCATATGATTTATACATTTTCCAGTCTGTTCATAAGTCTTAATTTTCTGTTTAAAGTGACGGGCATTCTGCCTTTGCTTGTCGTAAAATTCTGTTCAGTACAGCCTTATAGGCTCAATTCCTGTTTTTTCCATAAGGCAGGCCGGGATGTCAAGTACTTGCAGGACCGAGTCAATTACAATTCCATCGGAGGTCGCAACGACAAGATTTTTTTTGGGATCTCCGCCTTCCGTTTTCAGGTCAAAGTCCACAGTTTTTGAGGTACGTGCCTCTCCTCGGATTCCGTATTCTTCAAGTTTGCGGCGGATGAAGCTTGCAAGTTCCCCGCTCCGGCTAATCTGAGAATCAAGGAGAAAAGTTATTGACTTCGGGCTGGCTTCGGAGAGAAACTCAAGGACTGAGTCAAGGGCCTCCTCTATATCCTCAGCCTGACTTGTTTTGCTGAAATAATAGCGAGTATCTCTTATATATCCGTCATCACAGAACCACAAGGGTTCGTTTTTCAGAAGGCTGTCCACGCTAAGAAGGACATTGTACCCGTCAAGGTGGAGATCCCTATTTCTTATGCCGTCACAGGCTATTTTCTTCCTGATTCTGGAAACCACCTTCTCAGGGGGCATAATCACCCTTGTGAGGATATTCCGCTCTTCGGCACTGAGCTGGGAATGCTCAGCCACGAAACGGATAGTTGCAAATTTGGGGTATCCCCATCGCAGGATACTCCGGATGTCCCGGGCAGGCTTCAGTAATTTCTCTTTCATGTCGGGTTCGGGAAAAGTAGCAGAACTCTCTTGCATAGTTTCTCCTTTCACGAAGGAAGTTCTTTAAATGAGTGAAGATATGTTATATATACATATTTACGCGAATAAAAATGGCAATCCATGCTATACGGCAGTCAATGCGCCTGTTTGCCGCCGGTTTTTATTCCGGTTTTATTCAGTTTAAGCCTGGTTTTCAGCCGGAAGCCAGCTTATGTTCAGGATGTGAGGAAATTCTATGGCTCCGGTGGAGGGTTACGTTATGGAAGTATTGTGGCTGGCTCAGGAAGAAGTAAAGAGTGTTATGGACATGCATTCCGACATGCAGGTAGTAGAAAGGGCTTTCAGGCAGCACGGGCTTGGCAAGGTGCAGATGCCGCCTAAATCCTATCTTTACTATACCGCTTACAACGGCGACCTGCGGACAATGCCTGCATACCTTGAAGAAGAGGACATTACAGGTGTAAAGATTGTAAACGTCCATCCTGGGAATCCCATGCGCAACCTTCCTACAGTAATGGCGCTGATTATCCTTATTTCCCCTGAGACCGGAGCTCCTGTCGCAATCATGGACGGAACTTATCTGACCGACGTCCGGACAGGCGCAGCCGGAGGAATTGCTGCAAAATACCTTGCAAGGAAAGATTCGAAAGTAATCGGGCTCGTAGGTGCAGGAAACCAGGCAAAAACCCAGCTTGAAGCCCTCTGTGAAGTTTTCGAACCCGAACTCGTGAAGATCACTTCCAGGACAAAAGAAAGCTGTGAGCAATTCATCCGTGAAATGGCAGAATTCGTGCCCTGCGAAATCCGTTACGAAGAGAGCATTGAAAAGGTCTGCAACTGCGATATCCTTGTTACCACAACCCCTACAAGAAAACCAATCGTAAAAGCCAGCTGGATTAAAGCAGGCACCCACATAAACGCAATAGGTGCGGATGCCGTGGGAAAAGAAGAACTTGACCCCGAACTCCTTATCCGCTCCAAAATCATTGTGGATGACATGGTTCAGGCGCTCCATTCCGGAGAAGTGAACGTCCCTCTCTCGAAGCACTATATCTCGGAAAATGACATCCATGCCCAGCTTGGAGAAGTTATGGTCGGCCTCAAACCCGGCAGGACAAGTGAAGAGGAGATTACGATATTCGATTCCACAGGGCTTGCAATTCAGGATGTTGCAACAGCGCACCTTGTTTATGAAAGGGCTGTCCGGGAGGGACTTGGCAGACAGGTCCGCATGTTCTGAAATTCTTTTATTATTTTTTGCTTTTACTTTGAGATAGTGCAAACGTAAATATCCGAGCCTCCGTTGCGGCTGTCCTGCCACACTATCCTATCACCACAGATAGCTGGAGACTCCTGATTTGACTCATTGGTAGTAATTTGAGTTTCTTTGGGAGTGGATAGATCATACATATAGATATCGTAGTTTCCGTTGCGAAAATCTTGTCACACTATTTATTCTGTTACCATAGATGTCAGGATGGAATGCTAATTTGCTGGTAGTAATCCGGATTTCAGTGCCGCTGCAGGAACTAATTTCTGGAAGTACAATTATTGTACCGGCTTTTGAGGTAGTATCGTAAGCATTTCTTACTGTCAGGTTAATAGTATAGTTTCCTGATGTTGTATATATAAACAGGACTTACCGCGGTTGAGTCTACTTTTCCATCATTATCGAAGTCTCATAACCTTGACGTTGCATTTTGAGAAATGTCATTAAACTGTACTGTTAAAGGAGCATAACCCTCGATAATGTTACTATTAAAATTTGCAATGGGAGCGTTTGGATCGGTAACGACTATGTAATTTGGCTTTGTCGATGTATTACTACCCATAGCATTTCCTACAGTAAGACTAACTGTGTAACTTCCTGGCTTCGTAAAAGTGTGTGTCGCATTCATGGCATGCTTTGAGTAAATACCGTCTCCAGTGTCCCAATGCCAGGATGTAGAGACTCCACCAGTGCCGATTTCAGTGAATAACACAACTAAAGGTGCAGTTCCAAAGTTACGTTCGCGGTAAATTCAGCTAAAGGCAAATCTTGTACTGTTGACGAGAGGTCATATAGATAAATGTCTCTTTCATCACCAGACTCTGAATCTTGACTATCTGCATATACAATTTTATCTTCATAGATAAATGGACTAAAAGCACTATTGCTGGTTGTTATGCGGGTTGTCTTGGCAGTAGACATATTATACGTGTAGATATCTCCAATACCAAAAGAGGTGGGACGATTTAATGTATATACTATCCGTTTGCCATATATTGCAGGGTCAGTTGCGTTTCCACTATTGGTAACCGGAGTTATTTTATGAGCAGTAATATCATACATATACAGATTGCCTGATTCTATCCATACTACGCATTTCCGTAGATATCGAGTCCCTGGGACTCGTAGCTTGAACTATTTGTAATTGTTATTGTGCTTGTTTGGTGAGTACATATGTCACACTGCATGAGTCTGGCCACATGAGAGATGACCATTAATATTTGTTCGCTTTCCTGTAGTCAGATCATAAGCATGTACATCATTCCCAGCACTTTCCGTCCAAAAAACGTGGTTACCATAGAATGATATTCCTGATGTTAATCGCTCACCATGCGTGAGTTGAGTTTCTTTTCCAGCGATGCAACTGTCGCTAACACGAAAAAAGAAAGAAAAATTAAAAATATTGATAGAGCTTTATTCATCTTTATCCCCCAAAATGCGTGTAAAATGTTCAAGTATTCCAAGCTTCTTTATACCAGCATACCATTGCATTAATTTATATTATTTACAAAATATAAATCGTTTCTGACATATACCGTAAGATCTGAAAAAAAATCATAAATTAGAGAAAAATGATTAAGAGCTCATCAGAAAAATCGATAACGGCATTTCTTAAAAGTAATGCAGATGAGGTTTTGCTATTTCTACAATGTCCCTCCGTTTCAAACGATGTTAATGGTAGAGTTATTTCGCGAAAATTTTAGCTAACAATAACTTAAATCCATTTTTCATGCATAAATATCTCTGTAATTAGTATTGGAATGATTAGTAGTCTATTTATTCGAAAATAAACTTCAGTTGACTTAAAAAGTAAAATAAATGTAAATACTTTTATACAGTTAAAGGAAATAAACCTTAATGATTAATATTTCTTTAATATATTGTATGGGATATAGTATATTAAAGAAGAGAAATTAATTTTTCCATGATAATTGTCAAGTTATATGTGAATATTGAGTATTTACTGTCTTATAAGTTCATTAATTAATAAACTCTTGAAATTGTATTATAGATATTACTATTAAAAATCATATTTTCAATTTTTTTTTTCATTTATCATTTTCTATAATATATGAATTTAAAAAATTATCATTTTATAATATTTGTAGAAATCCTTTTATTAAATAAATCAAATAATGTACATATTATAACCAATAAACTTTATGTCCTCAAATAGTTGAGTTCATTTGAAAATAGGTATGGAAAAAAGTTAGAATTGAACAGAGAAACAATCATGGAAAAGGACTATCATAAAGAAAACTTGGAGAAAATTGCGGAAAGATTTTTTTCTATAGCTGGCCAAACAGGACAACTAATTTTCGATGGTGATCCGAAGACTGGCAAAATTGAATGGTACGGAATAATTGAAGAATTTACTGGTTATACTCCAGAGGAATTCGGTAAAGTCGATCTGGGAGCCAGTAAAAGTTTAATCCATCCCGAAGAACAAGAAATGTTCTGGAACACTCTTATGAATTCTCTAAAGACCGGAGAGAAGTTTGAGCAGAAATTCAGACTTGAAAGAAAGAATAGAACTTATATTTATGTGGAATGTAGTTGTGTTTTCCTAAAAGATGAAAATAATCGTGTATATAGAGCCATCGGTTTGCTTAAAAATATTACAGAAAGAGAGCATAATCAGGAAAAACTTAAGATAAGCGAAGAAAATCTCCTCAGATATTTGCAGAATTTCAGAGGGATTGGATTCCAGCTAGACGGCAACTTTGATTTTGTGCTGCTGCACGGGGCCGTAAAGGAAATTACTGGCTACGAAGATAAAGATTTTTTTTCTGGAAAAATCCAGTTGGCTCAACTTGTGGATCCTGAAGATCGGAGCAATTTTTTTGAAAATCGAAGAAATTTGAGTACTGCATCAAACTATCTAGTTGAGCAAGAATACAGAATGCGAAATAGGAACGGGAATAGAGTATGGATTTTTGAATCTATTCAAGTTATACACAGTATAGATCAGACAAGTAGACTTTATCAGGGCTTTATACAGGATATTACCGAAAGAAAAATTGCAACGGAATCGCTTGACAGAGCTGAAAAGCTCCGCAAAAAAGAAATTCACCACAGAATAAAAAACAACCTGCAGGTAATCTCCAGCCTCCTGGACTTAGAATGCGACAACCTGCTTTCCGGGACTCCCGATCACAAAAAAATTGCTGAAGCATTTCGAGAAAGCCACAATAGAATCATATCGATGTCTGTTATTCACGAGGAATTGTATAACTCCAGAGACATGGAAACAATTAACTTCGCATCTTATCTTAAAAAATTAACAGATGATCTCTTCAAGTCATACAAAGTAGGAAATTCCGATATCAAACTTTACTTGGATGTGGAGGATTTCTTTTTTGAAATGGACAACGCAATCCCTTTGGGTATCATTGTCAATGAACTGGTTTCAAACTCTTTAAAATATGCATTTCCAGATGGACGAAGCGGGGAAATTCACATTGAACTTCAAGCTCTTGACGATAAAAAGTCAAGCAATACTACTGCTGACTTTAGTATGCAAAATAACGTCGGCCCCAGCAGTTATTTTAAGCTGACTGTTGGAGATAACGGAATTGGTTTTCCGGAATCCTTTGACTTTAAAAATATCAGTTCGCTAGGCTTACAACTTGTAAACACTCTTGTGGATCAAATCGGTGGTAGTATCGAAATTGAAAATGGGCCGGGGATGAAATATAAAATACTGTTCAAAGATTCATAGAACTAAGGAAAATCTAAGATCATTTCACTGAAATCAGGCATCGAGAATCAAATCTCTACCGAGATTTATGATCGTTTAATCTGTGTGCACAATGAATAATATTTAAAAATATAATCACTATCGGGGTCGCGGGGATAAGTAATTGAAAGCAGGAAGCAAAGGGGTAGTTTTTAAAAATTTGCGCGAACTGAGCAGATATGCCCGCTTTGCCAGGTTGATCAATAACTCAGAACACGATCCCGGTCAAAGTAGGTGATAACTATGATAATGAACGAACATAAAACTTTGTGGGAAAAATACTTTTTAAACTTCAGAAATGTTGCAAGCCCTCTCAGAAAGCCAGCTCTCTTCGACTGGTTATATAACAGTTATAGATGTCTGTACCTTTCTTGTGTGGATCCGTCTCTAGTTTCCAGACTAACCGATCTCAAGACATGTCTGTCCATGATCGGTGTAGCTGTTGACGATTCATGCGATTATGCGCTTCTAAGAGAAAAAAACGGTGGAGATAAATTCAGCTATGAGATTTTAAGCATGCTATATAATACGGATAAAATTGAATCTGGAGATTATATATTATTAGATGCCCATTTAACTAACAATATGTATATAAAAACTACTATTGGGATTTATTCAGACTTAGTTAGAAATCAAATAGCGTCGCTTCCAAGATACTGTGACTTCAGAGGTGAATTTCTCCTAGCAATGCGTAACGTTGCTGAATCAATGGAGTTTTCCTATCTTTTGAACAAGAATAAAATTGTATACCCATTCTCTCATGTTGTACGTAGCAGGGCTGCCTCTACAATGATCGAGACCCATTCCCTGCTCGACCTGATGTCTTCCAAAAATTTTGACACCTCTGAGCTTGGAAAAGCGATAGTCCTTTTCAAACTGGCGGATATCGTAGCAATGCTGAGTAATACGATTAATACATGGACAAGAGAAATAACCGAGAGAGATTATAGCTGTCCAGTAATTTCATTAGCTCTTGAAAAGAAGCTTATCAAGTTTAGCGATTTCGAGAGGGCAAGCACAGAAAATCTGAAAGAGAAACTATCACCCGTGTCAGAAGTGATAGAAGATGAACTGGACAAGGCCATATTGTCAATGAAGGAATTCGCGGAGAATTCCGAGATAAAGAGTTTTGATACTTCTAAGTTTGTCAACAACTATGTGAACCTATATTGGCAGACCGATGCTATGAACTAGCGTATCGATTTCAAAATTAATTTCACCAGATTAATTCATTTATTCAGGTGATACTCTCATTTTTTGTGCCAGCTCTCAACCGATCTTTTTCAGTTTTCTAAGTCCTCTTCCCTGGCTCTTTCTCATAACCATCATATGAACTACTCGCTTTAATGGGCTTCCTGTTTCATCCCTCGAACATATCCCCCTGAGCTAAAGGTTTGTCTATCAATCAAACGTAGCAACGTGAGTTAACTGCAAGTCTGCGACTTCGAGTGCGAGTAATTGACTTGTTACAGCTGCATAGCACTAAATTTTTGTACACACAGGTACATCAAGGAACATATTAGCACCAGCAAAGCAATGATCTGATGGAATTGGTGAATAAAATGGATTACGTACACGGATATTCGGATAGGGAAAATTCTCGGCTCTGTGATCAGGCAAATACTCTAACTACGCTGTTGCATCACGATACTATATATCCTCCTGGGAGCAGAGTTCTTGAAGCCGGCTGCGGCGTGGGCGCACAGACAGTTATATTAGCAAAAAACAGCCCCGAAGCCAGCATCACATCAATTGATATTTCCGGCGAATCAGTCGAAAAAGCTAGATTATTGACTGAAAAAGAAGGGCTGGCGAATGTCAGCTTTCAGGTGGCAAATATCTTCGATCTGCCCTTTGAAGACGAGACTTTTGACCACGTTTTCATATGCTTTGTACTTGAGCACCTTAAAAACCCTCTGGACGCTTTATTGTCGGTGAAAAAAGTACTCAAAAAAGGGGGCACGATAACTGTTATAGAGGGAGATCATGGCTCAAGCTATTTTTACCCCGGGAGCGATGAAGCCATGCAAGCAATAAAGTGCCTGATCGACATCCAGGAACTTTTGGGGGGAAATTCCCTTATAGGTAGAGAGATCTATCCGCTATTGAATCGAGCTGGTTTTAAAAATGTGAGTGTCTCCCCAAGAATGGTGTATGTCGATTCGAGTAAACCCGACCTGGTAGAAGGATTTACGAAAAATACTTTCAACGCGATGGTAGAAGGTGTCAGGGAGCAGGCGCTGGAATTAAAGATGATCGACGAAAGAACGTGGAATAAAGGTATTAGTGACCTCCACCGGACGGCCGGACAAGAAGGTACATTTTGTTATACCTTTTTCAAAGGCACAGCTATTAAATAATCTTGTTGTAGCCTGTACGTGCCTGGCTTTACCGGCGGGCTCGAAGTTAGACGGTAAACGCTTTGTTGAATAATTCAAAATTCAACAAAACACTAATGACTAATTTTATTTGGGTATCGAATAAAACGGTTTATATATACGCTGCACAATTATGTGCTATAAGGTACATAACATGACAATTGAATATCATGATATCAAACCTTGGGGAAGGTCTTTTGACGAATACGTCAGGATGTTCAGCCTGACCCCTGCCGATCTCAAGCGAAAGATTCTGGGCTGCGGGGACGGCCCGGCAAGCTTTAATGCAGAGCTTACGGGGCGAGGTGGAAATGTCATATCTATCGATCCTGTCTACCGTTTCAGTACTGACCAGATCAAGCAGAAAATCGGTGAAACTTATGATGACATAATTAGACAGACCCGAGAAAACCGGGATAAGTTTGTTTGGCAAGAAATCGGCTCAATTGAGGAACTTGGAAGGATCAGGATGTCAGCTATGGCGAAATTTCTTGAAGATTTCCCGGAAGGCGTGATGCAGAAAAGATACATACCGGGTGAACTGCCTTTGCTCCCTTTCGATAAAAAGGAGTTCGACCTTGCACTGTGCTCTCATTTGCTGTTCCTCTATACGGATAATCTATCGCTGGAGTTTCATCTAAGATCGCTGGGTGAGTTGTGTAGAGTTTCAAAAGAGGTCAGAATATTTCCGCTGGTGGACGTAAACGCTAACCGATCACCGTACGTTGACCGCGTGATCGATATCTTAAGGATGAAAAAGCTAGATGTGACTGAAGTAAAGGTGGCATACGAGTTCCAGAAGGGTGGAAACATGATGCTAAAAATCTGCTGAAACTTTTATTGCACGCACGTTGCAAGCAACAAAATATGTTTGCGCCAGCATTTCGGAGTCCAGCATTTCGGAGTAATACTCACAGACTTGCACATTTTAGATATAAAATAATGCACAATAAATATTGCGGCTAATTTATATTTAGAAACTAGAAGTTTTAATTTTACTGACCTCTCATCTCAGCTGCATAAGTCCTATATATTGGAGGCTAGAGGGTTGATCGAATTTATTGCTTCTAACATTTTTCATTTTTAGCATTCATCATTTTTTAGCATTCATTGTTTTTTAGCCGTTATATAAATTCTTTTGAATTTTAAATCAATCATGCCCGAATTATCAGATTGTTCTTTAATAGCCTCTTTGACCAATTCACGAAATATATTTATATAGTCGTCTGTCAAAGTTACTTTGTAAAAAGATTGATTTAAATAACCGTTTTCGGCTCCGGATTGATAAATCTTGTACACCTGTTCAAGAGAGAAGAGATTTGATTCGTCTCGAAGTTCACTATAAATGATATCAAACCCACAGTTCCTGAATAGCTGTTCATATTCCTCTCTGCTCTCGAGGAAAAACCATGGGTTTTCAAAATGTTTAAATATCTCTCGTGTATATGGATGCATACGGATTTTCTCTATCGCTTCAACAAAGTTCGGACAATACAACTGTGTAGCTGGAGCCTGTACCCCTATTCTACCACCTGGCTTAAGTGCATTAAAACAACGAGTTAGTACCTTTTCCGGCTTTTGAAACCACTGGAGAGTCGAGTTACAGACGATAACATCAAAGTTGACAGGCAGCTCAAAATTTTCAGCATCCATCACAGAATAGGTTAAATTTGTAAACTCTTGACTTGAGCTTACCGCCTGTTCTATCATGCCCGGAGAAATATCGATGCCCATTACATTTCCGTCTGTAATCTGTGCGATTTTCTTCGTGATATGACCTGGACCACAGCCCAGATCGAGGACATCTTCTCCCGGTTGAATTGATAATAGGTTCAGAAGGATTTCGGAAGCTGACTTTTGAACCAATGAGTTTTTTGCATACGTAAAAGCCTTGGAGTTAAAATTTACTTCTGACATATTTGGTCTCTCTCCTTGAATCCAATTCCCACTGCTTTCGTTCTGGTAGTCTTATTTTTTACATTACTTGAGATGATACACTGATTTAATAAACATATTTGATATTAGTCAATAACTCTTTATTACTAAAAGACACAAGTTTGCTGCAAATTCTACTGCATTTAACTGGCATTTAGTTTGCATTAATACTTCATTTTTAGACATATTATGGAACTATACTTGCGAAAATACGCTCCTATATAGTCTTTCTGTCCAGAGTCTCAAACAATCAAAGATTCAAGAATAATTATCAATTTTTAAAATAAATGAGAAAGTCAATTTGAGGAATAGATTGTAAAGATTTGAAAAGATTTATTAAAGTTAGTTAAAAATTTCAAATGTGTGAAGTCAAACCTGATTTTGACTCCATACCCGAGGTGGTACGATGAGAAACATTACAAAATATGGCATTTTTTTGGTTTTGGCTCTTTCTTTGCTGACATTAAATGCTTTAAGCAGTAACAATGAACCCATTGGCATTAACATATGTATAGACTTCGTGCCATACACTCATGAGGAGATAAGAGATAACTCTGATACGATTGTAATTGGTACAGTTAAAGAAATACTTCCACCCAGATGGAATACAGAAGACGGAAAACGACCTCATAAATTACTTTATAGTATTGAATATCCTGACGACATTATTTACACTGACATCGTTATAAGTGTTGATGAATACCTGAAAAATCCGTTATCATCCAGAGAGCTTATTGTAAGAGTCACCGGTGGGACGATTGGAGATTTTAGCATGACTACAGACGCCGATCCAAGCTTCAATGCCAGTGAAAAAGTTTTGCTCTATCTGAGAAAAGATACTAATCCGAATACAAAGGATATCGGTCACGAACATTTCATAGTTACAGATTTTTATCGCGGCAAATATACACTAACCGATGATGGGAAAGCGACAACACCCGCCGAAAATACTACTCTAGAAGAATTATTGAGTACAATTAACCAAACAAATGATAAGACAAACAATACCGGAATATTAGACAATATAGAAGCGGCAAGTAAACAAGAAGAAAATTCAACTTCTATTCCGGAATCAAAAAGTGCTCCTTTCGTGAGCTCTTTCTGGATGCTTGCAGCAGTGCTTGGAGCAGTTCATATTGTAAAACACAGGCAGCAATAAGTTATTTACAACTTATTAAATGGCTGTTCTGCTTCATTTAGAAAGTAGCGCCTATAAGTTTATTATGAAACCGGAAGATCAGAGCAGTTTGGTGAGGGAGTGGAAAAATGAGTATTTATAGCAATGGCATTCTTTTATTCAGGTTCAGGAATGAAAAACTCGAAGTAATGCTGGTTCATCCAGGTGGACCAGTCTGGTCAAAAAAAGACTATGGAGTATGGTCAATACCTAAAGGGCTACCCGAAGAGCATGAAAACCCCCTGGACACAGCAAAAAGAGAATTTAAAGAAGAAACAGGTTTTGAGGTTGATGGCAATTTTATTGATCTGGGAGAGTTAAATCAATCCAGCAACAAGATAGTGCACGTATGGGCTCTTGAAAAAGACCTGGATGTAACAAATATTGTGAGTAATACCTTTACGCTTAAGTGGCCAAAAAACTCCGGGAAAATACGGAAGTATCCAGAGGTCGACAGAGCAGGCTGGTTCGATATCGAGCTGGCTAAGAAGAAAATACGAAAAGGACAAATCGGTTTTATTGATAGACTCATAGGTATTCTAAATTACCCTCAGAAGGAAAAGGACTCAGGTAAGGAAAAAAGGTACAGGCAGACTACACTGTTTTAAACGACGACAAAGTTTGATGTCTGGAGAGAAAACTTATAAGACTATAATTATCGTAGACGTTTTCAGAATATAAATGAAAGAAGAAGCTGTATAAGTATACAATTTATTATACTGATGTTAAAAGCGGTCAACTTAGTATGTATAGCGAAATGCAGGCAGGGAATAATTACTGGAACCTGGGAAATCAAAACTTCAAAATATATTTTAAATAAACAGTATCTTCTCCATCAAATCTTTTTTATCGAAAATCTTTTTTATCGATTTTGCTCATGTCCAACCACCGCAAAAACTGAGGGGACTTTAACCCCCTAAGCACATTATACTTTGAGAAGTTCAAATCTTTTGGAATTCAATCCTTACTTAGTGGATCTTGCTCTCGAATATATAAAATACAATATATCAATACGATACCATACAACATCAGACAAAAATCTAGCATAAGAGAAAGGATAATTCACCCAAAAAACCAATTTCTCGAAAAGCGATAGATCTCTATAACCTTCTATCCACATTGATTCGCTTAAAAATCCCTTCCAGATAAGAGATTTTTGCGTACGTTTCCATCGCCTGAATATATGGGCTATTATGAGTAAGAAGGTACAAGCGATTGCGAATTGTTTTTTTGTCATCTTTTCACCCACAACGATTTAATAAACTTAATAAACTTAATAAACTTAATAAAATAATCTCAAATAGGGCAAAATTTCCTGTATTTAGCTAAAGTAGACCTCAAACCAACTTTTTTGGAATTAAAACTCCTGTTAGAAATTATCAAGCTTTTTCAAAAGATAAGAAAATCTTCTTTTTGATAGTTTGATATGTTTAAATACGTCTTCTTTCTCCTATAAATTTTTGCTCCAAAAAGATCTGTAGACTTTTTGAGTGTTTTTTCAGCTGATATCAAACCTATAATTGCAATTTTCTACATTCAGCCTTATGTCCTGCTTGATTGTATGATAGGCTCTTAGCCGTAGGATGGATTTAATCAGTTTACAAAGACATTTATATTTTCTAATCCCACTCCCTCACATCAAAGTTTTTAGTTATTAGGTAACGTGAAAAAGTGTACGCTTTTGTAGAGGTTATGTCATATTTCGCCCAGTTTGTTACGGATTGGGTGCCCTGATGGTGATTTCAGAAAAGAGATGAAAATTGAAGCATTGGAAAAGGAGACTTAATACGCCTTCTTTTTGTGATATTATATTAAAGTTTTGGGTGCTGTGGGGTTTAATGAATAAAAAGTTTAAAGTTTCCGTGTAGATCATATTCAAGAATGAAGAGAAAGAAACGAAAAAACAATTTTTGTACAAAACTGAATAAAAACACTTAAAATATGTGTCTTGCTATCTATAGTAGATTAAATAAAACCAACTAATTAATTCGGAAAACTCTTATTTTCCTTATACTTCTAGCTTAAAAACTCAAGCCTCTTTCCTTTGCCTTATTCTCCAGATAAGCCAAAGCACTCTTGTGTTTTATCCCAATATCTCCAACCCTTCAGGAGTTAGATTCAAAATAAATAGAGCAAGGAGAACATTCAATGAAATAATTGAGTGTCTGTAACATGTTTGGTTTTATGAGGAAACTCCTTTTCAAAATTCTTAAGTTCTTCCTCAGTGACCTCAAAAGAACTTGATGCGAAAAATTTTCCGGATACCTGTTTTAGACTCCCGTTGTAGAGTTCTAATGCCATAAAAGCATCGAAGTTTTCACCGGAAGGTGTTTGAATGTTATATTCTCTGGTATTTCTAAAACCGAACCTTTTATAATATTCCGGATTACCAAAAAGAAATATGGCTTTATATCCCAATTGCCTTGCTTTTTCAATGGAACAGTTCATTAGTAAAGAGCCAATCCCTTTTTTTTATATGAAGGCAATACTTCGAGCGGGCCCATGCACAGGACTTCAAATTCATTGTTCTCATCTTGCTCTCGATCTCATGTTCAGGCTTAACAAAATCCAGTTTCTCCTTTTTACTTATGAGGTAATGGGCTAATTCTCTTACCTTCAAAAAGATAACATAATCCCAGGTGTTTTCTTATTAAATTGGGTTTCATTAAGCACTAGTTACTATAACTTAGTAATGCACTCGCTAACAATTCATTTCGGACAGATGCTGGATGATAATCGTTGCCAGGGTACCTGTCAGTCTTAGAAGAATAAAGAAGAATAAAATGGAGGAATAAGCAATGTTTACACGTATTGACCATGTAGAGATTCTACCGAGTGATTTCGACAGATCAATGGCTTTCTACCAGGATATACTGGAGTTTCGGCTGGTGTCGAGGATGCCAGTGAAGGCCGGACCGCTGAAAGAGATCGCCTACCTGCAACTGGGCGACACCGTCATTGAATTACTGCATATGGAAAATCCCACCCCTACACCCTCCTCGATGACCGTGGGTTATCGTGCGATGGCCCTGGAAGTCAAAT
The DNA here is from genome assembly GCF_000970285.1 of Methanosarcina horonobensis HB-1 = JCM 15518. NCBI lineage: Archaea > Methanobacteriati > Methanobacteriota > Methanomicrobia > Methanosarcinales > Methanosarcinaceae > Methanosarcina > Methanosarcina horonobensis. Next base: position 3,002,326 of record NZ_CP009516.1, on the reverse strand, counting down.
CGATGGAAGATGCTATCAACTACTTGCGTGATCATGGTGTCTACGTTACCTGGGGGCCGATAGATCTGGGTGTGTCCATTCGTGCCGAGATTACCGATCCTGATGGCCTGGCCATAGAATTGCGGGAATGGAGGCACAAACCCTGGTAAGCCGGAGATGTTGGCAGAAAGCTTAAAACAACAAAAAAAGCTATACTGTTAAACTATTAAGCTATTTTATTACTAGGGGAGCGCAGAAAGGTACGAATACCCAGCCCTTAAAGTAGGGGATAAAGTGAACCCTTGCCTCTTTTTGAAAACCTTGTGAAAGGATATCATGAACTATTCCCGATTAACCGGGCGGGAGGCCTGAAGAATACCCCTCCTTTTGGATGGGGTGGCCGCCCTTAATTTGATTTCTTCAGGATATTTGCGGACATTTTTCGATAGGCAGTTAGCGTTAATTTGGACGTTAGATTGCCTGTAGAGATGCCTGCATTCAATACCGACGCTGTCGAAGACTCTGTGAAGCCTTGAATTTTTCATAATAAAGAGGTAAGGAAGCTGTTTTTCATTGAGTGTAGAGGTTTCACGTGAGTTTAAAATCGTATCCAGATGGCTTCTTAGGATGTAAAATAATATTATAGAGCAATTTTATAAATAATAGGTAAAGAATTAACTCTTTGCAAGATATTATTAGAGATCTGCTTGAGACCACATTTATGTCAAATTCTATTAAACAAAAGGATCAGATAAAAAGATGTTTAATGGAAGTATTAATGTCTGCTTTAAAAGAGGGATCGGGGAATTATGGGAGCTTCTAACCTTCCAGAGAAGGATGAACTGGAGATCCAAATGCAAAAACGGATCGCTGAATTGGAAAAGGCTAATCAAGACTTGCGTGCCGAGAATATGGCACTGAACCGGGATATCACCAAGCACAAAAGGGCTGAGGAAGAATCGGGCCAGAATGAGCAACATTTTGGGCTGAAGCTGGAGAATAACCTCTCAACTTCCAGGAAGGCAGAAAACCTTGAGCTGGCAGAGATCATTGATATTCAGGCAGTCCAGTCCATCATAGATGACTTTTATAAATTTGCTCACATTACCATGGCCTTACTTGATCTCAAAGGCAATGTTCTGATAGGTGTTGGATGGCAGGATATCTGCACAAAGTTCCATAGGGTTCACCCCGAAACCTGCAAGCACTGTGTGGAAAGTGATACAAAGCTGTCCGCAGGCGTTCCTCCTGGAGAGTTTAAGCTCTACAGGTGCAAAAACAACATGTGGGACATAGTAACCCCTATCATTGTTGATGGCCATCACATCGGCAATATCTTCTCAGGTCAGTTCTTTTTTGACGACGAGCCTGTGGACTATGAACTCTTCCGAACACAGGCTAGAAAATATGGATTTAATGAGGAAAAGTACATAGCAGCTCTGGAAAAAGTTCCACGGCTGAGCAGAGAAACTGTCGAAAATAGCATGTCCTTCTTCATGAAACTTGCCAATATGCTCTCACAGCTAAGCCACAGTAATATCAAGTTAGCCCAGTCCCTGGAGGAACGCAATACTCTGGTTGATGATTTAGACCGTGCCCAGGCCGTGGGAAATGTAGGAAGCTGGCGTCTGAATGCGCATAAAAACGAATTAACATGGTCCGATGAAAATCATCGTATCTTCGGCATTCCAAAGGGTACTCCTTTGACCTATGAGACTTTTCTTTCAACAGTTCATCCAGATGATAGGGAATATGTCAATAAAGAATGGGAGGAAGGGCTAAAGGGTAAGCCATACGACATCGAGCACCGCATTATCGTAGACGGTAAGATCAAGTGGGTACGTGAAAAAGCATATCTTGAGCTTGACAAAGATGGAGCTGTCGTAAACGGTTTTGGTATAACCCAGGATATAACTGAGCGCAGGCAGGCGGAGCACCAGCTAAGCAACGAACTGGCGCGAGCTACCGGCTTATACGAGCTCTATACCCGATCATCGAACCTATCAGACCGCGAACTCTACGATTTCGCACTCAATCAAGCCGTCAAGGTAACTGATAGCATGATCGGCTTCTTCCACCTCGTCTCCGAAGACGAGAAAGAGATCATCCTCACCACCTGGAACCAGGAAGCATTGAGATCATGCACGGCAGGGAACGAAGGGCACTACCCTATTGAAAAGGCAGGTAACTGGGTCGATTGCGTCCGGCTAAAGCGGCCGGTGGTCTACAATGACTTTCCTTCCTCACCGAACCAAAAAGGGCTGCCGGCCGGACACGCTGCAGTGAAGCGATTCATGAGCGTGCCGGTCATAGAGAACGGCAAGGTGAGGATCATCTTCGGTGTGGGCAACAAGGTGGATGAGTACGACGACCGCGATGTCATGCAGCTCCAACTGGTGGCTAATGAGCTTCACAAGATTATGAAGCTGCGTCGCATCGAGAACGAGGTCCGGGAGAGCGAGGCTTTTCTCCGAGACATCATGGAGAACGTCTCAGACGCCATCTTCGTCAAGGATAGAGAAGCCCGGATGATCCTGGCAAACCCCGCTTACTATAGGCTTATTGGCAAATCCCCTGAAGAGGTCCTCAATAAGACCGTTGCCGATTTTCACCCTCCTGAGATAGCCAGGAAGCTAGCAGAGGGTGACAAACGAGTCATGGAGGCTGGAAAAGGGACAACCTTAGAGGAGAGAATATTTACATCACATGGATGGCGCATCCTCCAGACCGTAAAAGCACCGTACTATGATGGACAGGGCAACATCATAGGATTGATAGGAGCAGCGAGGGACATCACCGAGCGCAGACAGGCAGAAGAAGCTCTAAAAAAAGCACATGATAGTTTAGAAAAACTAGTCGAAGAGCGTACAGCAGAACTTGAGAAATCATACAACTCATTGAAGGAAAGTGAAAAAAGTCTTTCTGAAGCCCAAAAAATCGCTCATATTGGAAATTGGGATTGGAATCTTATAACCGGTAAAATATGGTGGTCTAATGAGCTTTATAGAATTTTTGGACTAAACCCTCAAGAGTTACCTCCAGCTTATGGCGAATTTTTAAATTACATACATCCTGAAGATCGATGCTATGTGGATGAGTCGGTTAAACAAGCTTTAAACGGGAAATCTTACAGCATTGATAATAGGATTGTTTTAGACAATGGGGAAAACCGCGTAATCCACGTACAGGCAGAGGTTGTCATTGATGATAAAAATACTCCTATTAGAATAAAAGGAACAACGCAGGACATAACTGAGCGTAAGAAAGCAGAAGAGAAAATTAGGATATTAGCGGATGCTGTGGAATCGTCAAATGATGCTATTGTAACAGAGTCTCTCGATGGTAATATTACCAGCTGGAATAAAACGGCAGAGGATATTTACGGTTATTCAGCTGAAGAAACTCTGGGGAAAAATGTCTCAATCCTTGAACCAGAAAGTGTTAAAGGAGAAATAAATAAGATAATTGAGCGAGTAAAACAGGGAGAAAAAATCCAGCATTACAAAACTTTACGGCAAAAAAAGGATGGCACAATAATAAATGTTTCAATAACTTATTCTCCGGTTTTTGACGCTTCTGGAAAGCTAATGGCTATCTCAGCTATTGCAAGAGATATTACTGAGCAAATAAATGCGGAAAGACTACTGGCAAAAGCCGAAGAAGCCAGAAAAAAAGAAATACATCACAGAATCAAAAATAATCTCCAAGTGATCTCTTCGCTTCTTGACTTACAGGCTGAAAAGTTCAGAAGCAGAGGATCTGCTGAGGATCTGGAAGTTCTTAACGCTTTCAGGGAGAGTCAGGATAGAGTAATGTCAATTGCGTTTATCCACAAAGAGCTGCACGAAGGTAGAGGAACCGATAAACTAAATTTCTCACCATACCTGAAAAGGCTTGTTGAAAACCTTTTCCAGACTTACAAACTTGGCAATCTCGATATCAGCTTAAATTTGGATGTTGAAGAAAACATCTTCTTTGATACGGATATTGCAGTTCCGTTAGGAATGATTATTAACGAACTTGTTTCCAATTCCTTAAAGTATGCATTTCCAGATAAAAGAACAGGAGAAATCCAGATTAAACTCTTTAGTGAAGAAGCTATCAGTGAGCCGGATACCAGAGGGGAGCTTTTCAAAAAAGGTAAAAGATATACCTTAATTATTTCAGATAATGGGATTGGTATTCCCAAGGAAATAAACTTAGAGAATACGGAGACTCTTGGTGTGCAGCTTGTAAATATCCTGGTAGAACAGTTAGACGGTCAGGTTGAACTTAAAAGAGATAATGGTACTGAATTTGTAATTAGCTTCGGCGCAGAATAAAAAGAGAATTAATAAAACACAAGTAAAACATAAGTTTTCTATTGCTGTCGAGGGTATATTTGCACTATTTCATAATAAAAGAGGTAAGAAAGCTGCTTTTTAACCAGGTGTAGAGGCTCTGTATGAGTTGGAAGAAGCCAGAAACATTTGACATGTGTGGTGTTTTAATTATGGTATCTGTCTACGGTTATCTATGCTTCGTAGATGAAGTGACAGAAGAAGTAAAAAAATAAGAGAAAACAGGTCAGTAACCGACCTGTTCTATTTCTGTTATCTTTTCCCTGAACAGAGTATACGCCCACAGCTGGTAGATAATTACTATGGGCACGAATACCAGTGCTCCTCCCAGCATGATGCTCAGGGTCATATGGCTTGATGCTGCCTCAAAGATATCTATTCCGTATTCAGGAGAAACAGAGGACTTAAGCATGTAAGGATAGATACTTGCAAGCCCGCTTTGAACTACGAAAAGAAGCGCCAGGAGATTGCTGCAAAAGGCCGGAAATTCCCTGTCCTTTTTTGCAAAGAACACAGCAAGGGCAGTTGTCATTACCGCAAGAATTGGCAATAAGTACAGAGCCGGTGTAGCTGAATAGTTGATTGTAAAACCATCTATACCCACAAATGAGTATGCCAGATAGACCAGAGCGAGTACAAGTACAGTAAGAGTGCTCTTCTTTGCCAGATCACCCGCTTTTGCGGCTATGGCACCTTCGGTCTTGATACTGATCCAGAGCGCACCTGAAGTAACATTCATAAGCACGAACAGGATACTGCCTATCAATGCATACGGGCTGAAAAGTCCGAGAAGGGTACCCATGTAAACTCCTCCTGAAGCGATTTCGAGCCCCTTAAAGAAGTTCGCAAATGCGACTCCCAGGACCAAAGAGATCAACAGGCTTCCGACGAACCATCCCCACGTAAGGGCTTTCTGTATCCGGGGACTCTCATCCTTGTGGAGATATTCTACGGAAATGCCCCTTGCGATCAGGCCTATGAGCAGCAACATCATAGGAAGATACAGGAAAGTAAACATCTTCGAGAATACCAGAGGGAATGCAGCAAATGTTCCGCCTGCAGCCAGTATTAACCATACCTCATTACCACCCCAGAAAGGACCCACAGATCTCTGGATTTGTATCATCTGCACCTTATCTGTGGCAATAAAGGGTGCCAGAAGACCTGCTCCAAGGGAAAATGAGTCTACAATGAAGTAAACTCCCCATATCACACACCACAGGAAGAACCAGATAACAGTAAGCATATCATGGGTAAGGAAATCGAACATCTTCACTCAGCTCCTGTAGCATTGACTACGGTTTTCTTTATGAGGTATATCTCAAAGACCATAAGGATAAGATAGAATGCGCTTATAAGGACAATACTTAATAACACATCCGAGATGGGAACCGATGATATGCCATTAGCTGTTTTTAATAAACCGTATACTATCCACGGCTGCCTTCCTACCTCGGCTACAATCCAGCCCGCAGTGATGGCGATATACGGAAGAGGAATAGACCACATCAGTAGCTTCAGATACTTATCCGATGTGTACAGCTTGCCTGACTTTTGAAGGTATAAGCCCAAAAGAGCCTCTATGATAAACAGGGATCCCAGAATTGTCATCAGCCTGAAGCTCCAGAACACCATTCCTACAGGCGGTAGTTCATCCTGAGCTAACTGGTTAAGTCCTGTTATTGTTCCGTTGAAACTTCCTGTATACAGGAAACTTGCAAGACCTGGAATTTCCAGCAACTGAACACTGTTGGAACCAGTGCTTGAATCAGGTACCTGTATCAGATACATGGGCACTCTGGAACCTGTTTCCCATACCGCATCCATTGCCGCTCCTTTGGCGGGCTGAAGCTCGGCAACATATTGCGCATAACCGTGACCAAGAACCGGAAGCAGGACTGCAGTAATGAGTGCTATGGCAACTGCTATCCTGAAAGACTTCCTGAACACCTCATTGTTGTTCCTTTTAAGGAAATGATAAGCACAGATCCCCATGATCAGGAATGCGGTCAAGAGGTAAGCTGAAAGCAGAGTGTGTATCAGCATGTACCACACATAGCTGTTTGTAAGCAGGGCAAAAAAATCGGTCATAACCACCTTGCTCCCATCAGCAGCCATTTCGTAGCCAACGGGATTCTGCATAAAACCGTTAGCAGTGATAATCCATAATGAAGATATGTTAGTACCCAGAGCGACCATCCACATGGAAAATGCCTTTAGTTTCTGACGGGAGCGGTCCAGGAATATCCATGCGCCAAAGAAAGTACCTTCAAGGAAGAAAGCCAGTAATGCTTCCACGGCTAAAGGCGGTCCAAAGACATCTCCCATGAATTCCGCATATGCACCCCAGTTCGTACCAAACTGGAAAGTCATTGCAAGACCTGTTACCAGACCTATTGCGAAGTTTATCTTGAATACCCTACCCCAGAAATCGGCCATCCTTCGCCAGGTTTCATCTTTATTTTTGTAGTATATTGTTTCCATGCCCGCTACTAACAGTGCGAGTCCCAGTGTTAGTGGAACGAACAGGAAATGGAACGCAACTGTTATGGCAAACTGAAGCCGGCTTAATAAAAGTAACTCAACCATTCGTTATCCCTCGTTTTTTTGCGCTGAAGCAAGCCGATGTCTTCCGTCACGACTTGCAGATCATCTTCATGCTCAATCTCATCAGTGAGAATCTGAAGCACAATGTTGTGTTTCACCGGATCTTTCTCTTTGACCATCTGAAGGATATACAATTGTACACCTGGATAACACACCGTTCCCCTTTGATGCTCTGCTCAAGTTATGTTTCCTCCTTATACCCCTTGCACTTCTTACAGATGCCATAGAAGTTGGTGCTCGTTGAAACAATAGTAAATCCTTCTATATCCTCAGCTATCTTCATTGAGTAATCCAGCAATTGTTCCGAATTAAAATCCTCCATCTTTCCACACTCCCTGCAGATGAGATGGTGATGCGGAATGAAATTCGCTTCAAATCTTGAGACCCCTTTTACATTCACCTCCTCCAGTAAACCTTTCTCCGTAAGGAATTTGAGATTTTTATATACGGTAGCCTTGCTTATACGCGTCAGTTTTTTTCTAACCCCATCATAAACTTCGTCTACAGTGGGATGACCGTCGTGTTCGCGCAGGAAAGCAAGTATTTCTACTCTCTGGTTTGTGTATTTCATGTCAGTTTTCTCTGTGGGCTTCATAGTCGTCCACCTAAATTACCTGTGAAAGCAGGCTTACTCAGATATACATGATATCCATTACTAAATGATATTCATTATTATTTAACAATTTCTACTATTTCTATTTCTTTATTCATAAAAGGCCTGTAACTGCTCTTTTTTCCTGATGACATAAATTACATTTTTTTCTCACTAGAAATACACTAAAAAACAGCAATTTTAGGCAGAAATCACCAGAAGAAGATTTTAAACCCCCTTCAATAGAATGTAAAGTTTCTCGAAACCTTAATTAGAATATAAATCCAAAATTCAATGTAATTTTTTGAGAAAATCAACTAAGAATCTTTCCGAAAAGTGTTGTCCCCTCTATATCTAATAATAGGCAATGTACACAAAATTCATCTGAAAACTTCCCTCCACTCCCTAATGCTCATGAAGTAAGCAGATATCGGACGACCACTGGCAAGAGATAAGAAAAATAGAATCGGCAGCTGTCATAAAGGGCGGCCCGAAGCGTATCATTTAAGTTTGGGTGGCCGCCCTCAATTTGATTTTATAATGTATTTATCACTTAGGTTTTATAATTTCTATAAACTAATTTTGTTTTAATCTCCTTTTATTTTAATATCACCTTTTTTTGCATCACTTGAAAAACCGCTGTTTTCTTCAAACCATCTACAGTACTCCTCGGGGCATTGAGTTTCCGGGCATTCATGTATATACGCCAGGACATCGCTCATTTTTGCAGTAGCTAATGACACAGAAGTATCCGCGCTTCCATAATAAATACGGATTTCATCGTCCACTAAAACCCATCCACAGGGGAAAACAACGTCATTAACATCACCGCTACGTTCGTACATCTCGCGAGGCCCAAAAACCCATCCCTCTGACCTGTGGAGTACTTTCCTTGGATCTTCAAGGTCGAGAAGCGCCAGCCCAAGCTTATAACTTATTTTTGACGATGTCTGGCGTACTCCGTGATACATAATTAACCATCCGTCAGGTGTATGTAGTGGCTGCGGGGATAAACCGATTTTTCGGGCGTCCCACCATCCGCCTTCCCGGGCATATAGAAGAACTTCGTGTTCTCCCCAATATTTCATATCCGGAGAAAAGGAAATCCAGATATTTGCTTTCCCACCTCCCATACCAGATACGGGCCTGTGTATCATTGCCCACATGCCATTAAATCTTACAGGAAAAAGAGCAGCATCTTTGTTTTCAGGTGGCAGAGTAGCTCCTACTCGATCAAAATTACGGAAATCCTCAGTAAAAGCAAGAGCGGGTAAGGGTCCCGAGTCAGAAAAAGCCGTATATGCTACAGCCCATTTTCCCAGCTCGTCTATATAAGTTATACGCGGGTCTTCAATGCCGTATATTTCTTCAGGATAATTTACAGGGTCCGGCACTAAGGTTGGCTCTGGGTCAATTTCCCAGCCGTCAATTCCGTTCTTACTTCTGGCTACTGTAAGGTGAGAAAAGCCCCTGTGGTCTTCGACACGCACCAGCAGGAGTGTTTTGCCGTCAACTATAGCTGCTGCAGGGTTGAATACCGAATTGGCTTGATATGGCCAATCATCAACGGTAAGTATAGGGTTTTTCTTGCTCCTCTGAAATAGCTCTCCATGGTCTTTCCAAATCATGTTTATCTACCTCATTTTGTCTGATTTGCTAGTAGCAAGCTCTTTTTCTTTTGCAGAACCCAGTCACTTACTTTGGGCTGGACGCTATACTGAAGGACTTATTTGGGCTCTGTAGAAGTCTTCAGAATAAAGAAGTTCCAATATTTGTATTGGATGACATTATATATTTATTTCTATATTTTTTCAGTCTATTGAAACTAATTAAAAATGTATCGAAATATGTAATCTCCTGTAACATCGAGATTTTCCAAAAAGTGTATTCAAACCCAGGAAATGCTATTCGAGGCTAAAAAGGGCTAAATGAGTTTCTTAATGACTGATTAAAAAATATGTTAAACTACAATATCAGTTAGTAGAAGAAGTTCGAGATTAATGGGCATAACTCACCGAAGGCTTCACAGCGAATACTGTTCGGTGCAATACAGCTTATTTATTTGTATAATGGACAATATACAACAATTGGAGTAAACACTTGATGTTAAGCAGTGTTTTATTAATGTTCTTACGGATTTTCCTTGTAGGCTCTTAGTTATCAAATTTTTTAATCAACTCCTCTGAAAACTTCCCTCCATGCCTGCATTTTCACGGAGCGAGTAGACATTGGGCAGTCAGTGACAAAAAAACAAGCAAAAACTTACACAGGTACTTATGATGTCAGATGAGATAATTGTAAAAGGCAACCCTAACATCCCTAATATTGCTCTGACCTTTGATGATGGTCCGGGCAGAATAACCCCATACATTCTTGATGTGCTTCGAAAGTATGGAGTTAAAGCTACATTTTTTTGTCTTGGCTGCTGTATTGACAAAAACATTGCTGCTCAAGATAATACAGGCAGATACATAACGGGCAATGAAATTGTCAAACGCGCAAATGATGAAGGCCATCTCATAGCCATTCACTCTCATGATCATCGAGATCTTACCGGACTTACTGATGAAGAAATTCTTAATAATGAATTGTCCAGAACCAAAAAAATAATCACTAATTTGATCGGAAAAACCCCTGTGTACTTTCGTCCTCCCTATGGCAGCATTGACGATAGAGTAAACAACATAGCAAAAGCGCTTGATCTCAAAATTGTTTTATGGAACTGCCGCTCGGCAGATAGTTCCACCGAACCTGCTATTATTCTTGGCGGATCTCTCAAATACAAATATGGACCTGTAGACATTTACAGCAACATAATGAGAAATATTGAAAATGGATCAATTATTTTATGCCATGACGGCCATAGTGGAAAGTATGATGCAAATTTCGGGATCGTATCGGCTTTAGACAGAGCGATCCCGGAATTACAGCAAAAGAGATTTAATTTTGTAACAGTAGATGACTTATTAGCGACTGGAAATTATGTTATTCAGGATTGAAAAAGAGATTTTTGACAGTAAGGAATTTTGTATAATTTATGTAAATTCATTAATTAATAAACTCATAAACTAACAAATTCATTAACTGATAAACTCATGAATTAAACTACACCCCTGTGTTATATCTAAGGATTGCAGCAATTCCGCCAAAGGCTATCATAAGTTGAGAGCCTTCATCGAAATCTGTTGATATAAAAGCAATCCTTGCACTGCCTTTATCAGCAAGTTCTGAGAATTCACCAACGATATCAATAACATCCGTGAATTCAAGTGCATAACCACATTCAGGACAATTTCCTGCCACAGGAACAGTTTCATTGGGTTTCCATTTTCGTGTCCATTTATTTTCATATCCACAAACACTGCATTTGAGAGTTACTCTTTCAGATCGCAGGTCTTCAGAAAGTAGAAGCACATCAACTGCCTTTATTTCAAGATTCTCCCGTACATTGTCTTCTCCATAGGACACTTTACCGGATTCAGTGCCCATTTCTTTAAAAAACATTTCCATATCTTTTTTTTGTTTAATTAAGTCAATACCCTGGAGCGTATGTTCTGCTGCATTTATTAACTCAGAAAAACCTGATTCATCCGTATACCCTGTATCAAACAATCCAAGGACCTTTTTCTGAAGCTCGTAATGTAGAAATCCACCTTCATTGAACTCTTCTTTAGCTGGAGAATGCCCTCCTATCAGAATGCCTTTAAGTTCAGCCGGCTCTACTTCAAGGAATGCCTCACTTGCAGCATCCCCTATTCTTTTGTAGAAATCATGAATGGCAATGCGTCTGAGCTGTTCAAAACGATGTGCACTCTGACCTCCTTTTCTTTGTTTGCCAGGGACAGTAGAATGGAGATGTTTAATAACTTCAGTTTGCTTACCCACAAGCATTCCGATAGTAGCTTCTCTTTGATCAAGAAGTATAAGCCCATAAGTACTGCATTCTCTAAGCATTTCCTCAAGAGGCTCAAGATAAAAAATGGAATCAGAGTGGTATATGTAATGTACAACAGGTTCCGGAGGAATGAGAACTTCGTTTTCCATGCTTGTCCTGTTAGCTCCGGTATCGACAATTCCTGCAAAATAAACTATTCCATTTTCCGGTATTCTGTTAAGATATCTTAACTTTGCCAGCAAAGAGTCAAGTGCTCCCTGTACGTTATTTCTGGTAAGTTTAGACTCAATGTTCGAAGCCTGCTCGTGTTCTTCTCTTAGATGATTTGTAACATCTGAAATCTGTTTATCGGAAGGAATATAAAGGGAAATTAATTCCATGCTCCTCCCACTTTTATTTCTTAGAGTTTCAAGCTTCTTTTTAAATACATATTTTTCATATGTACAGTATTCGGCCATTCCAGCTTCCTCCTTCTCTCATATAAAACAGTTGAGGGAACCTAAAAAATGACATGAAACTACAATATTCATTTATGGTTTATTCTTTAAAAACATTTTTTGAATTTCCATTCAAAACTTCCTCCATGCCCACATGTTCACTTGTGAGCAGATATCGGGTGGCCACTGGAAAAAAAAGAAAAGGAGAGCAGGCCGCTACCATATAAAGCGTGTTATTACTTATGAAACAAGAAGTAGTGAAGAGCTAGATCAGCTTACCGAAAAGGTATGAAGTCAATCTAAATTTGCAGAGCTCTCAGTACACTGCCAAATCAGTAACACGAAAGAAAAATTAAAAACAATTAGTAGAAACGTATCCTGATTAAATAACATAATTTATCCTTTTGGCGCAACCTCTTCTGGGAACCATTCCTGAATATCTTTTTGGCATATTGGATCTTATATCCCTAAGTTCACCTTCCTCCATGTGCCTGTACATAACCCGCAGGACAGCCCGTATTACCTCGGCTGGGTTCATATTTGGACCATACTGAAATTGTTCATGAACTCTTCTTGCGAATTCCACGTTTTCAAATAGCACTGGCCTATCCTAGGTATCCAGCCGTCATAATACATTCCTTTAATTGGAAGAGGCAGCTGTGCAGCAAGCTGAACTATTTCTTCTATCGTAAGCCTGTCCCTGAGTGTATGTAAGGTAGCTCGTAACGCTTGATCTGCTCTGTCCTTACTTTCCCACTTTAATTCATTCATAATGTCTTTAAGCTATATATTGGTCAAAAGGATGGACAATTAAAAGCTTGACTGTAACTGGAAAGAATTTCTGCCCTGTAAACTACGCAGTACCAGACAGTACTCTACATTATAGATTTACCATGACTTTTACAAAACGTTATCTTTGACTTTTCAAAATGTGATTTGGTGGTTAAAATACCCGATAATTTATCAGGCAAGCTACGAATATTTAAATAAAAAATCCATAATAATTATCTTATAAGTTTTTACCCGGAGCTCATATTTAGTAATTGGTTATAATGTAAGCATTGCACAATGGGGATGGTGCCAGGCGCTGAGACAATAATCAGTTTAATGATTGGGGAGCATTGAAGAGATCAATGACATTCTAAGAATCCAGCTACAAAGGTAGCTACTGATTTTGCAGGCTTAACGAGATGGTCATCATGGCAGAAGATCCAGACCTTTTTTCACAATATCGGATGGGCGATCTCACGCTGTCAAATCGCATAGTGATGGCACCGATGACTCGCAACCGCGCAGGGAATGCCGACGTCCCGATCCCACTGATGGTCACTTATTATGTGCAGCGAGCTTCTGCCGGGATGGTTATCTCCGAAGGCTCGCAGGTTAGCCCGCAGGGGGTAGGCTACATACATACACCGGGCATCTACTCTGCGGCACAGGTCGCCGGCTGGAAGAAGATAACAGACTCTGTCCATCGGGCTGGCGGCAGGATTTTCATCCAGCTCTGGCACGTAGGGCGGATCTCTCATCCCGACTTGCTGGGTGGCACTCTGCCGGTCGCGCCATCCGCGCTACCCGTCGAAGGCTTTGTCCACACACCCGTTGGAAAAAAGCCAATTCCGGTGCCTAGGGCTCTCGAGACCGACGAGGTGCCGGACATCGTCAAGCAATTCCGGCAGGCGGCTGAGAACGCAAAAACTGCTGGCTTCGATGGTGTAGAAATCCATGGCGCTAACACCTACCTGCTGGATCAATTCCTGCGGAGCGGGGCCAACAAACGAACCGATAAGTACGGCGGCAGCCTTGAGAACCGGGCTCGTTTACCGCTTGAGGTCACGAAATCCGTCATCGATGTATGGGGCGGCGACCGTGTCGGCTACCGCATCTCTCCGCACAATACCGCACATTCCATGTCGGACGCAAATCCCAGGGAGACCTTTTCCTATTTCACCGGAGAGCTGAACAAAATCGGTCTGGGCTACCTTCATTTAATCGAGCCCATCGGAGGCAGGGCGGAGTTCGTGCCACCCAAGGCACGGCTTGGGCCTACCCTGCGCAGAATTTTTGAAAGGACGTTCATATTGAACGGTGGCTATGACCTCAACAGCGGGAACGAAGCGATTGCCAGCGGCGAGGCCGACCTTATCGCCTTCGGAGTGCCATTCCTGGCCAATCCTGACCTGCCAGAGCGCTTCAGGCGGAATGCGCCGCTTAACGAGCCGGACGTGGCCACCTTCTACGTGGGCGGTGCGAAAGGCTACACGGACTATCCGGCCCTGGTCAATAGATGATGTGGTCAAAGCATGGTAATGTAAAGTCTTCGGGAGATGGTTGTTACAATATGTCTTATATGGAGTAATCCTTGGAATCCTGGCATAACTCCCATCATAATCTGGTCGAAGTACAAAGAGCAATATGGTTCGATGTGTTTGGCGGGATATGCAAAAACGCCCTAAATCCGCATATTTGATAATACCTTCCCTTTGCATAATTATTATACGTCTTGCCTGCCGAAACCTTACCACTATTAAAGCTTTCAAAGGTGGTAAGGTTCCGGTTTAACTATTCAGACGATCTCTTCCGTCATCTCAAAAAAGTCCTTTGGCGGTTGCTCATAAGGTAAGGAAACCTTGAAAACCTGATCTTTATCCTTTACTCCCACGTCAAACTTTCTCCACGGATTATGCTGTGGCGTGCCAAAAGTAATGTCTATGGCCTTTTCCTCGATGTCAAAGATGCCTCCATATAACATTCCAAACATATTCTGCGGATCATAAAAGTGGGTGCACAAGCCTTGGGGATAGCTGGTTGAAATCAGTTGCCTGATATCTTCCCTGGAGATTTTCTGTTTGGCAGTAAAAGTGTTCCGGATTACCCCAAAACGTTTTATCGAACCCTTCCAGCGACCATTTTCCCGTGCTAACATTTCGGGTAAAACGGCATGATTACTGGCACAGAGAAATCCCTCGGGATCTGAGGCAGTTATAATCTTATATGCCTTAAATCCGTGGAGATTCTCAAATAGTGCAATGTCACCGGATGCATCTCCCATCATCAAATTCATATTATAGGAAATAGGTATCTTTTCCAGGTATTCCAAAGCTTCGGAGATATTTTTACAGTTTTCCAGCAAAGCACGGATAACGCACCAGAAATTCAGGCCAGTAAGTTGAGGATCCAACCCTAAACCTTCAATAGGCGTTACGGGTATACCATTGGACGATTGACAGAGAGCTAATCCATGTTCATTCACGCCATTGGCCCGCCCGAATATATTGCACTGAGAACCGATATGGCTATATTTACCGGTAACGGAAGTAGTCGCCAGGCACATCTCCTCCAATATATCGGTAAAATCGTAGGTATAAGCCAGAATAGTATGTCCTTCCAGGTTTTTCTCTGACCTCAGCGCCATCACATTACATCCGTGCGCAAAGAAGCTTATGGAATAAAACAACACCTGTACCGGGTCAACGCCGACCGTATCGGCAAAACCCTTTATCTCTTTATTGACACCGGGACAATACTGATCAAACATTTCAAACATTGCGGCGATTTTTTCCTGTGTTCTAACGGGAAATATACCTGGCGGCGCTTGCAGTCTCCTTGCTGCTTCTGGCGTCGCTAAAATCCATCTCCCTAGATGCTGTCCAATTTCGTAATTTGTACCTGAATGGTTCAGATAATGTGCGGTCGTTAATTTCATCACTGTTTCCTCCTTTTTTCCTTCCGGATTTACAGCCTTATTATGTCTGATTTTTGGCCGCTTATAGGATAAATTCTAGATATGACAATTCAGCATATTCATAACCAGTATATAGTACCCAGATAATTATTTTTTTTAGAAAGATATTTATACAAAAATGTATTATCGGTTAGCGAATGCTCTTATATATTGGGAGATAAATTCATGATATTAGTTTAAATTTTTTAGAATTAATTTCCTATGTATTGCATAATAAGTAACACAATATAGATAATTATAAAATAAGTAATGTTAAATTATAAATAACTTAAAGTTATTAACTTAGGCCCGGACGAGCCGGCCACTTCCGCGGTTAGGTCGGGAGATGGGGCGCACACGCCCTTGAGAACCGCTACTCGTGCCCTTGCGAGAAAACAATGTTAGGCGAAGTGACGCATCCGACTAAAGTTTCTTTCTTAGCTTAATTGGAATCCATACTTCTTCTTCTGAACTGGTGTCTTCATTTTTGTATTTCTCTCCCAATATTTCAAAGTGGGGCCTATTGTCCAATGAGTATTCAGAATTTGGCAACCAAGTTCTAAAAATGTACTCGAATGTTTTTGGAGCAGTGCTGGCAGCTCCCTTATGAACAAAAACCGCATAAAGACCACTTGGCACTATAAAGAATTCCATTTCATACGGAATCTCCTCAAAATTTAAAACTTCGACTGCAGCCCACTTCTCAAAAGATATATATGGATCAAATTTTTGAAAATCAAATGATTTGTCATACACTTGCAGCGAATATAACACTGTAGTTAGATTATTTTTAATTTCTTTTCGTCTTTGCATAAATGATTTCCATAATTCTCCTGTTTTATTGTTCGAGAATGTCATTTTCATTCTCTTACCTATTAAATTTTTTTCAGGTAATATTTCAATTCTTGGCTCCATTTATTGGCTCCTTCCCGTATGTTAATTAATTATTTGAAATCTATTTCAATTTTAATTGATAAGCCAAATTCATTGCAGTTTTTTAAGTATAGTTCCAATATTTTTCGCCGTGCGTCATTTCGCTTATCGGATAGGTTTTCCCGACGTCCCCAGGCTCTAAGGCTATGACCGAGTTTTAGATAGCTTTTATCTTAAGTTCGGGCGAGTTGGGTCCACCCGGTCCTGGACCGGGGGATGTGCGCGGATATCTTCAGCCCTTCTTCAAATTAGCCATCGCCTTGTGAATACAGTACCATTTACCTTTATTATAGATTCGGATCCACCGAAGGCATATGGAAAATACTTGATGCAGATCTGCCGAGCCGATTGGTTTTCGCATACCTATGATCTCTTCAGCTTACATAACGAAAGCTCTTGTAAAAGTTATAGAGTCGCGTGATGATTGGGAAGGATATTTCGCACTTATTGAAGAGAGTAGAATCAGAATAAGGCCTTTGAAAGAGATTAAAATGCTTTTATGTTAGCTAGACAGGTATTTTAAGAATCGGCATCTACCATAAAAAGCATGTTGTAGATTGAACATTGTTAGCAGCATTTATGAGAGCCAGTTTGAACCAGAGATTATCCGAAAATCTTGCGATCTTTGATTTAAAATCTTTTCTGGTTTAAGCAAAAACTATTGACTTAAAAATAATCTCTAAAATCCACTAAGAGAGTATTACTGGTTTCTGGATGAAAAAAGCCTATTTTATCAGCCTTGATCAGTTAGTAATTTGACTTATAGGTTACATTAAAATAAATGTGAATTAACTGATGTTGAAGGTTAAATCGTTTTTACCTTTTCTTCAGTTAGTGCAATTGCTCCCAGGACGCCGGCATATTTGCCTAATTTTGGCGTAACAATATAATTATCTATATTTTCTGTAATCTCTGGTTTCCTGAGAAAATCTTTCAATAGCTTTTTCACTTCTTCTCGTATTAGTGGAAGCATTACAGATTTTTCCATAACTCCACCACCTAAAATAATGCGTTCTGGCGATAATATGCAGATGTAGTTAGTTAATGCAAGTGCTATATAATGTGCTTCCAATTCCCAGGCTGGATGATTGTCAGGCAATTCCTCTGCAGGTTTTCCCCATCTTTTAGAAATAGCTGGTCCGGAGGCTAGTCCTTCAAAACAATCGTTATGATATTGGCATAAACCATGATACGGATCCTTTTCTCTATCATGTGGAATACGGATATGTCCCATTTCAGGATGAATTAATCCATGCATTAGTTTGCCATTTATCATACCTCCACCACCAATTCCTGTGCCGATAGTCAAGTAGATAAAATTATCCTTATCTTTAGCGTTACCAAAGCGATATTCGCCCAGTGCAGCTCCATTCACATCTGTATCAATTGCAACCGGCACATTTAATGCACGCCGGATTATTCCCAAAATATCCGTATTTGACCATCCAGGTTTAGTTGTTAAGGTTATGCAGCCAAAAGTCGAAGAGGATGTGTTTAGATCTAAAAATCCAAAAGAAGCAATACCTATAGCTGTGAGCTGTTGTCTATCTGAATACTCTCTAAAGAATTCAATTGCATGGTTTAATGTCTCGGTGGGCGTTGTAGTTGGAAAGCTCTCGGCCTTCAGATCATCCGGTCCTGTGCCTATGCCACAGACAAATTTTGTACCTCCTGCCTCAATCCCTCCATATAGCTTCCCATTATTGTTTCCAAATTTTTCTATAGTCTTTTGTGACTTTTGCTTCGATTCCTTCGTGGCGTAGTTCATCACTATTCCCCCTTTCTCTTTTTGAGAGATTTTCCAAAATATTGTTTATCTCGTGATAATTTCGTGATAACTTTGAATATATAAAAATAGCAATTAACTGTCTATTAATTTAGCTTATGCTTTAACCCGTATTGTGGCCTCGTATTTCCCGTTAACAACGGTTCCACGCACATGCAATTGGTTATCAAAAATTGTCAGATTTGCAATAAAGTTTGGTTTAATTCTGCCAAGTAAATTATTGATACCTAGAAATTCTGCAGGATATGTAGAGGCCATTCTAAGTGCCTCATCAATTGGAATTCCAATCCTCTGAACGCAATTGCGAACAGCTGTTGCCATATCCAGGGATGAGCCCGCAAGGATTCCATCTTTAGTAATACATTTCCCTTCTTTACAGAAAATCTCTAAATCCCCGACTTTGAAAGTATCTTCAGGTTTACCGACAGGTGGCATTGCATCAGTAATAAGAAACAGTTTATTCAAAGGCTTAACCCTTTTACAAATCTTTACAGATGAAAAATGTACGTGAACACCATCAACGATAACACTCGCCCATACATCATCGTTTTCTAAAGCAGCCCCAACGAGACCTGGTTCTCTACTTCCCAGTTGAGACATAGCATTAAATATATGCGTTACTGAAGACACACCGATTTTAAATGCCTCACTTGCCTGTTCATATGTAGAATCAGAATGTCCGGCTGAAATACGAATTCCGGAGTTAATACACATCCGTATATATCTCTTATCCACATTTTCAGGTGCCAATGTTATGAGTTTGATAATGTTAGTTCCTTTTTCTATCAAATTATAGAATTCTTCGTCCCGGATTGACCTGATTAACTTTTTATTGTGCACGCCTGCTTTCGTATCATTTAAGTAAGGTCCTTCAATATGTAATCCTAATATCCCATACTTATTGTTAGATAAACATTTTCCAACAGTATCGATTGCTTTTACAATATTTTCATAGGACGTGGAAATTATTGTAGGTAAAAAATTTGTAGTCCCGAACTCTTTGTGTGCTTCAAAAATAGCGGAAACTGCTTCTTCGGTAGGATTGTCAGTAAAAAAATAACCGCCACCACCGTTTACTTGCAAGTCTATGAATCCCGGTGCAACTGAAAGTCCGCCCAGATCAATAAAATCTATATCAGATGGAACTTTTGATACATCGACTAAACTCTTAATATAGTTATTTTCAATTATGATTGCTTCATTACAAATTATTTCATTTCCAGTGTAAATATTACAGTTTACTAGCGCATACTTCATCGTTTACCACTTAATAAAATTAAACATTTTTTCAATAGTCTTTTTAATGGTATTTCAACTTTTTTAAAGTTCTCATCTCACCTGAAAATTGACAATAAACTTCTCTTAAAACTTCTCTCCACGTCCGCATGCTCACGAAGGAAGCAGATATCGGGCGGCCACTGGGAAAAAAGAAGAAGGGATTACAATCAAAATAGGAAATGAGAAATAATTTTGGGACAAATAAGTTTTTATCAGTATATTAAGTTCTCATAAAATAGGGCAATTGATAGCTATTATATACTTAACATCTCTTTTTTCTTTCAATTGGGTGAATGCTATGGATAAAAGACAACGTTCTGAAAAATATGACTGGTTAAGCTCAAAAACTCAAAGCATACTTAAACATTATAGCTGTCCTGAATTATGTAATGCGAGTTGCTGCAAAAATCATATTATTGATTTTCATAGAAAAGAGTATGAGAAAATCTTAAAAAATATAGATAAAGAAAGTGCGAATATTTTAAAATCGAATGCGATAAAATCAGAGTTGGAAGGATGTTATAAAGCAATAGTCGGGCAGTGCCCGTTATTGATAAACTTAAAATGCAGAATATACGATAATAGGCCGCAAGCATGTAGAAATTTTCCTTTTGTAATTTTTCCTGATGCGGAAGCAGGGTTCGGTTTAACGCTGTTATTGTGTCCGATGTCTGTTAACATAGTTCAAGATTATGCACAGTGGTATAAATCGGTAAACTCAACAATGTATAATCAATTAAATGCCTTGTACGAACAGTATAAAAACATAGACAAAAATAATGATTTTTGTATTCAAATGAAAGAGCATAACTTAGATTCTTTCATAGAATTTCTTGAAAAGAAGTAATCATTATTCATTTTCTTTTTTTGCATAAAATATACTCACTAGCATAGAGGAAGTATACTGCATGGTACTACACAAATTGAAATTTATCTATTATTTTCCTTTTCTCCTGCTATGTATACCAAGTATCACGTCCAGACCTCCTATACATGCCCACATCACAGCTATAGCTACATAGGGAGAGTATCCACCGATAAAATATGCAATAATAAAACCAATTGCTGCAATATAACTCAACGAGGCAATCACGAACCATATGTTTTTGAGTTCGATAAATCGCTTCTCGATGTCTGCTGTTGATTCCATAAATTTCAATTAGTCTTAATGCTGTATAACCTTATCTTGAAGACGGGAATATATTTTGTAAAGTCAGGGTTTAATCCTGTTTTTATTCTATAAAGCACTTTTACCCATCATTTAATAATCCACGACCTAAATAATTAACAAGCACAATTAGTACTAGAATAATATCTTTAAAGAGGTCCGCTTCACTTGTGCCAATAAGCCCATTAAAAAATAAATATGTTAAACATAGCAAGAAAGCAATTAAAACTGAGTAGCATAGTAAAGTAATTGATCTCATCTTCTTTTTTGTTTCTTCGAATTTATCTTTTGTGATTTCACCTCTAGCATATTTTTCTTTTAAGATATCCAGCGCAGATTTCCCTTCACTGCCAGTCTTGTTCCGATTAACATAATCTTTGATTAATATAAATGCTGTTGCAATTACTAGAATCCGGAAAATAAGCCTTCCAAACAGGATAACTTCTGTTGAGCCTATCATTGATTGGCCTCATGCTTTCTTATCATTGAAAATCGTAAATTTCAGCTGCTTCAAAGAGACAGTTTTATCATATATTTCAAAGAATATACGAAAATAATACTATGAATTATTAATCTTACTCACAAAGTTTTTGTATTTTACCAGAGGTTCACCGAATATTTACGACTATGTATTTAAATTTACAGCGAATACAGCGAATTTACTTAACTACCTGAGATACCATTACAAAAAAGACTACAAAATCAATCGAAATTTTTCAGTAATTTCGATACACCTTCAGTGAAACCATCTTGGGGACGAGAATCTATTCCATCCCCGTGCTCAGCGTAGAAAATGCTAATAATTTCGACGACAAAAAAGAGAGTTTTAGACATAGGGATTCCGCAATGCTTTATTAACGCCGAAATTCCTGCGCTCCTCAAGCATCTTCCGGTTCTTATCGATCTTCTCCTTCGCGAATATTTTCTAATGTTGCGAATATTTTCTAGTGTTCCTGTCCCTGCTCCTGTAGAAAAATACTTTTCATTAAACTTTACTGATTAAGTAGAAAACAATATCAGTAAGCTATCCAGTTCTGAGACGTTTTCACGAATCGTTATGCTGAAGCAAAAGTGACGCCAGGGAGGCTGTAAGTGCTACAGCAATGGCAGAAATGGCAACCCCCTGCCAGCCTGCTACCTTCCAGGCAAGCATTGCACCTCCTGACCCCAGGCTGCCGCCGATAAACATCCCTACCGTGAACAAACTATTCACCCGGTTGCGTGCTTGCGGCTTGAGCCCGTAAATTACCTTCGGGTTGGCAACTATGGCGCTCTGCATCCCGAAATCCAGAAGCATGACCCCAAAGACCAGTCCGGCAAGGGAATTCCAGCCTGCAAGTACCAGCCAGGCTAGCAAAGTGGCAAACGCACCTGTAGAAACAACCTGGCCTGGGCCCCGGCGGTCGGCCAGGCGTCCGGCTACGGGAGCGGCAAGCACTCCAACCACCCCGATAATACCAAAAAGTCCTGCGACATCGGCGCCATAGTGGAAAGGAGGCTGTTCGAGATGCAGCGCGAGGATCGTCCAGAAGGCGCTGAACACGGCGAAGAGCAATCCCTGTATGAAGGTAGCTCGACGTAGTCCGGGCTCACTGCGCCAGAGTTGCAGGAGTGAACGAAGCAGCGACCCGTACTTCATTGAAGTCGCGGGCCGATTTAACGGCAATACAAGTGCCATTGCTGTCGCGCCGATAAGAACCAGGGGAATGGCAAGCCAGAACATGGCTCTCCAGCCGTAATTAGTAGCGATGGAACCTGCCAGAATCCGGCTCAAAAGCATGCCGCTCAGCAATCCGCTCATAACGCTGCCGACGGCTGAACCCCTGTGGTTATCAGAAGCCAGCGATGCGGCAGCCGGTATTATCTGCTGCGTAACTGAGGCGCTGAAGCCAATGAGAAGTGAGGCACCCAGGAGGGCCCAACCGGTAGATGCAATTGCTGCAAAAAGCAATGATAAAGCCAGAACAAGGAACTGCGACACAATGAGCCGGCTGCGTTCCATCAGATCTCCCAGGGGCACCAGAAGCAGCAAACCGGTTGCATAACCGAATTGGGTAGCAGTAGGAATAAGGCTGGGAGCTAATTCACCGGGAAAAGAGCGTGCGATAACTCCCAGCATTGGCTGGTTATAGTAGATATTGGCCACCGCGATTCCGCATGCACAGGCCATAGCGAAGACAAGCCCTTTGCCTGGCTCAGAGACATTTCCAGCCTGAAGAGTGCCGTTTTTTTGAATCATGGTTTATTTCTTCTGACGTGTAGTGCGATTTACAACGATCAAGCATCTTATTTATTTTTTTATTTTCCCTCAATCACACAAATTACAGTATAATCCGATGATAAAATCCACATCTGCTTTCGTCATTTCATACCTGATCCATTTTCGAGTTGAAAGTGAATCCTTAAAAATACCGCGCACTCTTCGGTTGAGTAGCCAGATAGATGAGTTGCAGAAAAGAAAATAATAACTTGTGATGTTCTTTCTAATAAATTCATTTTAAAACTTCCTTCCACGCCCGCATGCTCGCGAAGTGAGCAGAAATCGGGCGACCGCTGGCAAAAAAGAAGAAAAAAAATGGAGTTTGCAGTTTGAAAAATTCGCAATTCATTCAATTTGTATATCAAAAAAGCAAAAAAGTGTGTTGCAGAACAATATTAAATTGAAGAAAAACAATATCAAATTGATATAGAAAAACGATAATGAATTGATAGAAAAACAACAAATATCGATATCAATTAACCTTACCTCGTCATTTGAAAATTAGCGATTGGTTCGGTTTGTGCATCAAAAAAACACTAGGTGCGATCTATGAACTGGAGAGAACGTATTGTTATTGACCCCTCAGTCCTTACAGGCAAGCCCATTATAAAAGGTACACGCCTTGCAGTAGAGTTCATTATCGACCTTCTGGCTCATGACTGGACTGAGTCAGAAATCCTTCGGAGCTACCCCGGCCTGGCTCATGAAGATATTCAAGCGTGCCTGATGTATGTGAGCGATTTACTCAGGACAGAAAGGGTTTATCCTGCTGAGATTTCTCAGGAAGTAGACTGATGCGCCTGCTGGCAAATGAAAACATTCCTCTGAGTGCCGTGGAAGCTCTCCAAGCCTGTGGACATGATGTCCTGTGGATATGAGAAAAATCGCCGGGTATCACTGATATAGAAGTTATGGAACTGGGTCATAGGGAAAAACGTATTCTTATCACTTTCAACAAAGATTTTGGAGAACTGGCTTTCTCCACGAAGAAACCACCGGCACTTGGAATAATTCTTTTTCGCATACCTATGATCTCTTCAGCTTACATAGCGAAAGCCCTTGTAAAAGTTATAGAGTCGCGTGATGATTGGGAAGGACATTTTGCAGTTATTGAAGAGAGTAGAATCAGAATAAGGCCATTGAAAAGAGATTAAAATATGTTTTTTTTATTTTGATTAATGGTACTATGTATTCTTGAAGGATGGACATTTGTAATCTCGGTAGTAACTGGAAAGAATTCTTATCCCCTAGAGACTACAGAGAACCTATTTTTCTGATAGGCTTTTAGTTGCCAGATTTCTTTTAATATTCATCTTAAAACTTCCCTTTACGGCCGCATGCTCGCAAAGTAAGCAGTTATCGTGCGGCCACTGGCAAAAAGAAGAACAGAACCCAAAAACACAACAACCGTAAAATTTTACAAACTAGACACACTACCTGACTGGACAGTTTTCTACGCTAATATAAAATAGAATTGTAACAAATATTAGATGAAAAACGTGTAAAAAAACCCGGCCTGGAGTGATCATGCGACAATTTCTTGTAGCTATAACAAAAGAAGATAACTTCTTTATTGCAAGATGTCCTGAGCTCAATGTGACTTCTCAGGGTGAAACCCTTGAAGAAGCCGAAGAAAATATTAAAGAAGCTATAGAATTGTACATTGAGAGATTCGGGACTGAAGACCTTTCGCAACAAGTTTCCAAACCTTACCTGACTCTAGTGGAAGTTTCCAATGTCTAAATTACCAGTTGTATCAGGTACTGTTTAGCATGAACTCGAAAGAAAATCGAAAAACAGAAAACAGTAAAAAGTCTTGGAATTAAGTTTTTCAATTGATTAATCAAGGTCGACTCCGGTCTCTTCAGGAGTTACCGCTTCAATATCTTCTATTCGAATGAAATATTTTTTGTTTCTGGTTACTATTCTATTTATGCCCAGAGAAAGGGCTGTTGCTGCAATCAGGCAGTCATTTAACTCAATTCTTTTTCCGCTTCTGATGAGATCAGCATAAATTTTTCCTGCATCTATTGCTATTCTCGAATCAAGAGCTATTACTTCTACAATATTAAGTAGTTCAAGTGTTTTTTCAAGAGCATCTTGGGATCTTGAAAGGTGAGCGCCAACACTCAGTTCGGCAGCGGTAATTGATGATGTATAGCCTGAATATTCATTTCCGATGCGTTCTAGAAAGCTTCTGGAAGACGGAATGACCTCTTTTCGAAGGCAATCAACGAATATCGATGTGTCTACAAAAAATTTCATTCTATCCAGTCCAGACGTGAAGATTTTCGCAACTGGTCAACAAACTCTTCGCTCTCGACATCGTAACCCCATGCACCACAGGCCGATTCTACAATTTCCTTTGAGCTTCTTCCTTCTTTTTTTCTAACCATGTTGAGGATGGAATGAATTTCCCTATCGAGTTCGATAAGCCGCTTCTCGATTTCTGCTGTTGATTCCATAAATATCAATTAGTCTTAATGCCGTATAACCTTATTTAATCGGAAGCTTAAATTTTTCTCCGATTTACTAAAGTATATTTCAAATGGAGATTTCAAGTTCATGTGAATAAATTAAATTAATCTGAAACTCCCTCCACGCCCGCATGCTCACGAAGTGAGCAGAAATCGGGCGGTCGCTGGCAAAAAAGAAGAAAACGTAGCAGTAATGATAAACGCGGTAAAGACTGGCATATCTCAGCAGCATCAGAAGCTCGATAAGAATTCAGTATTAATCCATTGGTCATGGTTACCGAAAAATCGTTATCAATTACGTCAATTTTCGTAAAGATATCAAATTATTCATTGATATTGTGCAAGCCATAATTAAATATCGGTTTCAGTTTAAGAGCTCTGTTGAGCTTGATTTTTTTCGTTGAAATCCAGACCCATAGCAAGAAAACTCCTTAACCCGTGACGTAAAATATACTTCTATGCTCACTTCCGCATAACAATATTTAGAGCGGTAGGACTTTTCGGATAGGCTCTAAGCCAGCCTTTTAATTTAGAAACACCCTATTTATGTTAAGTGAAGCAGAATTAATAGAAGCGCAACGAGTTACACAACGGCGAATTTGTTAAATAAATCAAGGAAATGACAGAGTAAAATCCAAGCGCCTGAATACTGTGTTATTCAAAATAAAAGAGATGATATGAGTATATTACATTTAATGACAAAGGGGGAAATAAGAATATGAGAAAAATCGTTGTTCTAACTTTTATAACACTCGATGGTATTATGCAGGCTCCCGGCGGACCCGAAGAAGATACTTCGGGAGGTTTCAGATATGGGGGTTGGACTGTTCCTTATTTTGATGAGTTTTTAGGTAAGATCATGGACGAGCAGATGAACAAGCCGTTTGACTTGCTACTTGGCAGAAAAACGTATGAGATATTCGCTTCCTATTGGCCGCATCATACAGACGAGTGGCCTGGGATTAACAAAGCAACAAAATATGTCGCTTCACATGGGGATATGCGATTTACATGGGATAAATCGGTTTTGTTGCAAGGTGATGTGATCGAGGCAATAAAAAAACTTAAGGCACAGGATGGACCTGACTTACAGGTTTACGGCAGCGGCAATCTCGTCCAAACGCTTTTAAAACACGATCTTGTCGATGAATTATGGCTTAAAATATTTCCCATAACACTCGGCTCGGGAAAGCGCTTATTTGCCGAAGGAACGATCCCAGCGGCTTTCAAGTTAATCGATAGTAAGGTGTCGACGAGCGGAGTCATTATCGCCAGTTATGAACGTGCAGGCGATGTTAAGACGGGATCGTTTTGAGGAATGTATCTCAGGGGAAAAGAAGAAATACATAATCAATATCAGTAGAATGTCGGTTGGGGGACCACATGGAGAAAACCAATTGCCCATTTGTAGAACCGATTTGAACTTAATATACGTTCAAGATAATTATATAAAGACGTAAATATAATATAGCATTAGGCTTTTGCTAATTAGCTTTGAAAATTAGCTGGCGCCGTGGCAAACTTTAGTGTTTTTGCTAGTATTGGAAAAAACTAGCATTCCGCCTGATGGCGAGGGATAGGAAAGAGTAAATGATCCTGCCTTACAACGGGTGATATTCTAACTATCCATGGATATTATTTTTTAAGTATATTATTAAAAAGAGCATTTGTTCAATCCTAAAATTATTTCGCTTTAAGACCCATTATCCTGGGATGAACTCTACTCCACCCCATATTCGGTGTAGATAACGCTAATTATCTCAACGGTGAAAAATAGGAGAGTTTTAGGTGTAAAGATCCCGAAGCGCCTTGTTGACTCTGAAGAAGTTATCAAATCTCTTCTTAATTTACTATCTTAAAACTTCCCTCCATGCCCACATGTTCGCGAAGTGAGAGATATCGGGCGGTCGCTGGAAAAAAAGAAGAAAACTTGATTATTGGATCATCAATATCAGTTTATACGAACTCACGTAATTTAGAATAGAAAAAGAGAGAAATATCAAAGTTATAGTTCGTGCTATGTAGAAGTACAATCCTATTTTTGAGCTAATTTGCTGAAACTCTTTTAGTTCCTGCGGTTGCTCAAGTTATGTCTGCCGCCGAATTTTGAACCTTTCGAGTTGTATCAGATTATAAAAATAGATCTTCATCTTTAACATTTGTGAATTTTCCAGAAGAAAACATAATGTTTTCATAACTTCTAAAACAAACATTCAGTATATATTTATTATCCTTATATGATTGCGCAATTTCTCTAATTATCTTAATGGATTTATCAGTACCGATTCCACCTAACCCCTCGATCACTCTATTAAGATCAGTGTCACTAATATCGGTGTGCAATTTAAGGAAATTAATATACCAATCTTCGTCTTTAGTAGATACAAGAGGATTTAGAGATCTAAATACACGTTCAATTAATATTCCGTCTTTTTCAGATCCATATTTTTCAACAATTTTCTTTAAATACTCAACAGAATCAATGCCACCAATTTTGCCTAGAGCTTCACTACACCAGTATTCGTATGTATACTTTTTCTCAAGGGTATTAACCGATTTTAAAACCTGGTTGATTAATTCGAGAGAATAGGGTAAATCAAAGCTAGGTGCAATATTTATCATGTCATACAAGATATTATCGTCAGCGATGAATTTGTCCCCATCATAAAAATTCTCTATAATCTTTTTTGCCTTACCTTCTTCAGAGAGGTAGCAATATGTTTCTGCAATTTGTATTTGCAATCTGTTATTATCTTTGACAATACTGCTTAACTCATTGAGTGTAGGTATTAGCTTATATAGAGAATATTTCATAATTTGTTTTAAGTATGCTTCTACAGTAATATTATAGAATTTAATAGGAAGCCGATTATTTTCAACTAGTTCAATTAGTAGTCCTTTTTCTCCTAAGATCTCAATAATCTCATGTTGAATCCAGCCGTCTTCGTCGTTTATGTGTCTAAATAAAATCTCTTTTACTTCTAAGGCGGGATATTTTCTTAGACCATGTATAGCATTTCTCCTGACAAGTAGATTATCATCCTCAGCTAAGGTTTTGAAAATAAGAATATCCACCTTACCCTTGCTTTTACTCAATGCTCCAGTGCAGTATCCTCTCAGAATGTTTGACTGGTTTTTGTCAATGGCATATGAGATTAACTGTTCTATTACATCGTTGGATTCAAAGCTTGCTAATATCCCTTCAGATTCCCAGAGGAATTCATATTCTTTTTCTTCATCGGTAATATGTTTTAGATTTTGGATCAATTTTGGAACAAAAGTTACGTTACCAATCTCAATTATCACTTTAGCAAGATCACTTTTATCAACTAAAAAAGGTTGTTCACGTGGTTCCAGATAAAAATTATACAATTTTTCTTTTACTTTCTCAGTTAATTGATTTCTTCTTACAATGTCAATAAAAGCTTCTCTGCATGCG
The DNA here is from genome assembly GCF_000970285.1 of Methanosarcina horonobensis HB-1 = JCM 15518. Taxonomy (NCBI): domain Archaea; kingdom Methanobacteriati; phylum Methanobacteriota; class Methanomicrobia; order Methanosarcinales; family Methanosarcinaceae; genus Methanosarcina; species Methanosarcina horonobensis. Next base: position 2,973,411 of record NZ_CP009516.1, on the reverse strand, counting down.
GAAGAAGTGAATATATCCGTATTCTTTTTCCAAATATCAATAATCATTAGATGTTCATCTTCACCAAAATTTGACAGAGCTTTTGCAACACTTCCTTGTGTAGTTGTTTGTTCAACAAATGTTACTTTCTCTTTCCAATCAATAAAACTACAAACGATCTTTTTTGCTTTCTCAGTTTTATTTTTCGCAACCTCTTCCAAAGCTATCTGTTTAATATCAGAATAAGGATTCTTATCTAATATCTTAAAAAGAAGACCAGATGGATACTCTTCCTCAATTTTTGAAAGGAAATAAATCCCACGCTGTCTAACTTCATATATGGAAGATTCACAGTTTGCTGTTAATTCTGACTTTATTTTATTTACTAAGTCGCAGTCTACAAATTTCGATTCAAGCAGACAAGACGAAGCAAGATATAAATTTGTCTTCAAAACACTTTCAATATATGTAGTTGAGTCTTTCAGAAATCCAGCAGCTCCAATAATAATAAATTTCCACCATAACCTTGCTTTAATTTCTTCTATGATAGCTGGGTTCTCAACATATTTTTCAGCTAGTGATTTAGAGGCGAAATATTCAAGAAAAGCTGTATGCCAAAAAGATATTCCATTAATATTTTCATAAATAAAGCCTGTACTAATTAAATTATTTATCAAGCTTTTCCTCTCAATTCTAGAAGGAATTTCTCTACTCCGTTCATAATGTTCGATTATTGGAAACATTATTTCATTTGTTTCTTCTTTTGTTAAAGAGAGGGTCTCATGTTTTTTTGCAGATTCAAGCGCTAACTCACTCAAAATATCTATTTTTATTTCCCAAGAAAGAACAGGTTTGAATCTTTGGGGTTTATTTAGTTCCCAATTTTCAATATTTTCAACTACTTTTTTTATGATTTTAGTTCTTAAGGTAGGTATAAGATCATATTTTTTGTAAATGATAATCATCAATGTAAGAAGTAGTGTGTTTTGAGATTCCTTTTGTAAACCTTTTATTTGTATTTGGTAACAAAATTTAGAATAATCATTATCGAGATATTGCCTGGATAATTCCTGAATTTGAGACTCATCTAAAGGGCATACATAAAATCGAGAAGATGAGGAGAGACGTGGGATTCGGATATTACGGGAGGTGATTATAATTTTATGGCTTTTTTGTTTACAAATATCAAAAAATTGCACCATTTCATGTTGTAGGTCTTCAATGTATTCTTCTTGAACTTCATCATATGCATCAAAAAGAAAGATAAACTCATTTTTGCTAAGGTAATCACGAAATTGCACTTCAGAAATATTTAGACCTTTCTCGGCAAAAGAATAGAGTATAAGACTTTGAAGAGAGTTATTTAAGCCAAAATTTTTCAGCTGGATATACACGGGAATTAAAGTATTTTGGTATTTTAGGCATTCATTACTCTTAATCCAAGTTAAATATTTTAGAAGAGTTGTTTTTCCAATCCCCGAATTTCCAATAAATATCTTGTTTTTGGACTTTACTTTCTCTTCAATATCTGACAATGAATATATTTCTCGATCTTTTATATTCGAGAAAGAGTTATCATTTGGATCATAATTTTGAAATCTTAACAATTTATCAGGCGGATACTGTTGAAAAATATCTGTCAATGAATGTATTTTGCGATCTTTTATATTCGAGAAAGAGTTATCGTTTGGATCATAATTTTGAAATCTTAACAATTTATCAGGTGGATACTGCTGAAAATCAAAATCGTCTCCTAAATGGAACTCACTAGGAATTTGCCAATTTTGAAATGTATCACGAACATTCTTCAAATAGAATGTGAAATCAGATATTTTTATCCTTTTTCGAGTTAATTCCTCATCATTTTCTTGTGCAGCAGTTTTGCTAAGAGATTTTTTCAAATCAATTCTTTGGAATATTTCCTGTGGAGAATATTTTATATGAGCATCTCTTGACAAGATATCTGGCAGTGTACCGAAAGTTCTGTAAAATATGATTGACTCTATATCCTTTTCCTTTCACCACAAAAAAAACAGGATGCAGAGTCAATGGTTAATGTCGTCTCATTTATAAAAGATTATCTTTTCGATCAGGAAGATGGAATTCGCCAGTTAATTACCTGGTTTTTAAACCTTGTAATGGAGGAGGAAGCCCTCCTCCAATCTGGTGCAAAACGTTATGAGAGGACTGATTCTCGCAAAGCCAGTAGAAACGGTTACAAACCCCGTACTCTCCTGACCAAGTATGGAGAACTTGAATTATTAAAACCTCAGTTCCGTGAGTTTCCCTTTGAAACAGAGGTTTTTGAGAAGTATTCAAGAGTTGAAAAGGCCATTTTAGCTGCCGTGAGTGAATCTTATCTCCAAGGTGTTTCCACCCGAAGGGTGGATAAGATCATGACTGCTTTAGGAGTAGAGGGAATCTCAGCCTCTTCTGTTTCCAGGATTACTAAAGAACTTGATCAAAAGGTTGAAGAGTTCTTATCAAAGCCAATAGAACACGAAATTCCTTATCTGTTTATCGATGCGACTTATCTCAAAGTGAGAGATGGACTTCACTATGAAAATAAAGCTCTTTTCATAGTTGCCGGAGTCAGGGACGACGGTTATCGTGAGATTCTTGGAGCAAGATTAGCAGACAGTGAAGACTCTCTATTCTGGCAAGATCTATTCGAAGACCTTAAAGTAAGAGGGTTAAGAGGTGTCAAGTTAATTGTTTCTGATGGTCATAAAGGAATACAAAAAGCAGTTAGAGAGTCCTTTGTTGGATCAAGCTGGCAAATGTGTCATGTCCATCTGATAAGACAAGCCCTAAAAAAGGTTCCAAAAAAGAAGCAAAAAGAAGTAGCAGATAAAATAAAAGAAGCATTGGTAGACCGTCAGAAGTTACAGGAATTGATTAGAGAACTGGATAAAATGGGATATAAAAGCGCAGCTGATACACTTGAAAGTTTCCAGTATGATGTAATGAATTATATGCAGTTTCCACAGAGTCATTGGAGAAGAATAAGGACAACAAATATCATGGAGAGAACTAACAAGGAGATAAAAAGAAGAACTAAGGTAGTAGGGGCATTCCCGAGTCAGGAATCAGTATTGAGACTCGGAGTCTCAATACTGATTGATATTAATGAAGAGTGGATTACAGGAAATAAGTATTTAATAATGGAACAGTAATCAAAAAAGAAGAGGAAAAAGGTATAGAGAATTTTACAGAAATTCAGGCACACTGCCAGATATCTTTTAGGATATCGAAATTTAGATCTAATTCTTCAATGTTTTTTGCTTCGAATACTAAGTCGTTTGCGTAGTATATCCTAAATTCAGTTCCATTAGTCGAGACTATGAAATTAACTCCTGTTCCAATTACATAAGCCAGTGATTGTGGCTTATGTTTTACTAAATCTTCATTTGATGCTTTACTCTCCACGACAAATTTTGGGTTTTGAGGACTCTCAAGACATACTACAAAATCTGGTCTTTGGTTTTTTGGTAACTCGTCTGATCTTACTTTCTTGTACCGATTACATGGAACATCAAATATGGTAAAATTTTTCTCTGGTATTATCTCTGCAAGTGAATAACCTAGAAAGTCTGTTAATAAAGGTACAATAAAGTTTTGATTTACCGCTGCCTCATTACTATATTTGTTTGACCCAAATTTTCCAAAGATAGTTCCCATTTTTTTCACTAAGTTAAGTGATTATTATTCCGTTATCTAGTGATTTTCTTGTTTAATTATTTTAAATGATCGAATTATTTCCCCTTTTTCCAGAAAAAGCGTCTGCCTAGTGCCTAGATTTCTAAGTTCAGTTACCCTACACATACAGTCTTATCTTGAACCCCCTCAGTTACGATAGCGAGGGGTAAATAACAGAAATAAAATCATAACTTGGGGATGAGAACTTATCCCACTCCCCACACTCGTGTAATATCACGAATAATTTCTACGACAAAAAAGATAAGTTTCAGGCATAAGGATCCCTTAACGCCTTGTTTACGCCGAAATTCCTGCGCTCTTCGAGGGTCTTCCGGTTCTTGTCTATCTTCTCCTTCGCGAGCTTCGTGACGAGCTCAAGGCCGGGCTTGACCTCCTCGATGGGCTTTGTTTCGAACAGGTCTGCATCGATTGCTTTGGACCAGATGTCGTTCCCCACTTTTGTGCGGATGAAAACCGTGGACCAGCCGTCCGGGCTCCCGACAGAGCCGGTTGAGATGTCGCCAAGGTTGGAAACGTAATCGAGGCAGACGTGGCAGCCGGGCTGCTCATATTTATGGGTATCTTTGAGCGGCACGGTGGCCACGTTCCCACGCTCTGTGTGGACCCAAAACTTGCCCTTCCCGATCTCCATTTTCTTCACGGAGCTGAGGCTCTGGTTTGCGTGGTCCTCGACAAGGGCCTGTATGGAATCGTATGGGAAGTTCACCATGCAGAAGAGCCCTACTGCAAGGGCGATCTTGTCCGGGACATCCCGCATGTTGATAGGATAGAGCTGAGCCTTCCTGACTGCCTGCATCTGGCAACAGACGCCGGTGACCCCGACCCTGTCGAGGCCGAAGGACCGGGTCGCCTCCTTGAGCCAGGAGATCTGGGGACTGATATTATACTTCGCCCCTTGTGCCTTGAGGATGTCCTTGCGGCTCATCGCGACGAATGGCCTGGGCTGCCATGGTCGGTCGCCCTCGCCTGCCACAATAGCCCCATCGATTATCCCCTGCTCGAGGGCATAGACCATGAGGGTGGTGGCAATGCCGCCGTCCTGTGCCTTCTTCAGAATCTCCTTGTCCGTGCTCCGTGCCGAGACGCAGGTCATGTATTTGCCGAGATACGGATCTGAAACCATCTTTCTCACCTCACTTAAGCACGTCTGCGATTAGCTCGCTGATAGCCTCGAATTCAGGAATCACGTCGAAGTTGAAGAACGACCTCGGGCAGGCGCCGTAGCAGGAGCCGCACTTGATGCAGAGGTCACGCTGACCCTGCGGCTTTCCGAACTCGAGGGTAATCGCCCGCACAGGGCAGGATGCAGCGCAAATTCCGCAAGCTATGCAAAGACCCTGGTTGATCACGTCGTACATCAGGTCGCCGAAGCTTCCGGTCGTGCCGCGCTTCGCAAGGGCCATAAGGGGCTTTAAGTACTTGTCTGCAAGGACCTTCTGGTCCTCATTCCCTTGCAGGAGCAGGTACGCCATGATAGTAACGTTCCTTATGAGCTCCGGGCTCGGGGGACATCCGGGGATGTAGACATCCACATCGATGAGGTCCCCTATGGGGAGGAAGGATTCGTGCTGGGGCTGGTTGTGCTGCCCGCCGCGGCAGAACCGGGTGATATTCCCATAGCATGCGCAGGAGCCGAGGGCCACCACCATCTTGGACTTCTTCCGCGTTTCCCTGATCTCCTCCACTGATTCACGGTCCTCTATGCAGACCGATCCCTCGACAAGCGCTACGTCCATCTCCGGGATATGCCGGACGTCAACGAGCGTTAGGCCGTAGACGAGGTCGGCGTAGTCATCCAGGATCTTGATGAATCCCAGGTAGTTGTCGGCTATGGACACAAGGTCGCCGGTACAGCCGCTCAAGTGTACATGCCCGATCTTGATCTTATTTGCCACTGGTTTCGCCTCCTTTGTAGTTTTCATCTTCTTAAGCAGTTCCATAGTCCATCCAGATTTCCTTCAGTATCTCGGATACAGCGTCTGGAATGGCTCTCTGTACCTCGTCCGTAATCCCGATGACCATCTCTGGGGCAGAAACGTACTTCTTCTGGCATGCGAGGACCCGGACCCGGATATCGTCCTTGATGTACTGGAGCGGCTCGGTCAGATCCCAGGAGTGGATGTCCCGGTAGCTCCCCACAGGGAGCTCTTCAACGGCAAGCCATCTGAGCTCGCCAGGTTCCCCTCCGAAGTCTGCAATGTCCACGATGATAAGAGTCTTCGTGGACTCAGGATTGAGGAGGGTAAAGACGAAATGTGGGCCTCCGAGCCCCGCGTCAACGACCGTAACGTTTTCGGGGAGCTCGAAACCCTTGAGACTCTCCACAACTGCGGGCCCAAACCCGTCGTCCGCATAGAGCGGGTTGCCGCAGCCTGCCACCACGATCCTGGAATACGGCGTTTCCATTCTCTTCACCACTGAATGAGCTTCTGGGCGACCATCCTGTTCTTCTCGTCCGTTACGATCATGTGAGTTGCGCACGAGACGCACGGGTCATAAGCCCGGATGACCATCTCGGCGATCTGCCAGGGTGCTCCCGTCAGCCCGCGGCTGCAGGTCGGGAGGTTCCAGGTGGTGGGCACAAGCATCTCATAATACAGCACACGCCCGTCCTTCACCCGTGTGAGGTGGACGTCGGTTCCACGCGGGGCCTCGTTTGCAGCCCAACCCATGGACCCGTCTCCCTGGGGAATGTGGTCGGCAAGGACCTTGCCAGAGGTATCCAGATTGTCAAGGCACTTGAGGATAGTGTAGCAGCAGTCGGGATACTCCATCTGCCTGGCGATGTGCTGGGCGAAGGTGCCCTTCTCGGTGAAGTTCTTGAAATTAGCGAGCCTTGCCCTAGGGCCGACCTCAACTGGCTGGCCGTCGTAGGTCGGAACAGTGTTGCAGGCCTCTATCCGGGGGTTGGCTTTGGTGCCGGCCTTCGTGGTGCCGCCGATTGGGTAGCTTGGGTCCTCAAGATCGATGGTAACCTCACCCATGTACCAATCCCATGGCCGGGTCTCCCTCCACCGGGTGATGTCCCACATGGGCTTCTCGTCCAGACTGGATGAGCCGTACATCGGGGCTGTGGCCATGACCCCCTGGTTGTGGTACCCAAGTGTCCTGGGAATCGGGATCTGCTTGCCCGCAACCTCGGTGAACTCCCGGTTCTGCATGTTCCTGATGACCTCGAGCATGAACTCCATCTGCTCGTGGGCAAGGACGAGGCCTTCCTTCGCCAGGTCAGCCATCTTCTGCTTTGCCTTGGGACTCACATTGCGGTACATCCCGCCGACCCTCGGGTTGGAGGGGTGGATCGCCTCGCCGCCTGCGACGGCTCCAATAGTTTGTGCGATCTCGCGGATGCGGAAGATTCTCACCGCAACGCTCCTGAAAGGCTGCTCTTTGGCGAAAGGGTTGAACTTCGTCTCCGTACCAGGGACGTAAAAGTCCGGAAGGATCAGGATATTGTGCAGGGCGTGGCTGTGGAGGCGGTTCGCTGCATGGAGAATGACCCGCAGGAGCTTTGCATCCTTGGGGATCTCACAGCCGATCGAGGCCTCCATGGCTTCGATACCCGCCAGGGTGTGGGCGATAGGACAGACACCGCAGACCCGAGAGGCAATCTTCGGAACCTGGTCCATCGTCTTACCTATAGCGAGCTTCTCAATACCCCTGACCGGGGTGATGGAGAGCCAGTCTCCTCGCTCGACGATACCCTGGTCATTCACCTTCAGAGTGAGCTTGGAATGGCCTTCATGTCTCGTGGTTGGAGAGATCTCTACGACTTTTGTCAATGGTATTGCCTCATTTTCGATTCGATGTTCTTGCATTTTCCCTTTTCAGAGAGTCACGATTATAGCGGTATAATATTACATTCTGATATCCTGGTTCAGACAAGGTTCTAGAAAAACAGCCATTCATATATCTATTCTTCTAAATTTAGTCATGTTATTAAAATTTATGATAAAACAGTTAATGAAAAAAATCAAATTTGTACAAATATAAAAACAAATAAAAAATAATAGATACATAAAAAGTATTAATCAATTTAGAGCTTCAATCCCTGTCATGCTACGGGATAATGCCTATATCAAGCCCAGTCCTTTCGGGCTTTGCGAACAGCAGCCAACCCTTTCCAGTCTTCCATATCGAGCTCCGGTTTTTCAGCCCGATACTTCGCATACAATGCTATTCCCATGGGGTCTTCAAGAATATCGACTTTGACTCCCTTCTCTCGTAGCATCTGTTCATTGCCCGAGGCGTTAGTAACATCGCCGACTACCACGCGGTCGAACTGGCGCATATATATCAACGTGGCGCAAATGTCGCAGGGGCTGAGAGTCGTGAAAATCGTGGTATCGCTGAAGTCCTGCCGTCCTGCATCTCGTATGGCAGAAGTTTCACCGTGGTTGTAAGGGTCGTTATCCTGCACAAGCGTATTATGTCCTTTGCCGACAATCCGGCGAGTACTGTTATCGATAATGACGCCCCCGATTGGGCAGCCACCTTCTTCATAGCTTTTTTGAGCAAGTAAAACTGCTATACGCATAATATTGCGGTCGCTCAGTTTAAGGAAGAATTCATCTTCAATTATCGCAGGAAGACTTTTCGTGGCCAAATGGACGATGACATTAAGCGCCTCTTCCGTAACGGGCGTCTCTTTTGTAATGAAGTGTTTCATAAGCTCCCCCTTTTCAAATCATGCTGGCATTTTTTGCATTATTAAAACAATTAAAAGTAGTTAATTTCAATACTGTTCATCATACGCGTCATATTAAAAGTTTTTAAAATAAATTCCTGTTAATCATTATAAACTTTTTTATTTAAAATTATGAATAACAAATTTACACAAAATTGTTTTTTCAAAAAGCACCAACTCAAAGGCTTAACAAACAAATTGGTTTAGGTCGATAACAAACTGATATTAAAAAGTCTGAAAAATAACCTCATGAGAAAAGAAACCTAAAAAGATGACGGGATAAAATTAATTGAATAGAATTAATCCGTGTATCCATCATTTGATATTGATGCAGATATTTCAATGAAAATCGAGCTGGAGAAGATCACCTCTTTTACGTGCCTCATCACTCACAGTCTTCACCCCCTATCTCGATCAATACATTTTACAACCTCTAAAGCTGTCCGTAACCCTCCTTCGATAAAACCCTGGAAATCCGAATAAGCCTCTCCGCATATGTGGATGTTCTTATTTGGGAGTGTTGAACCATCCAGCGAAAATGCTGTTAACTCTTTTATTGCCTCTTCAACACGGACTCCGGCTTTCCAGATGTGGCAACCAGCCTCAAAGGGTTCCCGGCTCCAGTCCCTTATGCCGAAACAGCTTATCAGTTTAGCCTCTGCTTCTATTTCTTTAATGTCATTGTTATCGGGATTTGCTCTTAAATACCGGAGGTACCCTTCAACAAGGCGTTTATCGAGATTCATCTCTGCTTTTTTGTGTTCTCTTTGCTGTACAAACGGTGTCCAGTAATTCATGCTGGGCTGGTCACCGTAGACCATGACCATTCCGCGTTTACTATCACCTTCCTTCCTGAAAGTATAATGGATTTCCCTTGCCGGCAGGGAGGAGGCGCGCGTTTGCGGCAATGTAAATCCGTCCCACCAGGGGTTTTCATTAACGAAAAAACATTTTACTAACGGAACAGGTATCACGGAATTTACCAGTTCTCCTATGTATCCAGGGAACATGGGAAGAAGCTTCATTAAAGGAGAGCGGGGCAATGCCAGCACAACATGCCTTGCAAGTACTTTAACGGTAGTATGGTCAGTTGAACTATGGTCAGCAGCAGAATTATCAGCAGCAGCATGATCGGTCCTGTTATCGGTCCTATGATCGGTCTTGAACTCCAGCAAAACTCTTCCGTCCGGGTGGGGGGAAAGGGCTGTTAACATGTTATTAAGATGTAACGAGACTGAAAGTTCCGGTGTAGAGTTCAACCTGGAAACTAACTCGCGGACAAGGGACTCCGTACCCTGCCCTATACCCACAAGTTCATCATACGGATGCAACCCGCGCAGCCAGAAAATAATCCATTCTGCTGCATTCGGGTTAAAATGAATGACATGATAAAATGTCCCGTAGTGGATAATCTTACTCACTGCACGGTGGCTGAGGACAAGGCTGAGAGCATTCCAGAAACCCATCTGGTAGAGATACTTACCATCATAGGCAGCCTCATTACGCACATGACTATAGTATTCCTCGTCAAGAGCAGCCCACCATTCCCGGTGCCTGGGATCATCCGGGTCGTTCATGTCTCCGCCACTTGCATTTAAGAGGCGCAGAATACCCAGTTTTAAAAGATCGAGTGTTGTCAATTTATTCCCATGGCGCTCGCCCCCCGATTCATCAAAGGTTAAATCAAAAAGAGAGTCAGGATCATTTGCTGCTGTGTAGGGGACAAAGTGCCTTGTCTCCAGACCAAGTTCAGCTATGAGATCCATAAGAAGAGGCTGTGCCATTTTCTCAAACCGCATTGGGCCATACTCAGCTAAAAATCCACCCATTTCCACTGTTTCAATTCTACCTCCAAATCGATCCGTACATTCAAAAAGAGAAATTGTGTGGTTAGCGCCTTTTAACTGTTTTAATTTATAACATGTATAAAGACCTGTGATACCTCCTCCAACCACGACTGTATCAAAATTGACGATGTCAGGAATTAAATCTCCCCCAATATTCTTTTAGACAGCTTTCCATCATTTTTCATGAGTTAAAAAGTAATTTTCTGGTTAAAAAGTAATCACATCAAAAATAAATATCGCTTCCGGAAAAGAAGATAAATCATTCATATGCGTATTTGTGCTCGATATTGCTTATATTTATCCTGCAGACTTTCCCGCGATAGAATTTTCTGAGACGAATTATTGTAGATTATTGCATTCTTCTGGCGATTACCTCACATTAAAGCTTTCAGGGAACATGAAAAGGCAGTTTAATATAAAACCCATTTATATTGTTTACCTAAGAATAAGATGTGATCAGATTGGGAAAGGCAGGAAAAACTTCCGGAAGCAGCTCATTACGCTGGATTTTCGGTTTCATATTTGTTGTAATAATCATTGCTGGGATAAATGCAGGAATAAAAGATGATCAGGTTGCTGAAGAACCCGAGCAGGCCGCACAGCAGACAGGAGAAACAGATCTGGCTGAGGCTCAGGTTCAGGCTGATAGTCCTGCTGCCGGTGAAAATCCGGCTGACGAAAACCTGACAGTTCATTTTCTTGATGTAGGTCAGGGAGATTCAATTCTCCTGAAATATAATGGAAAAACTATGCTCGTAGATGCAGGGGAACGGGATCAGGGCTCAGAAGTTTCAGCATACCTTTACGAACAGGACGTCTCAGGCATTGATTACGTTATTGCAACCCACCCTCATTCGGATCATATCGGTGGCATGGAGGATGTACTGAACGGCTTTCAGGTTGAACATTTCATTGACAGCGGTTTCCCTCATACCTCAAAGACTTATGAGAATATGCTGACTACAATTGATGAAAAAAATATTCCTTTTGAGATAATAAAAACAGGAGAAGAAATCGAGTTTGACCCTGCTGTTGAGATTGAAGTCTTGAACCCGGGATCCGAATACTCCGATGATCTGAACGAAAACTCAGTTGTCCTTAAAGTAAGCTACGGAGAAGTTTCGTTCCTGCTTATGGGCGATGCAGGGCTTGGAACCGAAGAAAAACTCATGGGTACCGGGTATGACCTGAATTCTGATATTCTCAAAGTCGGGCACCATGCCAGCCGGTCCGGCAGCGGAGAAGCTTTTATTTCAGCCGTAAGCCCCGAAGTAAGCGTAATCGAAGTTGGAGCAGGTAACGACTACGGACACCCCCATGCCGAAGTCCTTGAAAGGCTGCAGAAAGCTTCCAGGGTCTACAGGACCGATCTTGACAGCTCGATCGTAGTTACAACAGACGGATCTGCTTATACGGTAACTACTCAAAAGACCGGGTATGGAGAGGAAGTGGTCAAAGCCGGAACTTCTGTGAATGGAACTGACAGCTCTTCGGCTTCAATAACAGCTGAAGAAACCGAACCTGAAGAAATGGAGTCAGAAAACGTTAAGTTAGAAGAGACTGAGTCCGAAGCAAGTGAGATAACAAGTTCTGCAGAACCAGAGGTCTATGTTAGCGACCTTAACCTGCAGGAAGAATGGGTGGAGATCACAAACGAAGGCTCTTCTTCTGTTTCATTGGTTGGCTGGAAAATCGAGGATGAAGGAAGCAAGCACACCTATGTTTTTCCTTCCTGTACGCTGGATTCTCAGGCTACTGTAACTCTGTATACCGGAGAGGGAACGAACACGGCAACCGAGCTGTACTGGGGATCAGGCAGCCCAATCTGGAATAACGATGGAGACACAGCATATCTCTATGATGAAAGTGGAAATCTGGTCGCTTCACTGGAGAGATGAAGATGGGAAGCTTCAAAGTTACTATCGATAGAATAGAGGGCAATATCGCGGTTCTGCTTTTAAGGGATGATGAGTCAATAAAAATTAATATCCCTCTTTTTTTATTGCCTCCGGAAAGTAAAGAGAGGGATATTTTGAATATAAGCGTTAATAGGGATGCTAAGGAGACAGAAACTGCTGAAGAAAGAGTATCGTCTTTACTTCATAAACTTAAAGATAAAAACCAGAGATAATAAAAGATAATAAAATTTTAATTAAATATAGAGTTATTACTTTGCAAAATTGTAACTATTCAGGCAGCCCCGTAAATGCCACCCAATTTTTCCTATTTAGAAGGAAGATCGGATCTAAAAATGATTCCCTTTTTTAATTAATAAATATCTCACTCCAGAACCTGTACAAAGCCCCTTGTACCGTCAACACGGACATACTGGCCGTCTTTTAATATTTTGGTTACGTTTTCTATGCCGACAACGGCAGGAATACCGTACTCCCGCGCAATAACCGAGCCGTGTGTCATCATACCGCCAATCTCCACCACCAGAGCTTGAGCGGAATAAAACAGGGGAGTCCAACCCGGATCGGTAAATGGCGCCACTAAAATGTCTCCTTTGTTCAGCTTCGCTTCTTCGGGTTTGAGGACAACCTTTACGTACCCTTCCGCAACGCCGGCGGAGACAGGAGTGCCAATTAAAGCGCCTTTCGGGGCTTCGACATCGCTCCTCACACCCGTAATAACTTCCCCTTCACTGGTCATAACCCTGGGAGGAGTCATCTTTTTATACAGTTCGTAGGCTCTTTTACGGGAGTCTATAAGATGCCTTGAATCTTCACTAAAACGGTTTTCTAACAACGAGATCAATTCATCGAGATACAGGTAGAACACATCTTCTTCTCTTTCCAGAATTCCTCTCTGGTGTAAAACCCGTGCCTCTGCAAGGATAGCCTGCCTATAGATGCCGAAAAATCGAATAATGATATACTTGGGAAATTCGCGTAAACCTATAGAATTTCGATAAATTGAAAGAAGTCTGGACATAATTCTTGCTTTGAGGCTTCCGGCAGGGACATTGCTAATATGCTCAAGAAGTTTCTGTACAGCTTCCTGAGCTTCCTTCCTGCCCTCTCTGAAATGATTTCGATGTTCCCCCGGAGAATTGCTTTTCATGTGGTTTATGATGGATGGAACAAGCATGGTAGGGGCTTCCCGCCACCGGGTGTTTGATATATCGATTTCTCCAGGACAGCGCATACCGTATAGCTCCATGAACCTGTCCAGCTCAGCCCTGAATACATCTCCACCTTTTACTTCACTGAACCCCTGATAAAAAGTGTTGTCTTTTGCTTTTTCCAGATAATCTACCACTTCAGGATATTTTCTTGCTGTTTCAGCCAGATCTCCAATCATTAACCCCATCTCACCGGTCACGTTTCCAGGCGGGGATTTACTCAGCATGTCAATATCAAGGTCCTCACCCAACCATCGTCTGGTCAGGCTGCTTGCCATGGGCAGGACAATGAATGGCAAGGGTACGTACATCATGCTGGTAATTATTTCATCTAATAATTTCCCCATACTCTCACGGACTCTTATAATCCGTTCTGTCCCTGATGCCTGCATAATGTAGTGCTCATGCTTATAAATAACCGGTTCTACAGGAGTTGTAGCTCGCTCAATAATTCCTGAAGGGTCCAGGAAGAATAAATTGTTAATAATAACGGGAATACCCTTTAAATAGAGTGGAAGTACTGGTTTGAAAAATTCAAACACCTGCTTCATGGTGCCCTGGTTTGCTTCAATTTCCTGTTGAAAGGTCTCACTTGTCAGTATTTTTTCCAGAGCATCTCCCATTAATTCATCAAGAATCCTGGTTCTCCAGATAAAAAATCGACGAAGAAGTTTATTATGCAAAAAAGGGGTAACGTCAAAAAAAAGCCTTCCTCCCGCTTCCACCATCACTGAATTGGGAGAAAGCCCGGGGTCCTTCCCATAAGGAAGCATACCCTGGAAGATAGAAACCCCCATAGGTCTCATGGCATCCGTCATCATTTGCATGTGCGCAATAGATAAAAAAACATGAAATTTGTTATCGTACACTTCAGGAACTGGATAAAGCGAGGTAATAGGACGGCTTTGTAAAATATAGAACCTGTCACCTACCAGACACCATTCAATATCCTGTTCAGGACACCATTCAATATCCTGTTCAGGACTCCGTTCAATATCCTGCTCAGGACACCTCTCAATGCCATTTTCCGAAAGCTGTTCAACACCCAGCTTCGAGCAGTAATGATCTTCTATTCTTTGACCTATTTGGGCCAGCTCTAAAATTTTGTCGTCAGAGAGGGCCTGTTTGTTCTGCAGTTCAGGAGCAAGTTCCCGAATCTCGGTTCCCCCTTCTGCAGTCGGATAAACAGCTTTCTTCTTTTCCGCAATTTGCTTTTTAATAATCTGACCCCTGCGGACCTTATAGGAGTCTGCGGAAACAATTCCCGAAACCAATGCCTCGCCCAGCCCAAAACTGGCATCAATGGAAATGATATTTCTATGTCCTGTGACAGGATCAGCAGTAAACATAAGCCCTGAGACTTCCGGAAACACCATTTGCTGCACCACTACGGACAAATACACAGAACGGTGATCAAATCCGTTTTTAATACGGTAAATAATTGCCCTGTCGGTGAATAAGGAACTCCAGCATTTCTGCACAGCCTGCAGCAACTGGTCTGCTCCTTTTACGTTCAAATAAGTCTCCTGCTGGCCGGCAAAAGAGGCAGTCGGCAAATCTTCGGCTGTGGCGCTTGACCGAACGGCATATGAATGTTCTTCTCCCACCATTTTCCATGCATCAATAATGGACGATTTAATTTTCCGGGGTATTGGAACAGCTAGTAAGTGATCCCTGATCCGCTTTCCCAGCCTGCTAATTTCATCCGGTTGACCGGGTTTTAACCGGTCAAGCAAATCCAGCAATTCGCCCATCTCATGGCTTTCTGCAATAAAGTCACGGTAGCCTGATGTTGTAATGCAAAACCCCGGAGGGATAGGAAAGCCCGCCCTGCTCATTTCTCCCAGATTAGCGCCTTTTCCCCCAACTTCAGGCAAATTCGTTCTATCGACTTCATTAAAGTGCATCACATAAACGTTCATGTTAAATACACCTTTGAAAAATAGGAAGTATTTGGATTTTATATCCAGATTTTATATTATCCTTTTTATGTTATTTAATCAAGCATGACAAATGGAGAAATTAGCCTTGATTTCACATGTTTTGCTTTAAACGAGAATAATCTGTTCTTACCACAATAACGGAACCAGTTTGTAACAAACTTTTTGACGGTATTCTTTACTATAAGGCCCTGTGGTTATTACTTTCTGGTCTGCAAATACTTGAATGGTCACAGCGGCAAAGGGGTTTTCTCTGAACACCAGAAAAATGAGGAAAAATCCCAGAGCTACAAGAATGTCCCCACAATAATAATAAAAGGGAACATCCGACCACCCGAAACGGTGGTCAAATGAGGGAATAATAAGGATGATAATAACAATATCTCGGCGACCCACGAGCACAGGCCTGTCTGCCGGTATATAGTCTAACCATTGCAAGTAGGTGACCAAAGAGCCGATCATCGTGTAGTTATGATGCTCTGAGTACAGGCACCTTCACAGCTTGATCACATCAGGCCTGCCGACATCGTACCAGCGCGGACTGTAGTCGGAGGATCTATCCGTAACACGAAGCTGTCCAGCCCACAGCCCAAGTGCAACACAGTCGAAACCGGATTGGCGGCGAAGAACTCCCTGGTTCACTGATCCAGGTGTTTAGCCTCTTCGGGAGGGTGAGCCCGGCACCCTCCGGAACCTTTAATTTTTCAAAATCATAGTCTATGGTGAACTACTTCATAGGCGAACTTATCCCAGATTTTCAGAAAAACGATTCACCGCGTAAGTCGTATTATCGGTTCATCTACTTGTAGGCAATTACACGGAACTTTTCCCCCTGATACCCATATCTCCAGAATTCAAGACGCAAAGGACTGTTGCGGAAACGATCCTTTGTCACCTCAACTTTTGAAAAACCTGCCTTTAGCAACAGTTCTCGATCATATTGAGGTCGCCTATGCCGGATCATCGGCAGTTGCTCGAATCCGATGCCTGCGGAACTGTGCTGCTGCTTTTTCCGATATTTCCCCTCTGTGAAGAGATTAATCAGGTCTGAGGTAAGTTTCAATACATAGTAACGCAAAGACGACTGATCCCGCCTGTAATTTCCATCATAAATGACGATTTTACCACCTGGTTTCAGCAGATTTTTCCACCTCATGAAAGCTTTCTCCGGGTCATAGAGAGTCCAAACAACATCACGTGACACTATGGCATCAAAGCTGTTTTCCTTCTCTTTATCCAGAAGCACTGCGTCACCTTTATACACTTTTGCATTTAATGCCTCTTTTTTGATATTGATTCTGACGCGCTCTACCATTCCCTCAGCACCGTCAACAGATGTCACATTATGTTTTAGCCTGGCAAGCATAATTGTAAAAAATCCGGGTCCGCACCCGACATCAAGTACATTCAATGGTTCCTCACCAAGCACCAGACAAAGTTCGTCCTGCCAATGTTTTACGTCTTTTTTATTACTTAGCTGTTTTTGAATTACCTGGTCATAACTTCCGGCATCGGCAGACCAGGCTGTTTCAATCTGTTCAAACACAGTTTCCGACATGCTTAGACCTTTTACTTTGCTATAGTGATTGTCTGCCACTCTATGCCTTCATAGGTCGTCGGTGCAACTGTCACGTTTTGCAAGCGGGTATTATATGCATATTGTTTATCGGGATTGCACAGAGGAACAATAAGCGCCCCGTCATTGATCAGTCTGAATATCTGGTCATACTTTGCCTGACGCGTTGACTCGTCCTGTGTCTTAATGACCTCGTCAAGATATTTATTTAACTGCGGGTCATACCAGCACACGGACATGCCGCCCTCGGCCTGATAAAACATGGAGCGCAAAAATCCGTGAGGATTCCATGAGTCCTCATATGTGCGGTAAATAATCATGTCAAAATTACGGTTTTTCCAGATCGCGTCATAGTAGGCCGAAGTGTCCCGTTGCTCAAGCCGAATATCAATTCCGACCTCTTTGCCAGCCGCCTGCAAGTATTCGCACATAGGTTTCCAGCTTGAATATTCCTCAGACTGAAAAACAAGCTTAAGGGACAGCGGCACGCCGTTCTTATCAACGATCCCATCTCCATCAGTGTCCGTATATCCCGATTCAGCCAGCAGTTCTTTAGCTTTTTCCGGGTTATAAGAGTAGCCTTCGCTGTTTTCGTCAGTAACGTACGGTACCGTGTCGGGCAAAATACCTTTCGCGACAACTCCGTCGCCTCCGAGTATATAATCCACGATGCTGTCTTTGTCTATTGCATAATTTAACGCAAGACGAACATTTTTATCCTGCAGTATTTTATTTTCTTGATTTAGCATTAGGAAAAATCCCATTGTACCTTCAGCGTTTTTAACGGCAAGATCTTTTGATGACTCGATAATCGATTTGCCTTCGGAGGGAAGATCTGCAAGAGAAAGGTCAGCTTCTCCGCTCTGAAGCGCCATAATTCTTGATCCGCCGTCAGTAACTTTTCTGATGGTTATCTTTTTAATACTCGGTTTTGTTCCGTAGTAATACGGGTTAGGCGCCATGACCACCTCTTCCTCGGGGATATAGCTCTTCACCATCCACTCACCCGTGCCAATCATTTTTACAAAGTTGCCGTTTGTATCAAATGAATTCTCAGACGCAATGCGGAAAGGCCGGGGATAGGTCAGTTCGATTAATACAGGGTAGCAGTTTTCCTTAAATGTCATCCTGACCGTGTAATCGTCTAATTTCTCAACATTTGTAAGCGGCGTGGAAAATTTCGTGGGTTCCCAGTGCTTTGCACTGCTTACCACGCTGTCCGCGTTAAAGATGGTACCATCTGAAAATTTGACATCTTCACGTAAATAGAAAGTATACTGTGTTCCATTATCGTTGATTTCCCATCTCTCAGCAAGCCCCGGTTCAATCACGCCACCATTTCCGTATTTAACCAGCGGTTCGTATACCATTTCATAAAGGCACATTTCCGTACTGGATTCTATCGGGCTGGCGTCTTCCGGATTCATCGTGCCAGAAATCATAATTGTAATAGAGTCGGACTGATTGCTATCGTCCATGGCGGTAGCAGCTGAAGAACCAGAAGTCCCGTTCGGAGTATCGTTTAACACTTGATTTGAAATGCATCCACTCATCAACAGCACCAGTGATAGTGCTGACACGATAACTGCCCAAATACATTTTTTCTTCATTTTTTATTCTCCTTTTTATTATGGCTTATACGATATGACATGCTACAAAATGACCGCTTGCGACCTCTTTTAGCAAAGGCTCTTCGTTTATGCAACGTTCCGTACAACAAGGACAGCGCAGAAAAAACCGACAACAGTGCTTTGAATCAGGTATAACTGTTGTATCAATTATGCTCTCCATCGTGCATTTTTTTCGTTCTGCAGGTACCTTTGCTGGTATACACGAAAACAGCAGGCTGGTATACGGGTGAAGTGCGTTTTGCATCGAGTTATTCTTTAAATCTATTTGCTCCACTATCTTGCCCGCATACATAATGGCCATAATATCGCAGACATAAGGCACACAGTTGAGGTCGTGGGTGATAAACAAGTAGGTTAAACCAAATTTGTTTCGTAGATCGTTAAGTAAAGTCAGAACTTGTTTGCGCAATGAATAATCAAGGCTGGAAACGGGCTCGTCGCAAACAACGAACTCCGGGTGAAGAACAAGAGCACGGGCAATATTGGCGCGCTGGCGTTGCCCTCCGCTCAACTCCTTTGGATTCCGCTGAGCATATAAGGCATCTAACCCCACCTGTTCCAATATCGTCTCAATTTTTCCTAAGCATTCTTTTTTTGATACTGTCTCGCTGTTTTTAATAACCTCGGCAATACTTTCTCCTATAGTATAGGACGTATCAAAAACGCTGCTGCTATTTTGAAAGATTATCTGAATATTACGCCGTAATGGGCGCATTTTTCTAAGGGAAATATTTGATATTGACTGTCCTCGGAACAGTATCTGTCCTTCTGTCGGCGTTTCCAGCCCGGCCATCATTCTGCCAAGTGTGCTTTTTCCGCTTCCGCTCTCCCCGACAAGTCCTAATGAACGTCCCTTCTGAATTTTGAGAGACACGCCGTTTACGGCAGAAACCTGGTCTCCCTTTTTTGTAAATAACTTTTGTTTTTCGTAGCATTTTCGTATGTTCAGGGTTTCCACCAATACTTCCATGGTCAAACCTCTTAGAGCGTCGCCGCCAGTAGCTGGCGTGTATGCACATGTTGCGGATTATAAAATATGTCGTCTACCGTGCCGCTTTCCACAATATGTCCGTCCTTCATGATACACACGTCGTCTGCTATTTCTGCAACGACTCCCAAATCGTGCGTAATAAGCAAAATTGCAGTTCCGTCTCTCTTCCGCATAGAATCCAATTGATGCAGGATTTGAGCCTGAATCGTTACATCAAGAGCGGTCGTTGGCTCATCTGCAATAAGAAGCAGTGGACGGAAAACACTGGCGATGGCAATCATAACACGCTGGCACATTCCTCCGCTCAACATAAATGGGTACTTTTTCATCAATTCCTCTGGCTGCGGCAGGCTGACAGCCAGAAGTTGATTGAGTGCAATGGTGCGAGCTTGATTTTTTGTTATTTTTTCATGTATCAGGACTGCCTCCACCAGCTGCTCTCCAATAGTTAATAACGGATTCAGCGAATCAATTGGATCCTGAAAGATAATGCCGACACGGTTAGATATATAAGAACGCTTATCTTTTTTGGGTAGAGAAAGTACATCTGTCCCTGCCAAATAAATCTCACCATTTGAGATGACAGCATTTTTATCCTGAATACCCATTACCGCAAGTGCGACCGTTGATTTTCCACTGCCACTTTCCCCAACAAGTGCGGTGATTTTTCCCATTCTTGCAACAAGTTTCAAGTCTATTACGGCATGGATGTTTTGATCCGGCATAACGTAGTCCAGAGAAAGGTCCCGGATATCTAATATCACATTTTCACTCCGAACTCCCTTGTCAATCTTGTATTGCATTTTTCAGTCCTTCCCCCAGAAGATTGAATGCCATGACTGTAATAATAATTGCAATCCCCGGATAAATCATCAACTGCGGCTGTGTCTGGATAAACTCTTTGCTATCGCTGAGCATAATACCCCACTCGGGCGTAGGCGGCTGAGCACCCAACCCTATAAAAGAAAATGATGCAATTGCCAGTATAATCGAACCAATTTCAAGTGTGGCCATTACGATAATTGGTGAGGCGATATTGCGAAGTATGTGCCGGAAAAGAATCTGACTGTGAGTACAGGCGGCTGCTTTTGCTGCAAGCATAAAGTCCTGCTGCTTCATCTGCATTGCCATACCACGTATTATTCTTGCATAAGACGACCACCACACGCTGGCCATGGCGATAATCATATTTTTCGCACTGGGTCCCAGCATACCGGCGACGGCTAGTGCCATCAGAAAAGTCGGAAGTGATAAAAATATGTCGGTAACCCGCATAATAAACGTGTCCACGCGACCGCCTGCATACCCGGAAAGGAGCCCTATCGGAATACTAATTGCCATCATTAGACCCAGTACGCACAGGCTATATATCAGTGACATTCGTGCTCCCCAAATCAGACGAGATGCGATGCATCGCCCCAGATTATCAGTGCCAAGCCAATATAATGAGCTTGGGCCTTCTAAACGCATTGACATATTTACCTTAAGTGGGTCATTTGGAGCAATTACAGATGCAGCTATGGCAATGAAGATGATCAAAGCCACTATTACAAGACCGAAAACTGGTGCTTTTTGCGTAAGTATACGATTTGTAATGCCATTGGATGGACGAAACCATACATTTAATCTCTTTATTGCTTGAATTTTGATCTGCATCATATGTTCATCCTCATCCATTTTTAAGACGCGGATCAATGATGCCGCATACGATATCTACAGCCAGGTTAATTAACACCATCAAAACAGCCATAAACAGCACATATCCCTGGACTACTGGATAATCTTTGAGCTTAACAGATTCGAGAGCCAGTTTTCCAAGTCCGTTCCATGAAAATATTGATTCGATAATGGCAGATCCAGCTAACAAAGAGCCAAATCCAATTCCAAGCTTGTTTATTACAGGAAGCATTGCGTTTTTGAGAGCATGTTTTGTTATAATGTTATATTCACTAACGCCTTTTGCTCTGGCTGCACGGATATATCCTTTATTCAGTACTTCCTCCATATTTGTGCGAACAAGTCGGACATAAATCCCACCACTGCATATAGACATTGTAAGAGCAGGTATTATTGGAAATTTCATTGAACTTCCACCAAGCACTGATATTAGTCCAAGACGAGCTCCGAAAATATACAGCAGAATGAGTCCCAACCAGAATTCGGGCATTGATACACTCCAAAAACAGTATATCCTGGAAATCTTGTCGATCCATGAGCCGGAAAACACCGCTGATAAGATTCCAAGAGTAAATGAAATTACAATTAAAAACAATAGTGCGAGAAGTGCCAACTGTAATGTTTTGGGAAAATACTTAACAATCTCGTCAACAACAGGCTTGTTATTTGAATAAGAAAAGCCCAAATTGCCCCTCACCGCATCCTTAAGCCAATCGGCGTATTGGACGAGCACCGGTCTGTCAAATCCCATTTCGGTTCTTATTTCCTCAATCTGCTCATATGTTGGCCTGTCATATTTCTTTTCAGCCAGTGTACGTGCAGTGTCGCCGGAAGACATGCTACCAAGGATAAAAGTTACTAATGAAACAGCCAGCAGTACCGGAATCAATGTGAACAGCCGTTCACCTATGTTTTTAAGCATTACTTCACTTCCCGTACCTGTGATGTTACTCGCAGTTTGAACCCTCTCCTATCTCTTCTATTTTTGCAACTGTGGTTCAATAAGGGCCCTGTAAAAGCTGGCTGCTTTATTAATTCGTTGAGGGTGTCGACTTATAAACGCGGATATACTTAAAAACCGCACTCTGTAGACAAAAGATCGACTGTCACTTTGCCTGTTACATCTTTTTTAGAATCCACGGAGGAGCTGTACAAGCCGTAAATATTTTGCCACAAGGCGCGACATTTAGTGTGTCTTTTTTATTTTTCTCCTCCCACCAAAAATGGAGGATGCATACTGTTTATATCCTGCTGCTGTTCATTGAGTATCCGTTCACCCACTGAAGTATCTGCAAATACCTTTGAAAATCCGAGTTTAAGCATCAAATCCAAATCCCACTGCGGTCTGACTTTGTCACTCATAAACAGCTTCCGGCTGAGTGCTTCGCCTTCAGCCTGGTCCTTGTGCCGGTGCACCGGGTACCCGTATTTTTCAAGGATCTCTTTTTCCTTTTTCTCATAGGCTATTTTCATATTTTCATCAAACAGGTGCAGATACCAGCAAGCGTCGAAGACAAGAATCCTCCCGCCGGGTCTTAGGACGCGGTGCCATTCTTGATATGATCTGGCAGGGTCGTCAAGTGTCCACGTGAGATTACGGCAAACTAACAGATCAAAACTGTTATCTGGAAATTTTAAATCCTGACAGTCCATAGTCATCAACTTTGCACTAGCACCTTCACGTGCAAGGTTAAGACGTGCAAACTCGATCATGTTTTCTGTTAAGTCTATACCAGTAACATTATGTCCGCCCTGTGACAAGACAATTGGAAAAAATCCCGGTCCGGTACCAATATCCAGTATGTCAAGAGAATCTTTGGAGGGAGCGTGTTCCAGTACCAAATCGGACCATGCTTTTCTCTCAAAGCCGTTTAGTTCATTATCAATAAATTCACTGTAACCTTGCGCCTCGCCTTCCCAATAATTTTTAATGCGGATGTTTAAACTCATTTTACTGTCCCTCTAATATGCAACATTTTTTGGCTAAATTCATGATAATTCTAGTAGAATTACTATTTTTTCGACAATATCTTAGAAAAAATATATAGATTTTTAATTAATATTTCATTTTTCCAAATAACCTTTAATGTTTTAATCATCTTTGACTAACATTTTTATAACAAATATCAAATTTATTACTTTTTGTTGTCAATTCTTTTTAATATAATTTTGTGTGATATATATTGTTATTTGGCTAACAAATGTTATCTTTCTTACAAATAATGCTATAGTTATTAATTTTTATTACTAATTTCTTTAAATGTTAATCAATATGATATAAATATTGTTATTAATGTTAATTAATAAGTTATTTATAAATGATTTTTAGCAAATATATTAAAAATTCGTTTAATTGATTCTCCTCAAGTCAGCAATAAGTCTAGGAACACAGCCGAAATTACATCAATTAATGACAAAATGCAGTTGTTAACAGAGAGATCACATGTCAAAAAAAACCGATGTCGTCAAAGAGTATACCCGGATTGAGTCAAAGCGCGGGCTTTCGATTACAACAGGGGCGAACAGAATGAAACTATTCGACCGCAGGGTGCTTGAGCTCGGCCGCGGAGAGTACGGCAAGCTATGGAGCGTTATCATTCTCGGCCTTCTCATCTCATTCAGTTATATTATCCAGGGACTGCTCATTGCCCTCATACTCAACGGAGTGTTTGCGGGAACGCCGCTCCATGAATCCGGGCTGTACTTTGCCGCTGTAGCGCTCCTTATCGTCCTGCGATGGGCCATGATCCGGGAAAACGATCGTATCGCGGCCAGAACTGCCAGCAACATCGCCATGTCTTTACGACGGCGCATGTACCATAAGTTGTACGAGCTTGGTCCCGGGTGGGTCCTGAACCAGAAAAGCGGAGTTATACAGGCTACGCTGGTCGACGGAGCCGAAGCCCTGCAGAATTACTACGGGCGCTTTCTGCCTCAGGTCGTAGTGTCTATCGCCGCCGGTATCTCGATTGTAGCGATACTGCTCTACGTTGACATGATCATCGGGCTGGTCATCGGGGCTATGATGATTGCTGCCCTAATCCAGCCGCTCGCCATCTATAAGGGAGTCGGCAAGGGGATACAGATCTGGTTTGTCGCCATGCCCCGCCTATTCGCGGAGTACGTCGATAACATCCAGGGCATCGTCACGTTGAAGTCTTTCAACGCAAGCCAAAAACAAGGGGAAATTCTCTACCAGCGGACTAATGACCTGTACGATGCGGAAATCGGCATTCTGCGGAATGAAATTCTGTGGAGTATCCCTCCCGGGCTGGTCGCCGCGATCTGCGGCACTGTGGCTATCATTATCGGTGCCATCCGCATGGACGCAGGTGCCCTGTCTGCAGCCGGTCTGCTCTTCGTGCTGTTGCTGGTGAGAGAAGCGCTTCGCCCGGTCACTGACCTGAGGCAGACGATACACTTCTCCTTTTCCGGAATGGGCGCTGCCGAAGGCGTGTTAGATATCCTGGAAGCGGTCTCTCTCGCGGCAGTGCCCGCTAGACCCACCCCGAGCCCCATCCCCCACTCCTTTGCCTTTGAAGACATCACCTTCAGGTACCGGAAAGCTGATGCTCCTGCGGTCGAGAATCTTTCATTTGAGGTTGAACCAGGAGATAAAGTCGCGCTGGTCGGCCGTTCCGGGAGTGGCAAAACGACAGTAACCGCTCTCCTGATGAGGTATTTTGACCCGCAAGCCGGCGTCGTCAGGCTCGGCGGGGAAGACATCCGGTATATTCCTACAGACGACTTACATGCCATGTACTCGATCGTATCCCAGGACACGTTCCTGTCCTATGGGACTGTACGTGATAACCTGTTGATGGCGAAACCGTCGGCTTCACAGGAGGAACTCGAGCGGGCTGCTCGGGCTGCTGCAGCGCACAAGTTCATCACAACTCTCCCTGAAGGCTACGACACATTGATAGGGGAGAGGGGGGTACGGTTGTCCGGAGGCGAGCGCCAGCGTATCGCTATCGCCCGGGCCATCCTGAAGGATGCTCCAATCCTTATCCTGGATGAGGCGACATCCAGCGTAGATGTCGCCAACGAAGCGCTGATTCGCGAAGCAATAGCCGGTTTGGCCCATGACAGAACCACCTTGATCATCTCTCACCGTCTTTCGACAGTTCGAGATGCCGACAGAATCTACGTGTTGGAAAAAGGCCGGCTGACGGAGGCGGGTACGCACACGGAGCTGGTCGGCTGCAACGGTAATTACAGTGCTCTGGTCAGGGCCGAGGAGGAATGTGTATGAGCCACGAACACAGCACACACTTCGATTTGCCCGTAGGACAGGTATTTCGAAAAGTAAGAATCATTGATCGGTTGTTGACCATCTATCACCTGGATCTCTGGAAAGTGCGGATTGCCAGCATTGTGATTCAGGTGCTCAGCGTTCTATCGGCAGTTACCGGAGCGTATCTCGTGGGGGCGGTAATCACAGGGGTTCCCGTTGCCGAGCTATGGCCGGTGATCGGGCTGTTGCTCCTGTTCACCATTACGCAATTCGGGCTCTCAAACCTCAACAGCTACTGGTCTCATGTTATCGCGTTCCGATCTCTGGCCGAGATTCGCAAGGCGCTATACCGGAAACTGGACGAGCTTGCCCCGGCATATGTGATCAAGCAGCGGTCCGGCGACCTGGCCCGATCCGCGCTCTCAGATGTCAACCTTCTGGAGCTATACATTGCCCACACACTGCCCGAGTTTCTACAGGCGATCGTGGTGACACCTTTAGCACTGATCTTCATCGGGCTTATCCACTGGAGCCTGATGATAGTGCTTGCTCCGTTCCTTATAGCCGCAGTAACGGTGCCAGACTGGTTCGCTCGCCGGGCGGAAGCGCAGGGCAAAGCTCACAGGGAATCGGCAGGAGCGATGAGTGCAGACGTGATCGATTACATCCAGGGCATGAAGGAGATCGTGGCCTTCGGGGCGATAAAATTGTCGATGAGCCGGCTCGATGCCAGCCAGCAGAAGTACTCGGACACTTACGTAGCCTACGAGAGTCGCAGCGGCATGGAGCGTGGAGCCGGCGATGCATTGCTGGCGGGAGGAATGTTCGTCACCATAGCGCTAGGAGGTTGGCTCTCTATCATGGGCTACATGAACATTGCACTATACCCTGTAGCAGCAGTCCTCACTGCAATGGCGTTCTCACCTGTTATGCACTTGCTGAATATCGCCCGACAGCTCAGCCAGACCGCGGCAGCAGCCGACCGAGTGTTCGGTATAATGAACACTCAGCCTTCGGTCGTCGATCGGGTAGTTTCCCCTCCCAAGGGGCCGATTATCCCGGAAGTACGCTTTGAAGACGTGAGGTTCCGGTACGACCCTAAATTACCTGAAGTACTGAAGGGTGTGAACCTGACGGTATCGCCGGGCGAGACAGTCGCACTTGTCGGTTCTTCAGGTGCAGGAAAGTCGACCTGTACCTATCTGTTACTCAGGCTATGGGACCCTACTGAAGGCTCGGTCAGGATCGGCGGGCACGATCTGCGTCAGTTCCCTCAGGAATATCTTCGGAATATGATCGCCTATGTGCCTCAGGATGTCTACCTGTTCAATATCTCAGTGAGGGAAAACATCCGCATCGGCCGGAGTGACGCTACCGACGCCGAAGTTCGGGAAGCGGCCCGTCGGGCATTTGCTCTTGATTTCATTGAGGCTTTGCCTGATAAGTGGAACACCGTGCTTGGAGAGCGTGGCGAGACGCTTTCGGGAGGCCAACGCCAGAGGATTGCGATAGCCCGGGCATTTTTGAAGGACGCCCCTATACTGGTCATGGACGAAGCGGTTTCCAGCCTGGACACCGAATCGGAGGTCGCAGTGCGCCGGGCTATGGCAGAGGTCTCCAGGGACAGGACAACGATTATTGTAGCTCACCGTCCTTCGACGATTCGTAGTGCGGATACGGTAGTCATGTTAGACAAAGGCCGTGTAGCAGAATCCGGGAAATACGACGAATTAATAAGAGCAGGAGGGAGTTTTGAAAGCCTTATTACTGGAAAAACATACGGACCGGTATCTGCTCCTCTTAAAATTCGAGTATGATGATCTTGTTAATTAATAAAGTGTTTTTCGTATGAAAAACACATTCATTGGTCATCGGTTAAGGAAAAAATCGTTATCAATTGCATTGATTTTCATAAAATTTGTTAAATTATTCATCAAATGCAAAACTGGAATCTGATATCGATTTCAATTTAAACACTAAACATTTGGATTTGAGTTTTTCCGTCGAAATCGAGATCAGCAGCTCAAAATCCTTAACCGAATCCAAATGAAAACACATTAGATGGAATGCTTTCACTGAAAATGAAAATGAAAATGAAAAAATAGTTATGCTTTTAGGAAGAGATCCCAACGAAAATTCTATGGAGTTCCCTGGCGACATCTGCAGCTTTTAAATACTCCCTTTGCGGGGATCATTAAAATTTCGCAGAATGTCGTTTAAGATGCTATCGGGAAGACCACTCTCTTGTAAGATTAACCACCTGAACATCGTATCATTTGGTTTGAGCCCTGATCAAAAGTTAAGTCCTCTTTTGGTATTGTGGGTGAGGCGATCTCTTTGTTATTTGTTTTAGTGTTTCTGTCACGTGTTGTGGTGTTTCTGTTGACATTGCGTTTTTATCTAATTTTTAAATTTCTATATGTAATTCCTTTTTAATATCAATATCAATGACGATTTATTATTTAAATGTTAACATGTATGTATTAAAATATGTCATATTTTAATATTTTTTAGTGATTTAGTATTAATTTATATACTTAGTAATATTCTACGATAAATTATCAAAAATGGCTCTAAATGCAAAAGTATATGTGCTTAAAGAAATTAAATCAGGAATATTTAATACAAGTTTTATTCCAAAATAATTTCTCTTTTCAACTCTTTTATTTAGGGTAAAATCAAAAACTAATGACTACTATTTTTTCCTTCTACTCAGATCTGTTTCATCTCACATAGTCGTTCTATTGGGCTTCGATTAAAATGAAGTCTCTCAATGATTAAACTTTTGAGCCATTCAATAATGATCATATTTCGAAATATCCAATGATTTACACATGTGAAATTATTTTTGGATACGACAGCCCATACAAAACAGCGAAAAGTCATAAAAATGAGTCATAAAAAACAATAATTTTATTATCTAAAATATGCCAAAATATGAATTTTATTCAAAAAAATAAAACAAATAGTGATAAAAACGAAATCTTTTAATAACAACTATATATGTGATATGACTTATTCTGAAAGTGATACTGCCTGAGAAACCAATTTTACATCCGCGATCAAGTCACACCTGTAATTTGATGGTGATCCACGTAGTTTGACGAATTTGAAAAACAAAAAACAACATTACTACCCAAAAAGAAAAACAGACAAGTGCAAAAAATTAAGACAAACATGGATTTCATTTTTTTGCTTGTTATTCAAATTTTATGTTTGTTATTGTGGCTAGGAATAAAGGAAAATATGATCTATCATGATTTGCAAAATAACAGTTATTATGTAAATCTTATGCGTACTGAGGATAAATGATGGACAAAAATAACAAGTATCTATATTTTGGTATCGGTTTAGTAATATTAATTCTGGCACTTGGAGTTATGAAAACCTCCATGAGCTCGGATTATGAAAAAAACGCCAGCGCTACTTTCGATACAGGAATGAATTTTACACTTTTCATCTATGGAAATGCTAATGGGGATATGAATATTGATCAGCAAGACATCGATCTAATAGAACAGATTGGAGCAGGAAAAACTGACTCAACACCCCTTGCAGATGCTAACCTCGATGGAAAAGTGGACAGCAAGGATGTTGAGCAGGTAAAGGCAATCATGGATGGAGCTGCAACAGAAATGATTGTGCAAGATTCCTACAGTAATCCTGTAAGGGTCAAGACACCTGTTGAGCGTATAGTTTCGCTGGACAAAATGATCGCCGAGAATGCCCAGGTAATAGGAGTTGGAGACAAAATTGTCGGAATTGATAAAGACACTGCTTCCCGGAGCATTATTCTTCCCGAGATTAGTAAGGTGAAGAATGTAGGCGATGCAGCGGAACCAGATATAGAGGCTATTGTAGCCTTAAAGCCGGACCTTGTTGTTCAGAATCAGTACTTTGATGAAGAACTTATGAATAAGATGAAAGAAGCCAGTTTAACTCCCTTAAGCATGATCTATCATGGAGATATTCAGAACAGCTTAGGGTATGCAAAGATGCTCGGATATCTTTGCGGATCCCCAAACTCAGCCAACAGATACGTAGACTGGATGGGAAATACCTTAGGTAACGTTCACGATAAACTTGCCGACTTGAACGAGGATGAACGAGCAAAAGTGATTTATCTGTATCCAAGAAAAGGTGAAGCTCTTGGAAGCGGTGGTGATGAATGCCCGACGATCAAGACTCTCCAATTCCTTGGTGCAAACACCATGACCAAAGATACAAAAGGCACAAAAGGAAACCTCATGGATACTGCGTCCTACTTCGAGATCGATCCTGAGGTGGTTATTATGAAGAACCCTGAGGTGATAGTGATGGAAGATTTTGATGTAGCATTAGGTTATGGTTTGACGGACAAGGCCGTAGCCCAATCCGAACTTGATAAAATCAAAGCAATGCCTGGGTTTGGCTCTATAGATGCCGTGAAGAATAACAAGGTATACCTGGTTGATGTGAACATTGTGTCTCACAGCAATTGCCTTGGTGCATTGTACATATCAAAGGCCTTGTATCCGGATCAACTGGCTGATATGGATCCCTATGCAATCCACCAAAAATATGTAACCGACTTCCTCAAACTTCCGGATATGGATGTTAAGAAGGATGGACTTTTTATCTATCCAGATATTTCTTAATTTTAAGGAATTTCATCTTATAGATAATAATGAGGAAGGTCTTTAGTTCCGTGAAAGGCAAAAGAGGGTATTTTTCCATCTTCTCCTTCCTTTAGTTTACCCTTGTAACAGTATGAATCGTCTGCTACTTATTTGCGTTGTAATCAAAAACAAGCCATATTTGCAGGGAATTACCCCTCGACCACCGCCGAAATAAAGAGGCTTACAAGAAACATTAGGAGAATTGAAGCACTTAAACTGATGAGGGCTGCGGTAAGGTGCGCTCCATATACCGTCCAAGTATGGGGATGAGCCTGACAAGCTTAAGGTCGAAAAAATGAAGAGGAACTGCTCAAGAGGTGCCTCCACTTTCAGGCTTAAAGTGCAAAAATCTTTGATTTGCTTCATTTGATGAAGTTTTCCTTAAAAGACTTCTACTCTGCTAGATCAAATGATTCTTTTTTCATTGGGCTTACAGGAATGACATGAGGTTTTCCGAGCACTTCCAATACTACAGATTCCACACCGTAAACTTTCTCAATCATATCCGAAGTATATAACTCATCTGCCTTTCCTTTAGAAAATATCATACCTTCTTTGAGCATCACGATTGAGTCTGCGTAACGGGACCCTAGATTTAGATCATGGATAGCAATGATAGCTGCCATGTTTCGCTCCTTTACAAGTTTTCGTATAACGTCAAGTACCTCAAGCTGATTTTTGATATCCAAGGCAGCGGTTGGTTCATCCAAAAGAAGAAATTTAGGCTCCTGACAGATCGCACGGGCAAGCATAGTGATTTGCTTCTGACCCCCTGAAAGGCTAACAAATTTTTGCATAGCCATATCTGTGAGACCAAAGCATTCCAAAACTTCTGCAACCTTGTTTATATCTTCATTCCTTATCCTCCAGGCCGAGTGTGGTCTCCTGCCCATAAGCACGGTCTCAAAGACAGTCGAATCCATCGCACTGGTTTCATACTGCGGAACCAAGCTGATATTACGGGCACGTTCAACCGGATCCATCTTCAGAACATTAGTTCCATCGAGTAGAATAGAACCCTTTGGCTTAAGGATTGTATCTATACACTTAATAAGAGTGCTCTTTCCAGAACCATTTGGACCGACGATACCAGTTATCTCTCCAGGCCCTATCTGGAAAGTCACATCATGGAGTACATCAGCACTAGGATAACTGAAGGATACTTGATTGATATCAACTTTCACCATGATTCTCTCCCCTTACGCATAAAAAGGTACATAAAGAATGGAACTCCAACAAAAGCGGTCATGATTCCGACCGGGAGGATCATTGGAGAGAGGATAGTTCTTGCTACTGTATCTGCACCAAGGAGAAGAACTGCCCCTACCATAGCAGATCCTGGAATAACATAACGGTTGTCTCCCCCGATGATCATCCTTGTAATATGCGGGGAGAGCAGGCCGACAAATCCTATAATCCCGCAGAATGCAGTAACTGCAGCTGTGAGTAGAGCCCCAAATGCGAGGGTTTGCATTCGTACTTTTTCGACATTTATCCCAAGGCTGTGGGCGGTCTCATCACCGGCCCCGATGATAGTGATATCTGAAGCCTTATATATCAGATATGGAATAGAAACTATGGCAGTCAGAAAGACGATGAATACAGCATCCCAGCCTGCAACCGAAATACTTCCCATCATCCAGAAGACTACTGCCTGAACTTGCTGCGCAGTGCCAAGATACTGCATGAAGGATGTGACAGCGTCAAGCAGGAACATGATGGCAATTCCAGAGAGAATAATTGTCTCAGGGGTCATGCCCTTGCTTTTTGCGATCGTGTAGATAACCATGGTTGCAACGAAAGCGCAGATGAAGGCGTTGATTACCACACTGTAGGATCCAAAAAACCTTATCCCGCCTATGATCGACAGGGATGCCCCCATTGCGGCAGCAGAAGAGATGCCAAGCGTAAATGGTTCAGCCAATGGATTGCGGAGTACCCCTTGCATAATTGCACCGGCAATCCCAAGACTTGCACCTGAAACGATTGCCATGCAGATTCTGGGAAGGCGAAGATCCCAGATTATGGTGCTAGTGACAGAATCGGGAAGGGTTGATTCTAGAAAAATTCTATTAATGATTCCACCAAAGATGATTCTATAGACCTCAACAAAGGTGAGATCATAGGAGCCGAAGGCTGCTGCAATACCGACCAAAAGAACAATCATTGCCGATACACTGGTCAAAAAAAATTTTTTTCTCGAATTATATTGACGAAACTTCGCCTGAATACTTATATCTGTCTTATTAACATCAGGAGAGCAATGCCTATCAGTGGTTCGATTCATAAATTCATGAGTCCTCCAAACAGCATCAGGCTTTGATAGTGTTATTTTTCTAACTTTTAGTAGCACTTCATTGCTTTCATATTATAAAAATCTTGGCTTTGTAGGATTCTGCCAAGACTGTGAATAGAAATTTCCTGACACGATCTGAAATGAGTATCAGGAATTGATACAGTGCAATCACTCGAATAAATGGCACGCTACCTGCCCATTTCCTACATTGACCACTTCAGGCTCGACTCTTTCGCATATATCCATCTTTTGTGGACATCGTGTATGGAACTTACATCCCGATGGCGGATTCATCGGGTCCGGCGTCTCACCTTCAATGGGAGATGTTTTTTGTAGACTTTCCGAACCGGCTATCCTGACAGCCGAGATCAAAGCCTGCGTATAAGGGTGCTTTGGCGTCTCAAAAACATCTTCCGTCCGGCCTGTTTCCACAAGCTTGCCAAGGTACATCACACCCATATTGCTGGTCATTTTTCTTATGACACTCAGGTCATGAGATATGAAAAGACATGAAAAGCCATACTTCTGCTGCATCTCATTCATCAGGGATAATATCTGAGCCTGCACACTGACATCCAGTGCAGATGTCGGCTCGTCGGCAACAATGAATTGCGGTCCGAGAGCAAGTACCCTTGCCAGCACTACTCTCTGGTTTTGCCCTCCGCTTAACTCGTGAGGATACCTGTTAAGATGCTCTTTTTGAAGCCCAACCATTTCTAACAGCTCAACTACTTTTTTTTCGATATCTGATTCCGGTACTAAGTTATACAGCTTCAAAGGTTCAGCCACGCTCTCCCGTATCCTCATCCTGGGATGTAAAGAGGAATCCGCATCCTGGAACAGGATCTGCATTTTCGGGCGCATTTTCCTCAGATCCGGTTTGTTGAGCCCTGTTATGTTTGTCCCGTTAAAGACTACATCCCCGGCATCAGGCTCCATAAGCCTCAAAATGAGTCTGCCAACAGTAGTCTTTCCACAACCGCTTTCTCCGACCAGCCCGAAAGTCTCCTTTTCGCCTATGGTGAAACTAACACCATCTACGGCTCGGAGATACTTCTTATGCACCAGTCCTTTTGAAAAAGTTTTTTTAATGTCCCGCACCTCAAGCATAAAGGAAACACCTCGTTTTTCTGCCGTTTTCAACTTCATATATTTCAGGATGTTCGTTCCGGCATCTTTCCATGGCATATTCGCATCTGGGGTGGAAGCGGCACCCTTCCGGAACATCAATTAAAGAAGGACTATTTCCGGGTATAGGTTCCATACCGTTCAATGGCAAAGACCGTAAAAGGCCTCTACAATAGGGATGACCCGGATTACTTAAAAAATCCTTGATTTCCGAAACCTCCACTATTTCCCCCGAATACATGACTGCAATTCTGTCACAAAGTTCTGCAGCAACAGCAAGATCGTGGGTGATGATGAGCATCGATGCTCCCCTGTCCTTCACAAGCTCCCTCATCAGTTCGATTATCTGGGACTGTATGGTTACATCAAGGCCTTTTGTAGGCTCATCGGCGAGTATTAACGCAGGGTTGCACGCAAGCCCCATGGATATCATAGCTCTCTGCCTCATTCCCCCGCTGAATTGATGAGGGTATTCTTTTCCCCTTTCTGCTGGAGACGGTATCTTTGCAGCACGCAGCATTGATATGGCGCTCTGCCATGCATCTGCAAGTTTCATGCCTCTGTGAAGCATGAAAGGTTCCGAAACCTGTAAACCGATTGTCAGGACAGGATTCAAGGAACTAAGGGGGTTCTGAAATATCTGGGCTATCTCCTTGCCCCGGATATCCCGCATCTCTTCCTCATTAAGACGCAAAAGATCATTTCCCTTAAATGAGATCTTACCTTCGACTACCGTATTTTCCGACAAAAGCCTTAAGATAGACAGCGCAAGAACGGTCTTTCCGCATCCACTTTCCCCTACAAGGCCGAGAGTCTCGTTTTCGAATATATCAAGGCTTACCTGGTTAACTGCCTTCACAACCCCATCACGAGTTACAAAATAGCTCTTAAGGTTCCTGATGGATAAGAGAGTCACTTAATCACCTGCTGCCTGGGGTCCAGAATATCTCTTAATCCGTCTCCGATAAAATTGAATGCCAGGACAGAAATCATTATCAAGGCCCCGGGAACTACAGATAGCCATGGACAATCCCTCAGGAACTCCCGCCCTTCGTTGAGCATGGTACCCCACTCGGGTGTCGGAGGCTGGGCTCCAAGACCAAGGAAACCAAGAGAGGCTATGGTCAATATCACCCCCCCCATGTTAAGGGTAACAAGAACTATGATGGGAGGCAGGCAATTGGGCAGGATATAATGTGTGTAAATATACATTTCGCTGCAGCCCATCGCCCTGGCTCCCTCTATGTATTCTTTTTCTTTGATTGAGAGTGTTGATGCCCTCGCAACCCTTGCGTAATATAGCCATCCTACAAGCGAGATAGCAATTACCGTATTCAAAATCCCGGGTCCAAGTGAACCGATTATGACCAGGGCAAGGATTATGGACGGAAAGGCAAGCAGGACATCAATGAGACGCATTAATATCTCATCAATGAAACCTCCGCAATACCCGGCTATAATACCGACAAACACTCCGAATGAAGCAGTGACAGTGACTATAATAAGGCTCAGTTCGAAAGTTGTCCGTGTTCCGTGAATCACCCGGCTGAGTTGGTCCCTACCCAGTTGATCGGTACCGAATATATGTTCGGAAGACGGCGGTTTGAGTTTGTCGTCAAGTTCTATCTTGTTGGGATCATAAGGCGCTATGAAATCTGCTGCAATTGCAGTAAAAGCTAAAAGCCCGATAATAACAAGTCCAAGGAATGAAGCCTTATTCCTGAGCAGGTCATCCAGTCTGATGTCTTTGAACTTCAATGCTTACTCCTCCCTATCCTGGGATCCAAATAGGAGTAGGAGATGTCTGTTATAAAATTGATCACAAGGTAAGTGATGGTGATAAAAACGATGCATCCCTGGATCACCGGGATATCTCGTGCAGATATGGATGTTATAAGAAGCCTGCCAATGCCTGGCCATGCAAAAATGGTTTCAATGATGACAGTACCTCCCAGCAGGTGTCCGAATTCAAGCCCGATTATTGTAATCACCGGAATAAACGTGTTCTTCAACGCATGTCTCAGGATAACCATTCTGTAACTGAGGCCTTTTCCTACGGCTGTCCTGATGTAGTCCTGCCTCATGACTTCCAGCATACTTGAACGCATGAGACGCGCAATTACAGCTGAAGCAGGAGTTCCGAGTGCAACTGCCGGCAGTATCAGGCTCTTAAAGTCTCCGTATCCCATTGTCGGTGTCAAGCCTAAAGTGTAGGAAAAAACAAAAATTAAAAGGATTGCAAGCCAGAAACTGGGAATCGATATTCCAAGCACGGATATAGTGCTGCAGAAATAATCCGTTAACGAGTTCTGTTTCACGGCAGCAATAATACCTGCAGGTATTCCTATGACCAGGGAAAGAAGGATACTGACGAAAGCAAGTGTTATGGTTGCAGGCAACCTTATCAGGATTTCCTCAGTTACCGGGTCATTTGTCTGATATGATTTCCCCAGATTTCCGTGTATCGCGTTCCAGACCCAGGTGGCATATTGGGAGGAAAGGGGTTTCTCCAGGTCATATTTGTCTTTTATTATATCTATTGCCTCATTTGAGGGAGTAAGTTCGACGTTTCCCAGAAAAATGTATTTGGCCATGACCTCCGCACTCTCTCCGGGCAGGCTGTGAAGCAGGAAAAATACAAGCGCAGTAGAGGCAATGACTACAAGAATAAACATACCTGTTCGTTTTAAGATGATCTCCAGCATTTCACCACTCTCCAGCATAAAAAAAGAGCCCGTGTTAGGTAACACAGGCTTTATGTGACAGACTTATTCGATGTACATGTCTTTGTTGATGCAGTAATCATGGTGAGCCGGGTTAGGTATGTAGCCTTTTACATTCTTATCCGTGACTACCATCAGGTAGTGATAGGCAATGTGCACCTGGGCACAGTCTTCGTCATAAACGATTCTCTGCACTTCCCTATATGCATCATATCTTTCCTCCTTATCAAAGATAGTCCTTCCTTTCATTATAAGCGCATCAACATTGGGGTTGCTGTAATTGTAGTCATTCTTTTCGGAATAGAAGTTTCCTTCAATGTAGTAGCTGGGGTCCGGAATCATCATGCATGTATCTCCGCCAGCAACCCATATCATGCCCCATTCCTTTTTTCTGTCGCTGATAGCATCCCATTCCATTATCCTTACCTCAGACTCTATACCGATGTCTTTAAGCATTGATTGGGTAGCCTGTGCAAGGGGCGGCAGCGCTGGTCTCTGGGGCCATGTGTAGAGTGTGATCTTGAACTTCTGTCCTTCCTTGTCTACTATTCCATCTCCGTCAGTATCTTTCCATCCTGCTTCTTCAAGCAGCCCTTTTGCTCTCTGGACATCGTAGGCATAGCCTGTTAAGTCATTATTTCTCCACTCGATACCTGGTGTCAGTCCGTTCCCGTCGGATACCGCGGCTCTTCCCAGAAGGATATTATCTACTATTTTTTGCCTGTCAATGGCATAAGCTATAGCTCTCCTTACTCTTACATCGTCATACGGTGCCTTTGAAACGTCCCCGAACTTCAGCTTGTACCCCTGGCAGAGAGGATGTATTGTGACATTGAGGTTCTTGTTGCTCTCAAGCCTTTTTGTTGATCCCAGAGTGGGTTCCGTAGTAAAATCGACTTCCCCCTTCTCGACTGCCATTTCTCGTGTGTTTGGCTCACCAATACCGAACTTGATCACGACTGAATCTAACTTTGGAGCGCCGTCCCTGTAATTTTCGTTCTTTACGAGTTTTAGCGTATCAGCTGCCTTATCATAACTGACAACCTTAAAGGGACCGGTACATATCGGAGTTGAAATTGTGCCTTCTGCACCCTCGTTATTTTTGTAGATCCCGGCAGCTCCGTAGGCCATCCTGCCAGGAAGAGAGGCATCGACAGTGTTAGTGATGATATCCACTGTACTGTCATCCACGACTTTGACCTCTTTAATATTCAGGCTACCCTGCAGGTCCGGGTTGAGTTTCATACTTCTGTCAAGGGCAGTTTTTACGTCATTTGCAGTGACTTTACTGCCGTCGTGGAACTCAACATTTTCATTTAAGTAAAACCTCCAGGTACTGTTTTCTACATATTCCCAGGAATCTGCTATAGCCGGTAGAAGTTTGTAATCAGGAGAAATGGATGTCAATCCTTCGCTTACCAGGAAGTTATTCAAATCATAGCTATGTAGACCCGGATCAACACCCCCCAGCCCCCATACTTCTCCAACAACCAGTTGTTGCTGAGTATTCTTAGCACTGTTACCTTTTTCCACATTGTTTTCGGATGTACCGGATGCATCAGATGCACTGGATGATCCAGACGATTCGGTGCATCCGGAAAATGCGACACAGCTGATCAGTACCGCAAGTATCAGAATTACAAATACTCCAGTAACGTTTATTTTTTTCATGTGATACTTCCATAATTTTTTACTAAATATTACTACTTTTAGCATTATTGATAATAATTAATATGAATTTAATATTTAATGTTACCCATTTCTTACAGATTTAAATTTATTTTTCAATCAGATATTAGAATCCTCTATAATTCATTACTAGAGCTAATCCCAAAACCTGTTGTATTCCTTATCAGTAGAAAATATCATTGAGAGGGTTGGGATAACACGATATCTAAAAATTACAATTATTTGTACTATTAATTTTATAATAAAAGATACAAAATAACACTATTTAATAAATTATTAATACATTAAAACCCTATTGAGTGCTGTATCGTTACTGGATCTTCAATGATTGTGATACTGGGTAACGAGCTCTTACAATAGACACTTGCATTTTTGGATAAGTATAAGCCCATAAAATAATTACGGCGGATGTCTTTCCCGCTAAACGCGGGCTTCTACAGGCTACAATCCAATAGGGTACAAACGTGGTTTCATGCCAGCATATGAAAGTGGTCCGGTTTCGGTATAATTTGAATGAGAGAGGTTAGCATGCGCGATAGATTAACAACGTTCTCAATCCTTGCGGTCGTACTGGTTATTTTTACGGTCTTTACGGCCTCCGGCTGTGTTACAAAAGGCGGCACAGGAGACCAGACGAACACGGTCACCGTTACGGATATGCAGGGGAGATCGGTTACTGTAAAGGCACCGGTAGAACGGATTGTCCTGATGGAATCGTCAAAAACCCAGGAACTGGCCGCTATAGATGGGAAGGCCATTGCCGATAAGATTGTAGGGTGGGATAATGATTTCAAGGACTATGCAGGTGACGGATATGTGAAATTCGTGGAAAAATATCCGAAGCTGGCCGATGTTCCCAATGTAGGTTCCCTCGACGACAGCACATTCAGCGTTGAAAAGGTGATCGCGTTGAACCCGGACGTCGTCATCATGCACAACTGGGAATTCATGTGGTGCGGGGACGCGACAAAAGAAGCCCTGATCAGGCTGGAACAGGCAGGCATCCCGGTAGTCTTCGTGGATTTCTACATGGATCCGATGACCAACTCCACGAAGAGCATGCTGCTGCTTGGCCAGATCCTGGGCAAAGAACAAAGAGCGAAGGATATCGTCGATTTTTATGATCAACATGTCGACGCGGTTTATTCGCGCCTGGCGAAAAACGCCGGACTGAAGCCCAGTGTATATATAGAGACCGGATACAATGGCCCAGAAACATATGGCATAACCGAGGGCGACGTGGCATGGGGATCGATCGTAAAGAAGGCAGGTGGAGATAACATTGCCGAGCCTTTATTAGGAAATACCAGCAAAGCAATCAGCCCCGAGTACCTCATCAACCAGAACCCGAATATCATAATACTGACCGGCCGGAACTGGTCCACACCGGGATCGATCAGGATGGGATATACCTCAACCGCCGCAGATACGAGAAATACAATTGATGCATATATTGCACGCCCCGGATGGGACACGATTAACGCTGTCAAGAACCGCAAGGTTTACGGTATTTATCACGGATACTGCTTCAGCATCTATAATTTCGTGGCGCTGGAAGCTTTTGCGAAGTGGTTCTATCCGGAGGAGTTCAAGGATATCGACCCTGATGCTACCATCCGGGAGTACCATGAAAAGTTCATGCCCGTTGAATACGGCGGGACGTTCATGTACAGCCATTATTAACAAACGCGGACTTGAGGGGCAGCGCTTAGGATGAACGTTAAGGCAAAAACGGCGTACAGGGGAATCACGAGGAAGAAATATCTTTTTCTCCTCTCGATCTTGGTGGCGATCGTCCTCACTTTTATTATTGACGTTATGACAGGACCGGCGTCTTTATCGACAAGTGAGGTTATTTCGACAATATTATTCCCTGCTTACAGCGAGCGATCGGTTCAGGTCATCGTTTGGACCTACCGCCTACCCGGCGCCCTCATGGCAATCGTGATAGGAATAACTTTAGGCCTCGCCGGTGCGAATATGCAAACTATCCTCGATAACCCCCTGGCTAGCCCATATACACTTGGCATATCCGCAGCCGCCGGGTTCGGTGCCGCACTGGCCATCGTGCTCGGGGTGGGAGTGCTGCCATTTGCGGATACCTTATTCGTTCCGATCAACGCATTCGTGTTCTCGCTAATCAGTTGCATGGCAATATATGGTATTGCCAGGTTCAAGCAGGCCACCTCCGAGACTATCGTTCTTACCGGCATCGCTGTGCTGTTCCTGTTCGACTCTCTTCTGGCGCTCCTGCAATACACGGCAAACCCGGAGCAGGTCCAGGCCATCGTTTTCTGGCTTTTCGGCAGTCTGACCAGGGCCAACTGGACCACTCTGGGCATCACTGTGGGGATCGTTCTGGTGGTTATACCGCTGCTGGCCATGGATGTCTGGAAACTCACCGCTCTCAGGCTGGGCGACGATAAGGCAAGAAGTCTTGGCGTGAATGTCGAAAGGATGAGAATAAAGGGACTGATCCTGGTTTCGGTTCTTACGGCCACGGCGGTGGCGTTCGTGGGCACTATCGGGTTCATCGGCCTTGTGGCGCCACACATAGCACGGATGCTCGTGGGCGAGGATCACCGGTACTTTTTACCTTTTTCAGCCCTGTCCGGAGCGTTTATACTCTCTACCGCTTCAATCTTCAGCAAAGCCATCGTCCCTGGGATCATATTTCCCATAGGGATACTCACGTCACTGATCGGAATTCCGTTTTTCATCTGGCTCCTGCTATCTAAAAAGAGGGGATACTGGTGAAGCTGGAAATCAAAAACCTCAAGTTCGGATATAATTCCAATCCGGTATTAAAAAACGTAAGCATGGTCGCCGAGCCTATGATCACCGCGATCATAGGCCCGAACGCGGCCGGAAAATCTACCTTGCTAAAATGCATGTGCGGGATACTCAAGGCCGAAGGATCGATAATCCTCAATGGAAAAGACCTGAAAGCATATCAGAAGGACGAGGTCATAAAAGCTATCAGCTACCTTCCCCAGGAATCATCTACAAGCGCGGTCATGACGGTGCTGGAGGCAACATTGATGGGAAAGCTAAGCTCGCTTGGCTGGAGGATCAAGGACGAGGACCTGTCCGCATCTATGGATACTCTTGAAAAGCTCGGGATCGAAGACCTGGCGATGCGGCAAATGAACGAGCTCAGCGGCGGACAGAAGCAAATGGTATCCATTGCTCAGTCGATCATCCGAAAGCCCGGAGTGCTTCTCATGGACGAGCCTACGAACTCACTGGACCTCCAGCGGCAGCTCGAGCTTTTTGACGTGATCCGGAACATCACGGAAGAGAACGATATGACGACGATAGTAGCATTGCACGACCTCAACCTGGCGGCCCGATATGCAGGCAACGTCATATTGATGAACGGAGGTAAGATCGTGGCGGCAGGAAGCCCGGCTTCCGTGATAACCGAAGCGATGATCCGGGAAGTATACGGGGTCAATGCAAGAGTAACGCTCGACGGTGAGGGCATACCGCAAGTCATACCAATTAATTCGACGCGAAAATGCGGGATAAAAAAGGCCATAACGGGATGATCATGATGGAATCAGGAAAGCTAGAACTCGACAGAACCAAAGAAGGAGTAAAGAAATACTGGGATTACGGGAGCAAGTTCTACGATACGGCACCAGGGAGCGGAGGGGACGATGAAAACCAGATGTGGAAAGAGCTATTATCAGGCGCGATCGGCCAGAGCCCTAAAAACATCCTGGACGTCGGCAGCGGTACCGGAATAATCGCCATGTACCTGGCAGAGCTAGGCCATGGAGTGACAGCGGTCGACTTTAGCGAAGGAATGATGGACGTGGCCCGGAAAAAAGCCCTGGAAAAGGGAGCAAACATCCGATTTATGGACGGGGATGTCGAGAACCTTAGCTTCGAGGATGAGACTTTTGATTGTGTCACAGCCCGGTACGTGCTCTGGACGCTGCCACATCCGGAAAAAGCGGTAAAGGAATGGGTAAGGGTCGTGAAGCCGGGCGGTAAAATTGTCATCATTGACGGGAAGTGGGTTACAAAAGGTTTACTTCCCCTTATATCCGCAGCAAATTACCACATCTACCGATTTATAAAAAATGGAAAAAATCCTTTCACCTACGATTATAAGAAGGAGGTCAGTGTCGGCCTCCCTAATCCGCATGGGGTCGAGAAAAAGCAGGTCATGGAATATGTATCTAAGGCCGACTTAACTGATATCGCCGTTACCGATTTGAAGATAATTCGGGATATGCAGCGAAAGAGACTACCCTGGTATTTAAAATATGCAAATGATCACCCGATTTTTATGGTCCAGGGTATCGCGGCTAAAAACGGATAAGATCCGAGGTATAAAAATGTCAATTAATGAGAACAAAATCAAGGAAGAGATCACGAAGCGATGGGACTATTCATCGCAGCGCTATGATACATATCATGGCCACGGAGTAAAGAGCGAGGAAGAGGCAGCAGCCTGGAAGGCACTTTTCAGGCAAGTCATCCCCGGAGAAGAGCTAACCGTTCTGGATGTTGGCTGCGGCACAGGCGAGATGAGCCGAATGCTGGCGGACATGGGGCATGAGGTGACGGGTATCGACCTATCCGAGAAAATGCTCGCGGTGGCAAAGTCAAAGGCTCCCGGCAGTATCGAATTTAGGATAGGCGACGCAGAGAATCTCCCCTTCGACAAGGGAAAATTTGATGCAGTCGTAACCCGACACGTACTCTGGACGCTGCCGAATCCGGAAAAAGCCCTTGAAAGCTGGCGAAATGTACTGAAGCCTGGGGGAAAAGTAGTCGTCATAGATGGCATATGGGGTAATGGTAGCCTTGAGACGCGCTTGAGAAGAAAGATCGGTAATCTTATGATACTTATAGTCGAAAGAAACGATATCTCTAAAGACAGCTATACTGCGGAAATGAATGCCATGCTGCCTAACGCAAAAGGGGTGTCTTTGGATAAGGCCCGGGAATACATGGAAAAAGCCGGGCTTAAAAATGTGCACTCGATGGGGCTAAACGATCTCGTGAGAATTCAGAAAAAGCATATGCCTTTCAGGTATAAGGTCAC
The DNA here is from genome assembly GCF_000970285.1 of Methanosarcina horonobensis HB-1 = JCM 15518. NCBI lineage: Archaea > Methanobacteriati > Methanobacteriota > Methanomicrobia > Methanosarcinales > Methanosarcinaceae > Methanosarcina > Methanosarcina horonobensis. The sequence goes on along the minus strand of NZ_CP009516.1, from coordinate 2,930,443 downwards.
CTACAAGTATGACTATTATGCGATCTGTGGCCTGAAATGACATTTCAATATAAATTTGCGAATGAACATTAAATGATCAAAAAATAATAATAAATCATATTATTTTCTGTATAATGTTAAAAAATAAAAGAAAAATCAAAGATATTCGAGTATTGTATTACATAATGACTATATATTAATACAATTGAAGCTTATACCTGAAGCGAAAGAGGCATGGATATGAATAAAAATAGCTCAATTGTAACCGCTCTAACTTTTATAATTATTATATCAGCTGCCGGCATATTTTTACTATCCGGTTCTTCCGAGAAATTGACAGAAAATAATATAATAACAGTGACAGATTTAGCAGGTAGAAGCGTATCACTTAAAGTGCCTGTCGAAAGAGTAATTCTCGGGAGTTCTAGAGACCTCCATGAATTTGCTGCTATCGAAGGAGAAGACTTTTCTAGAAAAATAGTTGGCTGGGGCCCTGATATAAAGGATACCGATAAAGATACCTATGATAAGTTTAAAGAAAAATATCCAGAAATAGAAAATATACCCGATGTTGGCTCTATCTCCAAAGGTACATTTAGTGTAGAAAAAGTGGTTTCGTTAAATCCTGACTTGGTCACTATCCCTCTCTGGGATTATGAAAAAGCTAAAGAAGACATTAAAAAGCTTGAGCAGGCTGGAATACCGGTTATAGTGATTGATTTTTGGGCTAAGCCTCTTGAAAACCCTCCGAAAAGTGTACTTTTGATGGGTAAACTGCTGGGAGAAGAAAAAAGAGCAAATGATATCGCAAATTTTTATAATGATCAGACAAACATCGTCTACTCACGAATCACAAAAATCACCAGGCAAAAACCAACAGTCTATGTCGAGTGCGGTTGGAAAGGTCCGGATACCTACGGGAACAGCTATAGCAATGTTGGGTGGGGCGAGCTTATCAACAGATCCGGCGGGAGTAACATCGCCGAAAATTTTTCTGAGCAGATGCCTACTATTAATCCCGAATTTTTACTGGACCAGGATCCTGATATTATAATCATTAGCGGTGCGAACTGGCCGGCAGCTCCCAATTCTCTGAGGTTGGGATACTATACCAATGAAGACAATTCCAGAGAGTTACTTAGAGGATATCTGAATCGTCCAGGGTGGAACACACTGGAAACCGTGCAGAATGAGAATGTATACGGGGTCTTCCACGGGTGCTGCTTCAGAATATATAATTATGCTGCTTTACAGGCTTTCGCCAAATGGTTCTATCCAGAAGACTTTAAGGATATAGACCCGGAAGCCGGAATAAAGGAATTCCATGAAAGGTTCATGCCCATTGATTATAGTGGAACCTGGATACTTGAATTAAAAGAGTAGTGTAATCTCGAAAATGCAGATAGTGTTGGATAACCCGCAAGCCCCTATACGCTTGGAAAATTGAAGATGATATACCGTAGATCATCCCATTAAACTCAATAAAAACAGTTATGGAAACGGAAGTGCCTCTGTAAATCTTCCACAGATTAATAACTATGGTAGTGGTACAGTATGGGTGCGAACAATATCGAAATAGATCCTGTTAAGGAAAGAGTAAAAAACTACTGGAGTAGTAGCAGCAAATATTATGACCAGAGTCCTGGTCTTAACAGCGAAGAAGAAAAGGCATGCTGGAAAAAAGAGCTTGGTAAGGTTATAGGTGAGGAAAAAAAAGACATCCTTGACGTCGGCACGGGTACAGGTTTCATCGCTTCTCTTCTGGCAGAACTGGGGCATAATGTCACAGGTGTTGATTTTAGTAAAGATATGCTTGCGGTGGCCAAAGAAAAGACTAAACGTCTAAACCTTTCTATAAAACTAATGGAATGCGACGCTGAAAATCTTCCCTTTGATGAAAATATTTTTGACTGCGTAATTTGCCGTTACCTTCTTTGGACTTTACCGAATCCGGAAAAAGCTATTATGGGTTGGATTAAAGCGACAAAACCTGGAGGGAAGATAATTATCATTGACGGAGAATGGGCACCAAAGAACGCAGCTCAAAAATTGAGCCGAAAAATGCTGGCTCTGCACCAGTTTTTAAGATACGGTGCAAATTTTTCTAAAACACACTATTCTAAGAGTTTACGAGAAAGAATTCCTAACGGGGACGGAGTTAGCTCAAAAAAGATAGTTGAATATCTTTCTGAATTTGAAGTTAAGGACATAAAAATAATCGACCTCAGGCATATCAGAAAAGTACAAAAAAAACATCTTTCATGGCACTTAAGATATTCCTACGATCGTCCAACCCATCTGGTCTATGGTACAGTAAAATAAAAATCAAATAAAAATTTTAGGTTTAAACTGAAGCGTGTTTCTTTAAGAGACTGTCTTATAAAATGTATCCGGGCATATAACGTCATATTAAGCGTTATACGTCCAGACCTTATGTTTCTGTTGTAAGGCCGAACAATATCCATCATGCCACTTAGCATTATCTCTCAAGTGAAAAAACCCATCTTTTCAAGTCAGTATTCTTCCGGGATTCAGCCAGTGAAGGGATTAAGTCTCCGTTCTTGTCAAACTTGTCCAGCCCATAATGGGACAACATCCGTTTCAGGTTGCCGAAGCCATAGTCAAAAAAATGAAGTATCGGTAATGTCCATGACACTGCCGATGACCAGCTTGGAAACGGAATTATCTTCTGTAAGTTGGGATAGGTTTACACAGGCAGGTAGTTAATGGCATGAGAAATTGTACGACATGCTCTTTAGCCCTGTTTTTAAACACATAGGGTACCGGGAAAGTCAGTCCTTTCCCAGGATCAGCTCCTGCATGAGAGTGTCAACGACAAGGATTTTGTCAGCATCTATTTTCATGATGTTGCCGGCCGAGCCCATCAGCACAACCTTTCCTTCCTTGAGCTTTGCCTTTACAATGTTTTTTGTGATCTCCTTCCTCTGGCCCGATTCTTCCAGGTATACCTTAAATTCGCACATTATAATCCTCACAAATAGTAATTTCAAAAGCAAACGGCATCCTTTATCTTTCGAATGTCGTCGATAACCACGCTATCCGGCTCCATGTCCAGCAGCTGGACGACATTGTTATCCGCTTCCAGGACTTTTTTATCATGCCTGACAGTGAAGATGTCATGCCCGTCGATGCCAAGTGCATTTGCAACTTTTTCAGCATCAATCCCGTTCGCTGTCTTGTTTACGACTACGAGCTGCCGCTTCACCTTGAGGTCGGCAGCTAGTTTCATGACGTGTTTAGCGACATCGATAGCTTTTGGGAAGGCCTCTGTCACGACAACGTTATAATCGTAGTTCGCCGCTAACCCTCTGCCCAGTATTTCCGACCCGGCCTGGGAGTCTACGATGACGAAATCATACTCACTGCCATTTGCGGCTAGGTGCTCGACCAGCAGCTTGACCATGGCAACAGAAGAGCAGATACATCCGGCACCTCCGAATGGTATTGTGCCCATAACGATGAGCCGAACCTCATCGGACGTCTTCACGGTAAAATCTTTGAGGACGTCCTCGAAATCGATTTTACCTGAATGATGATTATCTTCGCCATCATCGTCCATGTCCGTATTGACCCTTATTTCGGTCTTATGGGCTGCAAGAGTCAGCACGTCCGATAAAGGGACGCCCATGGACATAGCCAGATTCATGCTGGGGTCGGTGTCAATTATCATTACCCGGTAGCTGTCCCGGGATAGGAGTCGCGACAATGTGGCAATAATTGTGGTCTTGCCAACGCCGCCCTTTCCTGTTATGACGATCTTTTTCATCTTGCCCGTGTCTCCAAAAAAGCTTCTCTTAGGCTTATTTCACGGCTTCCAGCGTATATGTGGTCACGAAGACCATTTCATCAAACTCGTCCTCGATGCCCTTGGACTCATCCCGGTGCCTGACCAGAAACATCCATTTGCCTTCCTCGGTAATGGGCACATTGACGATGCCGTCCTTATCCGTGACCAGGACTGCCATTTCCTTTCCTTCTTTTTTCGATACCGCCTTTACTTCGGCGCCCTCGAGCTTTTTACCTTCATAGAAGACCGTAAGTGCCAGCGGTGTACCCACCCTGGCAGTAATTTCGCCCGGAAAGATGTCCAGGATGCCTGTTGTGTGCCCGGCATTGAATTCTCCATTTTCCCCGATGGTCACGAATGCTTTTGCCATCTGGTGCCATGCCCCGGCGTAGACCGCATCATTGTACATTTTTTTAGCACCGGCTTTGAAGCCTTCCTTTTTTGTGTTCGAATATATCTCAGGCGAAAGGTCGGCCACGACCGTGTAGCAGCCGGGACCGTCCACTTTGAACTTCAGCTCGATGGCTTCATTTTTCGCCGCCAGGACGGCAGAGATCTTCTCGCCATCCGGTGCGTATACAGACGGAGAGACCTTCGCTATTTCGGGGCAGCCGTCCGGCTTCATCATGTGGCCGAAATATAGCCCGATCTCTACGTCATCGTCTTTCATCAACGTCTTTTCCAGCCATATTTCGTGGCCCTTTACCATTAGAATCAGTTTGTCCATACCAGACTCCTCGAACCGGGCGTTTAGAGCATGCTAGGCGTACTCACCGTCATGGCACTGCACAAAAAAACACCCGGAAGATCGTTAAAACATTTGAATACAAGTTAAAGTTCTTAGTATTAATAATTTATTAAAACGTATTAATAAATCATATGATTTTATAATAAAATCAGAATTTTTCCCAATGCTATTTCAGGACATCACTAACTGTTTATCAGGTTTAAAACTAGCTAATACATGCCAATCTCTCTGGATATATAAAACGGGCATTTTTTATCAAAATTTAGTTAAAAGATTAATAACCGGTTTATATGTAGACCTATCAGCTACACACAATTACGGAATGCTCCTGCTGTCTTCCACGATGCCTTTGTATTTTTATTGTATGGTTATATGACATACGACAAGCAACTTGCAGGTCTGCAGAGCAAGGAGAAACTTCCGCGCTGCCGGAGTGCCAGAAAAGTGCACGAAATCGAAAAAATCTATAGGGATGGGGAGATGTTTTTTCTTTTGCGTGCCCCGTGTTTTCTCCTTACTGAACCGTAATTTTCCCATCCACAAGCCTGATAATTCTGTCAGCTTTTGAGGCCAGATCCTCACTATGAGTAACTACGATAAACGTCTGATTATATTCCCTGTTCAGCTGCCTGAGCAATTCATAGATCATGTCACCTGTTTTTGTATCAAGATTGCCTGTAGGTTCGTCCCCGAGCACGATTGCAGGAGAACAGCTCAGTGCTCTTGCTATTGCAACCCTCTGATTCTGCCCTCCTGAAAGTTCACTTGGCCTGTGATCCATCCTGTCCTCAAGCCCTACCTCTTTCAGAAGCTTTTCGGCAATTTCCGTTGCTTCTTTCCTGTTTTTTCCAGAAATCAAAAGTGGCATCATTACATTCTCCAGGGCTGTGAAATCCGGAAGCAGATGATGATATTGGAAGACAAAACCAAGTGTCTTGTTTCTCGTCTCGGAAAGTTCTTTGTCCGACATTCTTGTTACATCATTTCTGTCTATCAAGAGAGTGCCTGAACTCGGAGTGGCCAGCAGGCCTATTAAGTGCATAAGTGTACTTTTACCTGAACCCGACGGTCCGACAATTGCTACGAATTCCCCTCTCTCAATTTCCAGGCTTACATTGTCGAGTGCTCGAAATTCCACTCCATTTTCGTAAACTTTGGTCAGGTTCTTAAGCTCTATAATTGGGCTTTTTTCTGTCATACTTTCCGATGCCTCATTAGAATTATTGAAATTTTAAGCGAATATACCTGTTTCATGAAAAAATTAAGCGGAAATTAAAAAGTATAGTCTTTTTCACACCTGCAGAAAGCAGGCTGTATGCGGGCTGTATATATCATGCGCTTTCAATTGCTTTTACAGGGTCGAGTTTTGCAGCTTTCCGCGCAGGGTAAATTCCTGAGAGGATATTGATGACAAATGCAAAGAAAGCCGCATATACAAAGTTAAGCGGTTCGACCTCAAGAGGAAGAGTCTGAAGCCCGAAATACATCTCCTGAGGTACCTCTATTTCATAACTCTGCAGACCAACGGTCACAACGTAACCGAGAATCGTACCAAGTATCAGACCTATGGCTCCGAGGATCATGGACTGGAAAATAAAGACCACCATTATGCTCTTTTGAGAAGTCCCCATCGCTTTCAGGATACCTATTTCCCTTGTTCTCTGGGCAACGATGGTGATAAGGGTATTTGCAATCCCAAAGCCTGCAATTCCGTAGATCAGAAGATAGAAAATATTTACAAAGATCATCTGGGTTTCCAGGAGACTGAGAATTTCGGCATTGGCTTCGCTCCAGCTTACGGCATCAAGCCCGGTTTCTCTTTCAATCGAGTCTGCAATGACATCTGCCTGGTAGGGATCTGCAACCCTGACTCCTATAGTGCTCACAACTCCGGGTTCATTGAAAAAGTCTTGCACAGAGTCCAGCCTTGCATAAGCTGTTACCTCATCTGCGGCAGTCCCGGTATGGATCAGGCCCACAACTTTGAACGAGGTTGTTTGAGAGCCCGGAAAAACAGCATCTACCCTGTCTCCTACATGGACTTCAAGATTTTCCGCAAGCTTATCTCCGAGCAGGATCCCGTACCTTGTGTAGACAAGGGACATGAGGTCTCCTTCTACAACATCCTCGCTCACCCTCATAACACTCTCTTCGGCTGCAGGGTCAACTCCCTGGAGGGAAACACCTTCGGCATTGTCCCGATATTCCAGAGCCGCCTGACCCAGATATTTTGGGGATACGGCTATAATTCCTTCTTTTTCAGCAATTCGGGCTGAGGTATACCTGTAAAGATGGATGAACTCTTCTTCTTCGTCATGAGGACTGATGACGATATGAGGGTTATTTTCTATGCTTGCTGTAACAAGCTCATCCTGAAAACCAGTGAGCATCGCCATCATCACAGTGATTACGGCTACTGCCAGGGCAACGGCAAGTATGGCAAAAAGGGTCTGTCTTTTTCTGGATAATACCTGCCTCAAAGCGATTTTCAGTTCATACATCTGAGTAAGCTCCTAGATGAATACATATTTGGGTTTTAGTCAGCGGCGATTATGAAATAAGCTATGAAATAGTGTTACAACTGTACTCACTTTGAACTAATGGCCTTCACCGGGTCCAGCTTCGCTGCCTGTCGTGCAGGATAAACTCCTGTGATCAGGTTCAGCAGGAAAACAGCGACAACAATGAACGCAATATCCTGAGGACGTACAACAATCGGGATAGAGGTAATACCACCGTAGGCATCGGTTTGAGTTGCCGGAATCTCATACTGTCCTGTTGCCAGGGCTAGCATGACTCCTGTAAAAGTACCGACAAGGGCGCCCAGAAGGCCGAGAATCCCGCTCTGGAGGATAAAGATCCTCTGGATGCTTGAGACCGAGGCGCCCATAGCGCGGAGCATACCTATCTGGCCTGTTGCTCCGATAACCGAAAGGTTCAGGGTACTGACCACACCAAAAGAGGCTATGACAATAATAAGCCCGTATATAATGTTGCCTGAAGTTGTCTCTATAGCAATGTAACGCAGGATTTCAGGATTTGTTTCAGTCCAGCCCCTTGCATTATATCCGAGTTCTTCAATCTTGGTTGCAACTTCCCGATCCCTATTAAAATCGCTGAGCCGGACCGAAACCCCGCTAACCACATCCGGAACGTCATAGAATTCCTGGGCAGTGTCCAGAGAAGTATATGTAAGAGACTCGTCCAGAGGAGACCCGGTATGAAAGATCCCCACAACTCTGAGAGAAAGAGGATTTGCGTTCGGAAAAGACACATCTACGGAGTCGCCCAGGTTAACTTCAAGTTTTTCCGCAAGCTTTGAGCCGATAACTATCGTATTTCTTGAATACTCGAGTTCCCGAAAACTGCCTTCAACCATGTCTTCTTCAATAGAGCTGATCTCACTCTCCTGTAAAGGAACAACACCTTTAAGCTCGGCATTGAGGGAATTGTCCTTGAACCTGAAAGAAGCCTGCCCAGTCAGGAAAGGGGAAACTGCAGTAACGCCTTCTATTGAGCTAATCCTTTCCACAAGAGTCCTGTAGAGGTAGATGTAATCTTCACCTTCCTGCGGAGAGACCGAAACATGAGGGAGTTTATTCACGGTAGTGTCGTAAAGCTCCCCTATAAAACCTACCGTAAGAGCCTGGGAAAACGTGAGTACCATTACAGCGAGAGCTATCGCTCCTACAGAAAGGAGAGTCTGGAATTTTCTTGCCCGAATCTGTCTGAGGGCAATAAAGAGTTCATAGCGCATGGGATTCACGGCTTTTTTGGTTTTATTTTGATTTCTTGAGTTTTATTCTGATTTTTTCCCGATCGGTGCATCTATATGATATAAACAGATTTTTTACGCAAACGTGTTTTAGTGTAGCTTTCTGAAAAGGGCGAAAACCATTGCAAGCCCTGCAACTCCGGCAACAATCGAAAAACCTGGAGTGCCATTTCCACCGTTTTCGTCTGAGGCTTCGTTCCCTGCACCAGAGCTTACATTACTTGTATTCGAGGGGGAAAGGTCAGACTCAATAATAGTTTCCCTGCGTTCGATAATGTCTCCATCGTTGCCGATAAGTTCAATCTCAAGCCTGTAGACTCCTTCAGTGAGCCTTTCTCTCCAGGCAACTTCAACGGTCTCGTCATCATCATTCAACAGCACCGGGACTTTCTCCCTGGCGGATTCGACAAATACGGAACTGCCGCGCCCTGAAGTTTCCTGCACTTTATGTACCGAGAAAACCAGGCTTCCTTCAAAAGGTACCTGGGAACGCCCTAAAACAGTTGCACTTGCTCCGGTTTCATCTTCATAGATATCGGTAATTTCTGCATCGTCTCTGGCAGTGAAATTCTCTGTTGAAGCTACAAACCCTCGATTAGGGGAATAGACCTGGACTTTTACTCTTCCTGTATACTCTTTGTTGTTTTCGAGGAGGGAACCCCAGGATGCAGAAAAGGCTTCCGGGATGCTGGTTAGAGACTCTTTTTCGGTTCTTGCCCTGTAAATAATATCATGCCCGTCTACGAGCATATACTCGATATCAAAAAGTGAAGCCTGATTGGGCGAGAGTACGACAGTGATCCCTTCGGAGTTAGGGACAAGGTCATTGACCTGAAGTCTGGAAGCGGAATTGCTGCCGTAAACAAAATCGTATTCTGATTCCGAAAGTACCTGACCCTGCTCCAGAAGCCGTATTTTTAGAGTGTAAGCCCCGCGTTCGGCGTTCCTTATTTCCCAGAAGCCAACTTTCGTGACTCTTGTATCTGCAGGCAAACTGCCAGTTAAGAATTCCTGTGAAGCAATAACCTCTTCAGTCCCTCTTCCGGGTCTAACCAGAGAAGCCTCAATGGTCAGGTTCTCTTCGGGCTGGGTTGAGTAAACTGTTACATCAAAGGATTTGATATCACTATAAAGTTCAACTATGCGGGCTGGACCTGTTCCTTCGACCTGGGAGGTATTTGCTGCAGAGGCCGGGAGGACCGATATAAGAAATAAAACAAGTATGAGAAGTAAGGCTTTCATGGTCTTTTTTCCCCGATTCGATAACAGAATGATTTTTTGATCTCAAAGACTTTTAATTATTTTTCTGAGCATGCATAAGTTTACTAAGATTTAATGAATACAGCTTATTAATAAAGCTTATGAACAATGTTCACTTAGGTGATTCCATATGCCAGCTAAAAAGACTGTTCAGGACGATCAGAAGAGTGTCAAGCGGGACAAAAAGGCGAAAATTATCTCTATCCAGGATGCCACATGCATGCTGATAGAGACAAAAGGTTATGAAAATGTGACTATCCGGGACATAGCTGAGGCTGGCGGTGTGAGCATAGGACTGATTTACAAATATTTCCCGGGCGGCAAGTTTGACATCCTTAAGGAGATTGGTTACCGGTATACCGATGAGCTACTTATGACAAAGCAGCCCGAAAATATCGATTTTAATGATTTCCCGGGCTACATGAGGAATGTAATAGAAAATATGCAACAATACACCAAAGACAATATTTCTTTGACAAAAGCTTTGATTATGACTGCACTACTCGACAGCGAGATCGTGGAAGAAGTCAAAAATATGGATTTTAAAAACGAATACTACAAAGCCGTGTCCGAATTTTTCTGCCGTTTCAATGGTGTTGAGATAGGCAATAAAGATCCTCTGGACGTCCTTATGAACTGGGGGATTGCTGTAAAAGGTATTATCTTCTGCGACATAATCTACTCCCTATCTACTATTAAGAGTGAAGAATCCCTGATTGACCTCATGGTCGATGTATCTTTGAAGATATGGGGCTATAAGGAAGCGTGAGCTTTTCAAGGCTCAAGCCAGCCAGAAGTCGTTAAAGTTTATCACTACAATCACGTTGCTTATAGTGCTGCATAAAACTACTAACTGGAGTAAAAACTGCTCCCGAACCTAATAGAGCAAGTTCCATTTAATTTTCCAGTTCCCTTGTTTCGCCCTCTATTATGGCTTCAAAATTGGTGTAAATAAGCTTGTGATGTTTTTTTATCAGTATTAAGGATAAAGGTGGTAATTATAGAATATGCTGCTCGATGAAAAAATGTTAGTGACATTACAAAAGTTAGGGTTAACATATTACGGGGCAAGGGTTTATGTAACGCTTGTTTCGCTGGGTCCGAGCGATGCAACCGAGCTTGCTGCTGAATCGGAAGTCCCTCGTACGAAGATATATGATGTCCTGAAAAGGCTTAAAACCGAGAAATGGATAACAGTCGAACATACAAGACCTATTACTTATACTCCTAAATACCCCAGAGATATACTCGAAGAGAAAAAAGCCGCTTTTAATTCTGAGGTTGACGATGTATCAAACCAATTGTCCATGCTGTACGATAAATTAATGGATAAAGAAATTCCTAAAGTTTGGCTTTTAAGAGGAATGGATAATATCACGGCAAAAACACTTGATATGATAAGAAGAGCTGAAAGAGACATAATGCTTTTAGGAGCCCTTTACTCTGCAAATGAAATTGAACGGCTCAAAACGGAATTATCATATGCTAAGAAAAAAGGGCTAAACGTACGTGCCATATCCAGACAGAGTATAAAATTAAAAGAAGGTGAACTGGAAATAATTAAAACATTGTCTTCAGTTATACCCGAAACTAAAATATCCGGGCCATCATTTTCAAAATTTGTAATAATAGATGACAAAGAACTGTTGATGATGTTCTCAAAAGTAGAAGACGAAGTTCTGGACATAGACAATACAATAGCTATATGGATCCCAAATGTGTCGATTGCGTCTTACCAGGCAAGCATATTTAACGGCATATGGAACGAATAAATTAGCAGTTATCTGACATAGAAATCTCTTTTTTATTTATTTTATTACATCAAACAGCTTATTTCAATGTCGAAACATCAATCGGTATTAACCATATGGTAAGTTAACTCAAGTCACCAATAACCCTGTATAAGTTACAAAATTAATATAAAGACTTGAGAAAAATAACTTGTTGTTAATTTCCAAATATAAAGAGAGGATAACTATGAAAATAGTAGGGATATCATCAAGTCCGAGAGGCAAAAACAGCAACACCTTAAAACTGCTGGACGCAGCCCTGGAAGGAGCCGCAAAAGGAGGAGCCGAAGTCGAATCTATTGACGTTGCGAAACTGAAGATCAAATACTGCACAGCATGCAACAAGTGCCAGGAAACAGGCGTATGCTCAATAAAAGACGACTATAACGGCGTGCTGGAAAAGCTGCTTGAAGCGGACGGGATAATCTGGAGCAGCCCTAACTACATAACAAATGTAACAGCCCAGCTCAAAACAGTGTTTGACAGAAGCCCGCTTGTTATTCATGAGCAGCTCTTTGATGGGAAGTACAGCCTTTCCTTAACAACTGCAGGTAGTGATGAGCTTGATTTTGTCCTTGCCATTATGGACAACTTTATGTTACACTGCGGAGGCAAAACTATCGGAGGAGCAGGCTGTTCCGTAGCAAGGGGTCCTGAAGCAATGGAAGCAGCCATTGAAAAATCGCGTGAGATGGGAAAAGATCTTGTTGAAGCGATAAAAGAAAAAAGATCATATCCAGAACAGGAGGCTGCACACCAGGCATGGAGAGATCACTTCAAATATGTCATCCTTGCCAATAAAGATCATTGGACGCACAACTGCGATTACTGGCTGGAAAAGGGCTGGCTCAAAGAGTAAGACTACTGAGGCGGCCAGATCAAAGAGCAGGATTTTCAAGGTAAGGTTCTAAAGGTGATGCCATGAGAGAAACTGCAATGTTAAGCGTTGAAGAGCTGGGGAAAAAGCTCATTGAAGCCGGAAGGCTGCAACTGCGCCCTCTCTGTGTCTATGCCACGGATGAAGTCCCGCAGAGTGCAGTACCATCGTATACTGTAGACCGCTGTGTTGCAAAGGCGATATACGCTTCCGCCCTCTTTAAAGAGACACCTCCTCTCTATGTTGAGGCAGGACATGAACAGTGTTGTATCGGCGGAATGGTATGGATGGGACTTGCTGAACCGCACCCGAAACTGAAGTACTTCGTAACTGTTGGCACTCCGGACTTCCGTGGTGGTGCTGCCGAACACCTGAAGGCAACTCCTGAACTGTTCGATGAACAGAAAGAACGCGCAGGAAAAATTACTCCCCATAGCAAATACACAGTTATTGCACCGTGTACTGATGAAGTTTCACCTGAAACCGTCAGAGCATTTATCCTGTTTGCAGGTAGTGAACAGATCAGAAACCTCTGCGGGCTTGCCCAATTCAATAACTCTGATCCCTTTTACAGGACGATAATACCCGGAGGACCCGTCTGTGCTACGATGATCGCTTTTCCGGCAGGCATGGCAGAAAATGCGCCAAAAGACTCGGCTTTTGTGGGACCTGCCGACCCAACAGGGAATCCCTGGCTGCCTCCTGAGCTGATGATTATGGGCATCCCTGCAGGGCTCGCGCAGCAGATGGCATCCAACCTGGAAGAGTCTTTTATCTGCAAGAGGAGCAGGATAGCATATCCTGAGAAACGTGTTGGTGTAAAGCCTCCGATTGCAGACCTGCAAAAGTAAAAGTAAGGACGCAAAGACAAAATAAGACCCATCCTGAAATAAAGCTGTCCTGGAACACGCAGGGGACAAAATATATTTAGAGCCTATCCCAAAACCCATTTTTACTCCCATATTGGGAGATGCTCATAACTATTTTCCTGATCAGTAGTTCGATTGTTCCTCTCAAAACCAAGATTCAAAGAAGTATTTTTTTGAGTTTTGGGATCAGCTCATTATTATCACATAAATAAACAGGAGGTATTTTTGTGAAGATTTTAATTCGGTAGATGTAAACCAAACCAAATATACGGAGGTCATGTAATGAATATTAATACTAAGAAATTAGCAAAAACGGCCATTCCTTTTATTCTAATAATATTCCCGTTTGTTTTTAGTTTCCTTATTGAGGAGACTTTCGAAAATGCAGTCATTATGGAAGTTCTAATAATATTTATTTTGTTTGCCATTATCTTCAAAAGAAGCTTTTGTGGTTTTTTGTGCATGGTGGGGGCGCTGCAAAGGGGTATTGGATATATAGGATTCAAAATTTTAAAAAAAAGGGCTACAGTTCCTGCAACACTCGATAAATATCTTAGAGCAGTGAAATATATCATACTTACAGGTTTTGCAGTATTATCCATTGCAAGCGGCAAGTTTCTGCTACAAGTCAGTGTTGACGATGTGTTTGAGCAATATAGCATAATATTGCCTGGATTAGCCTGGATAAGTATTATGTTGATGTTTGTAACAATTATTGGCTCATTCTTTATTGATAATTTCTTCTGCAAATATATCTGCATACAGGGTGCTGTCGCCGGAGTTGCAGGTCGGTTTAGCCCCAGTGGTATCGTCCGATGCGAAGATAAGTGCATCAATTGCAAGTTATGTACAAAGAACTGTCCCTCAAATCTAGAGGTGCATAAAATGAAGAAGGTAATATCGGCTGAATGTTTTAACTGCCAAAAATGCATTGCTGTATGTCCAAAGAAAGGGGCATTAACTAATAGTTTTGCAGGCAGAAAAATCCCGTTAGGTTTGTTTGTAGCAATGGCAGGAATGGTTTTCATATTGTTAACCTTTTTAATAACGCTATTTTTATAGATGGTGCTATAAGCAGGTGTCGATCCATTTCTTTAACAATTATAAAAGAACCCCGGAGGAACAGGAATTAAGCAAGCTGCGCAAGGAGCTTCAGCAACTCAAAATGGAGAATGATATCCTCGCCCAGCATGGATGAATGTCCGCCAAGGCCCCGCCAGCTCAAGGCAGCATCATTTTTATCTACTCAAGGCATGTAGATATGGTATTTTATGTAATTTAAGCAAATAATTCTCTAGCCGTAAAAAGGCCACGTTCCAAGGACTTGGACGAGGCCTTTCTATACCGATTTGTTGCTGTTTACAATATTTTCGTTCTTTCTACCTCGTAAAAAACATAACACGGGGTTATTCAGAGCATAAGAATATCTATTCAATGCCTGCGGATTATAGGGGTCAGGAAGCATCGTATCCAGCTTAACAAAAGAAACATGGAGAGATCACTTCAAATATGTCATCCTTGCCAATAAAGATCATTGGACGCACAACTGCGATTACTGGCTGGAAAAAGGCTGGCTCAAAGAGTAAGACTACTGGGGCGGCCAGATCAAAGAACAGGGTTTACAAGGTAATATTCTAAAGGTGGTGCCATGAGGAAAACTGCAATGTTGAATGTTGAAGAGGAGCTGGGAAAAAAGTTTGCCGAAGCCGGAAGGCTGCAACTGCGCCCTCTCTGTGTCTATGCCACGGATGAAGTCCCGCAGGGTGCAGCACCATCGTACAAAATAGACCGCTGTGTGGCAAAGGCGGTTTACACTTCCTCCCTCTTTAAAGAAACACCTCCTCTCTATGTTGAGGCTGGTCACGAACAGTGCTGTGCAGGCGGACTGGTATGGATGGGGCTTGCTGAACCGCATCCAAAGCTAAAATACTTCGTTACTGTGGGTACACCAGATTTTCATGGGGGTGCAGCCGAACACCTGAAGGCAACTCCTGAACTGTTCGATGAACAGAAAGAACGCGCAGGAAAAATTACTCCCCACGGCAAATACACGGTTATTGCACCGTGTACTGATGAAGTTTCACCTGAAACCGTCAGAGCATTTATCCTGTTTGCAGGTAGTGAACAGATCAGAAACCTCTGCGGGCTTGCCCAATTCAATAACTCTGATCCCTTTTACAGGACGATAATACCCGGAGGACCCGTCTGTGCTACGATGATCGCTTTTCCGGCAGGCATGGCAGAAAATGCGCCAAAAGACTCGGCTTTTGTGGGACCTGCCGACCCAACAGGGAATCCCTGGCTGCCTCCTGAGCTGATGATTATGGGCATCCCTGCAGGGCTCGCGCAGCAGATGGCATCCAACCTGGAAGAGTCTTTTATCTGCAAGAGGAGCAGGATAGCATATCCTGAGAAACGTGTTGGTGTAAAGCCTCCGGTTGCAGACCTGCAAAAGTAAAAGTAAGGACGCAAAGACAAAATAAGACCCATCCTGAAATAAAGCTGTCCTGGAACACGCAGGGGACAAAAATATATTTAATTAAAGAGCCCAGTTCTCAGAAGGTCCAGAATCTATTCGACAGGCGTTCGGAAATGAAAACTTCCCGCCTGCGTTTATTTTCTATTTACCTTACGTTTATCTTCTAACTATTATCAATTCATTTTAACCATTCTGGTGGTCTTTTGTCTTCAAAAATCAGTCGTGAAAACTTTATCCGGTCTGTTGCAGACCTCCTGCGAAAAGCAGAAATCGAGCTTCCTGATGATGTGGTGGATGCGCTAAGGAAAGCTGAAGCCAGAGAAGAAAATGAGGTTGCAAAATCCCAGCTACGGGCAATCCTGAAAAACATCGAGATTGCTAAAAATCATGGAGTCCCCATGTGCCAGGATACAGGCATCATGATCTTTTTTGCCGAGCTCGGAACTGAGTTTCAGCCAGGTTTTGACCTTGAGGCCGCGATAAGAAATGCGGTTACCCTCGCTACCATGGAAATTCCGCTTCGCCCCAATGCAGTTGACCCTCTGACCCGAAAAAACAGTGGGGACAATACAGGAGCAGGAATCCCGGATATTCACTGGAAATTTGTGCCCGGAAAGCAACTAAAAGTCACTGTTGCCCCAAAGGGGGCAGGTTCGGAAAATATGAGCGCCCTTCGGATGTTTAACCCGACTGAAGCAGGCAGTATCAAAAATTTTGTACTTGAGACCGTGATAAATGCCGGAGGTATGCCCTGTCCTCCCCTGACTCTGGGATTAGGGATAGGAGGCTCTTTTGACAAAGCAGCCAGGCTTGCAAAAGAAGCCCTGCTTGAGCCTCTTGATACCCCTATGAACGAGTTTGAGAAGGGAATCCTGGACGCGGTAAACTCTCTTGGAATCGGCTGTATGGGACTTGGAGGCAGCACAACCGCCCTTGCCGTACACGTAAAAACCGCTCACTGCCATACCGCTTCTCTTCCGGTTGCAGTAAATATCCAGTGCTGGGCAAACAGGCATGCTTCGATTGTATTCGGGGAGGAAAAATAATGGAATATCATCTGCAGACCCCGCTGAAGAGAGAGGACATTGAGAAACTCAATGCCGGAGATATTGTTTATATCTCAGGAGAAATCCTGACAGCCAGGGATGAAGCCCACGCCAGGATTCTTGAGATGGAAGAAAAAGGAGAAAAACTTCCTTTCTCTCTTGAAGGGGCAGTTATCTATCACTGCGGCCCCCTTATGCAGCAGACCGAATCCGACTGGGAAGTAGTATCAGCAGGCCCCACAACCAGTGGCAGAATGTCAAAAATGACTCCTCCTATCCTGAAAACCCATGAAATTCGGGCAATTATTGGAAAAGGCGGAATGAAAGGTGTTGCAGATGCATTGAAAAACAGGTGCGTCTACCTTGCATATACAGGAGGCTGCGCAGCCCTTGCCGCAGAATTAATCAAAGAGGTAAAAACTGTCCACTGGCTTGACCTTGGAATGCCTGAAGCTGTCTGGGTGCTCAGGGTTAAGGAGTTCGGGCCGCTAATTGTAGGGATTGATTCAAAAGGAAAAGATATTTTTACAGAGGTAAGAGAAAAAGCTGAAAAAGTGCTTGAAAAGCTGGATAAGCAAAACTAAATCCCTGAGCAGTAATCGATTTTTCAGGAATTTCAGTCTTCCGGACTCGAGTTAGGTTATTTCAGGCTGCACTGGACCTGTTAATCGAGATCTAAAGATACTTCCGCTAATCTCATTTTTGGTTTTTTATTTTTTTTGTTTTACTTTTTAACCTCGTTATTTTTAACCTCGTTATTATTGACTAGCCAAGAGCTATTATTTTGAGCCATTCATTGTTTATCCTTTTGCTCAGAATTGCTCCTCCGATCTGGAAGAAGTACCTGATTTAACAGCGGACGCCAGAGGTTTGGCCAGTGCCCTGAAATACTCAAAGGTTTCCTTACCCCAGTAAACGGCTTTTTCTCCAAAACTGACCATGGTATTGTTCTCACTCCCGTCATTTTTACCGGTACAAAAGCAGGTAAGAACCATTGTATCAGTTACAGCAATTGTGGGGGGATTAACACACTCACTCAGTACATATATTTCAACATTTTCGAGAAGAAGCAGGGTATCAAGTTCTTTTTTAAATTCTTCTGTAAACTTTTCAAATACAGGTTGGGTAAATATTATCGATACTTTCAGCCCTTTTTTTGCGTTTTCCGCACAGATGTCCAGATAGCTCAGATCGTGATGTGAAATGATAAGGAGAACTCGTTTCGAGCTGCAAAAAGTCTCAGACATTTCCCGGTATGCCGAAGAAGCATCTTCTCCCTGACAGCTGTCAGGTATCAATGTCATAAGTTCTTCCATTAACTTAAAAAGAACAAGTGGGGCTCCCCCTGGCTTAACACCTGACCAGTAATCGTAATTGTCCTCAAGTAGCCTGAAAGCTTTTACAAGAGATTCCATTCTTCGAACAAGGATTTTCCCCAGAAGGGAGAGATTATATACCCTGTCCTCCTGGACTACGAGCCCGTTTTCTTTCAGCCTTTTAAGCTGGGGCAGGGTAGCAACGGAGTTGGTGTCAAGTTCGGAGTTGATTTCTTCTATGGTTCTGGGCTTCTCTTTTAGGAATAGAAGCAGATCTGTCCTTTTCTCGGAAGACAATAAAACTGTGATCAGGGAAGATCTCATCAACTTTACTGTAAAAACTATAGATATATATTTTTTCATCCTCAATATTATATAGTTCTTGAATAAACGGGCTTATAAAGAGATCAAAACTTCCGGAAGCAGAACGCTCGAGACGACAATGCTGAACATTCGATTACAGGTTCTTAGTATTCAGGTGTTAAAAGAGTGCCTTATTGGAAAAGGCACCTGTTAACGATCTGATTATTTATTCGACTTAAATACCTTTGTTGTGTCATAGACTAGAAGGATAACTGGCTGTCCATTCTGTAGGGTCAACTACAATTGGACACCCTGCATTTACCCATGAATTGATACCACCCTGAACGTTATATACTCTTTTGTAACCCGCGTCTGCTATCAACTGGCTTGCAGCGGCACCTCTATTTCCTGCTTTACAATAAACAAGTACTTTCATATCTTTATTTTTTGGTAATTCACCCATTCTATTCGGCAATAGCTGGCTATCGGATAAATTAACAGGATCATATGCTGGCACATTTTTTAATGGGATCAGTTTTGCTCCTTCAATATGCCCGTGCTTGTATTCAGCAGAGGTACGAACATCCAAAATGAACACACATTTTTGATCAAGTATCTCACTAGCAACATAGGGCGTAACATTTTGATACCCAGCTGAAATAGTATAATCAGTCTCAGGTACTGCTACTGCAATGCTAGGAGCAATTATGAGAAACGCAATAAGAATTGTAAAACCTGACAAGTATTGTTTATTCAACTAATTCCCCCACTAAGCTGATTCTTCCCCATTTTGAACTCAAGATTTTTGACATTTTTACGATGTCAAAATTTTTTAGTGATTTCACTAACAGTTGACAGCCTCAATATAAAATGAAATAAAAATCTTCCAGTTTAAAGCCAAAGTTATTAAATTGCGGTTAATCCGGCCATATTCGGATCTTCTTTTGTGTTCTATCTAAAAACTAATATTACATCGGTAATTACAAATTTCATATTATATCTTTTCCTGTTAATATAAATATATAAGAATTAAAGTTGCGCTGGTGCACCACGCTGCAAGCAATGAAGCATTTTCGAGCCACTGCTCTAAATTCCGTTCGTTTATGCCGGGGTTGGCACTGCAACAGCAGGAGGTGCCGCACTATGGCTGCGGCGGCTGCGCAGGAAGACCTTGATAACCTCGTCAACGAGCAGTAGGGCGATGGCAGCGACGATGCATATCAACCACTGTCTCCCGCTCAGCGGGGTCAGGTCCAGGACGCGCTGCAGTAAGTGAAGCTCGGTAGCCAGGATAGTTACCAACAATGCCACACCATAGAAGAGTACCTGGTTTCGATCATGCAAAATATCCCGGTTGAAAGCGGTGGCAGTCTCGCTGCGAGCGCTGAGTCCCATGGCGATGCTGAGGAGGGCAAAAGCCACAAAGCCCACGGTGGCCGCCGTTGCCGCGCCTTCCGCCTCGTAAATAGACTCCAGATAGACTGTGGCGATAGCTGTCAGGACCCCGATGAAAGCAATACGCACCCATTGTGACGGAGAAAGGATGGGTTGCTCCAGCGGTCTTGGCCTTCTCTCCATCAGATCCTGGGCCGGTTTATCGAATCCTAGCGCGATGGCTACAGGGACTGTGATGAGGAAATTCAAAAACAGGACAACGAGAGGCGTAAACGGCGCACCTCCCAGCACAATAAACAGTGCGGCCAGCAGGTAGGAAGCGATAAACGCCACCAGCTGCGTCATCTGGAAGCGGACGTAGTTGAACAGGTTATTGTAGATATGACGGCCATACTCTATCGCCTTAACGATAGTGGCGAAGTTATCGTCGGTCAGGATCATCACCGCAGCACCTTTGGAGACTTCGGTGCCGGTGATGCCCATGGCCACGCCGATGTCGGCTTTTTTTAGCGCAGGGGCATCGTTGACTCCATCTCCGGTCATGGACACTATGTTCTTCTTCTGCTGGAGCAGCGTCACCAGTCGGATTTTGTCCTCAGGTGCCACACGGGCAACCACACCTATCTGGTCCAGTTGTTGCTTCAACTGCTCATCAGGAATGGCGGCAAATTGAGACCCTGTCAAGGCCTCACCCTCGATTCCCAGCTCGTCACCAATAGCGGCGGCAGTCACCGCATGGTCGCCTGTGATCATGCGCACCTGTATGCCAGCACTGTGGCATTTGGCAATGGCATCCTTTGCCTCGGCCCGAGGGGGGTCGACGATGCCGACCATAGCCAGGAGGGTGAGATCCTTCACCAGGTCGAGAAGATTGCCCTTCGGATCAAAGGTAGCCGGATCGAAGTCACGGCGGGCGACCACCATAACACGCTCTCCCGCTTCGGCCATCCGGTCGTTTTCCTGGAGCGCCAGATGGCGATTATCGTCTGTGATTGGATGACTCTCGCCATCCGGCAACCAGTAAGAACCCGCACGTTCAATCAGCACATCGGGCGCACCCTTGACGAAACAGCGCACCGTAGGCTTTCCCTGCTCGTTTTTCATATTGTGGAACGTGGCCATGAACTTATAGTCGGAGTCAAATGGTACTTCGGCCACACGCGGGTACATATGGCGAGCGCCTTCTACACTGATGCCACCCTTTTCGGCCAGCACAATAAGTGCGCCTTCGGTCGGGTCGCCAATCAATTCTTCGCCGTCAAGGCGGGCGTCGGCGCACAGAGCCATCGGCAGCAATACTGCATCGATATCGATCCTGGCTCCTCCGGAATGCTGCAACTGCCCCTTCGTGCTGTAGCCTTCGCCGGTCACTCTGTAGCGGTTCTGGCCAGGGACGCTGAACTCGCGCGCTGTCATCTTGTTAAGCGTCAGCGTGCCGGTCTTGTCGGAGCAGATGGCTGAGACCGAGCCCAGTGTCTCCACAGATGGAAGCCGTTTAACAATAGCATTCTGAGCTGCCAGCGCCCGCGTGCCCATGGAGTACATAGTGGTGACCACAGCAGGCAGGCCGGTCGGGATGGCCGAGATTGCCAGCGCTACACCTGCGATGAAGATGGCGTCCAGCGCCTGTCCATTGCGCAGTCCCAGGATGACCATCAGGATGAAGGCAAGACCGGCCAGTGCCGCAATGGCCATCGTCAGCCGGTCGAGTTGCTTCTGCAAAGGCGTCTTGTCCGCCTCTGTCTTATTGAGCAGGTTGGCGATATGTCCCATCTCGGTGCCCATGCCTGTGGTAGTGACGATCATCTCTCCACGGCCGCGGGTGACGGATGTATTCATAAATGCCATGTTCACCCGGTCTCCCAGGGGAACCTCGGGCCTGGTAATGGCAGCAGTATCCTTCAGCGTGGCAATGCTCTCGCCGGTGAGGGCAGCCTCCTCAATCTCCATCGTGGCTGTCATGAACAGACGGCCATCTGCAGGGACAACGTTGCCTGCCTCCATCAACACGATATCGCCGGGCACCAGTCCCTCAGCCTCGATCTCCTTTGCCTCGCCGTCCCGGCGCACACGGGCAATATTCTTCATCTTGCTTGCCAGCGCCGCTAGGCTGGCCTCGGCTCTTGCCTCTCCGCGCAGACCAAGAACTGCATTGAAGACAGTAAGGCTCACCAGTACCATGGTGGTTCCCCATTCTCCGGTGAAGAGCTGGTTGACAACTGCAGCTACCAGCAGGATTATCTGCATGAGGTCCCGGTACTGGCGCAGAAAGGCCTGCCAGCCTGGTTCCTTCTTTTTCTCGGCAAGGTAATTCGGGCCATACTGCTGCAAGCGCTGCTGAGCCTCTGCCGAGCTCAGGCCCCTGGCCGGATCGACCTGGAGGCGGTTTGCAACTTCTGCCGGCGCAAGTGCATACCATTTGACGTCCGATGCCGTTTGTGCCGGACCCGGAGATGTGGTTTGATCGGATTGGGATGACATTCTTCTTCTCCTTGAGTTCGAAAAATATCAGGGCTTTAATTCCCTCTGGTTGCAAGTAGCCCTGCTTTCCAGCGCGGTTTTACCTGTTCTTCTTGCCTTTTTTCCTGTCTCTCTTCTTAGTTTCGTCCCTGGTAACCTCGCTTGCATCCAGAATTTCTGGATAGGCAGCTTCCTTCGCTTTGGCCTTTACTACGGATTTATCCTTCGAACCGCCGTCTTCATTCTCGAGCTCTTTCTTAGCCACAAGCAACGCCTGTTTCTGCTGTTCGCTGATAGTAGGATAGGCCAGGTTGAGGTTCTCCATCGTGTTGTAGAGCACGGCCGCAACAGCAAGACGTGTAAACCACTTGTGATCGGCAGGCACGATGTGCCAGGGAGCCCACTCAGTACTTGTGTGGTTGAACATGTCTTCGTAAGCGTCGATATAATCATCCCAGAAGGCCCTCTCTTTCATGTCGGCTGCTGAGAACTTCCAGTTCTTCTCCGGCATCATCGCCCTTTCCAGGAAACGCTCCTTCTGAGCCTCTTTGGACACATAGAGGAATATCTTGACGACAATGATACCGTTGTCAACCAGGTACTTCTCGAAATTGTTGATCTCCTCGAAACGCCGCCTCCAGATACGTTCATCTTTCAACGCGGGCGGGAGTTGCTGGCTGGCCAGGAACTCGGGATGCACACGCACGACAAGGACTTCTTCATAGTAGGAGCGATTGAAAATTCCGATGCGGCCGCGAGAAGGCAGAGCCTTGAAGTTGCGCCATAGATAATCGTGATCCAGTTCCTCACTTGAAGGTCCTTTGAAACTGTGGACATCGACCCCCTGAGGGTTGACTCCAGACATGACGTGTTTGATAGTACCGTCCTTGCCGGCTGCATCGAGGGCCTGAAGGATCATGAGCACAGCATACTGGTTCTGAGCCCAGAGCTTGTCCTGCATCCCGGCAAGTATCTGGATGCCTTCAGCCAGGGTTTTTTCAGCCTCTTCTTTTTTCATCCATTTGCCGGTGAAGCCGGGATCGTAATCCTTCCTGAGGTCGATTTTCTTGCCGGGCGGGACCCTCAGGATGTCCAGCAATTCTTCTATTCTGTCTGCCCTATCTTCAGTTCTGGTTGCCATAGTTTGATTCCCTGTATTATTCCTTGTATCGAATGTTCAAGACCTGTCGAACTTCCGAAAGTCACTTGTGTGTTTAAGTGATAGCTCGTGGCACCGGCTATGCCGGCAGCCACAGAGATCGGACTTTGCACCCACCTTTTTGAACTCCTTTTCATTCTTCTTTAGAGACCAGAATTTCAGGCGGCAGGAAGATCGAGACTATCATGCCGAATATTGCAAAAATCACCAGCCCCCAGAGGGAAGCTCTTATTCCATGAATGCGGGCGGTTTCGTTGATCCTCAAGATCTCCTGTGTAAGGTCAGGAGGGGCATCTTTCAGGACAGCCTGCAGTTCCTCATCGCTCAAAAAACGGGCATTCTCCTCTACTGCTGATACCACCGAGGGTTTGAGATCTTCCGGAATAACAGCACTGTCATCGATGAAGGCAGTGGCTCCTACAACCAGTCCCGCAATAACAAGGGAGCCCATCAGGGCAGTCCCGATAGACATGCCCAGGTTCTGGGAAGCACTCATAAGGGCAGCTGTCTCGCTTGTTCTTTCAGGAACCACCTGGGAAAGGACGAGATTCATTACCTGGGAAGCTATAACTCCTCCACCTATACCTATTAAGGCAAACCCGGTCAGCAGGCCAAGCCCTTTAACCTCTACATTAATGGTTGCGATAGCCAGCAAGAGCCCTGCAATAAGTACGAGTAGCCCAATCTGGATAATGAGCTTTGGAGCTATGCGGGCAGATAACCGGGATGCTGCAAGCGAAGCAATTAAAAGCGGTATGGATAGAGGGAGGTAGAGAAAGCCTGTCTGCATCGCGTTGAGGCCCAGTGCGATCTGAAAGAAGAGAGCCATGCTGAATAGAAAGCCTCCAAAAAGAAGGGTCTGAACCATCTGGACAAAAATGCCTGAGGTAACTCCGCGGTCCCTGAGCACGTCGAGCCTTATCAGTGGCATCTTCCCCCGGGTAATGACATGACGTTCCCAGAGAGCAAAGCACAGCAGGATAATGATTCCTGCTAAAATAAACACCGGAGTAGGAGAAAGGCCGAACGGGGAAATTTCAATTCCTCCTATGTAAAAGGGTTGACGTGCCTTCCACCAGCCATAGGTCCCTGCCAGTAGTATGCCAAAAACAATAAGTCCCATCCCAAGTGCAGAGAGTATCGTGCCGACTACATCCAGCCTGGGTTTTTCTTCAGTCTCAAGAGGCGCATCAAGGATATACCGGCTTAACAGCAGAACAATAATCACGATCACCACTTCCCCGGCAAAGGCTAGCCTCCAGGTGTACCAGGTTGTCAGCCAGCCTCCTATAATGGGCCCGAGGGCAATTGCGCCTGCAACAATTCCTCCTATTATGCCGTAAGCAAGGGCACGGTCCTTTCCACTATAATTTGAGGTTACAAGCGTCTGGATAGCAGGCATGACAAGGGTTGCCCCAAACCCTTCAAGGATCGACCAGCCTATAAATAGTACAGCCATTGTCGGGCTGATTGATGTCAGGAGAGAACCGGTACCGTAGATGACCAGCCCTATCCTGAATGCTTTTTTTCTGCCAATAATATCTCCGATCTTTCCTCCTGTGATCATAAATGACGCCATTACAAGGGCATAGAGTGTAATGGCAGCCTGGACAGTGGCAACATTCGTATTAAATTCCTCGATAAGTGCCGAAATTGAAACATTCATAATTGTCGTGTCAATAACGAGAATAAACATCGCAAGTACGAGTGCAGCAAGTACAGTCTTTCTCTCTACGTTACCACCTCCTATAACTGGGGATAAGGCGCAATACCTGCGGTAAGGAAGATCCTGTTATCCAGCTGCAGGCAGGCTGCCCTCCAGATAAATAAATCTGGAGAGCAGGAGCCTTTTTTCATCACTCTGAAAACCATAATCCGCTGCCAGTGGCACCGCTACTCCTTAATCGATCCCGAACGCTTCCCTGGTTCCTGGTAGCATGACATAGATGAGGATAAGAGCACTCACGATAACTGTAAAATTTATGTCATACCATGAACCACCTGTAACCAGCACCACAAAACTCAGGCACAGGTTGAATATCGTGATAACAGCCAGGAAAAACCAGGCCTGCCGGTCTACCTGCCAGAGCATATAAGCCACCCACGCCCATATATAGGCGAGCAGACCGTACAATAAGGCATACCAGAAATTAAAAATTCGGATATCCAGAACCCCCAGAGAGGGTAAAAATCCAAGAAACCGGAGCATTGCAATAGCATTTATGAATGCCAGAACCACAGCCAGAGCGGTCAGAATAGTGACACCGATAGGTCTATCCATACATCACTTCTCCCGTATTTTGATAAGATCGAAAATTCTGAATGCAGCGCAATAGTATTATTGTCAGACTACTTCGTTCCAAACCCGAGTTTTGAATTTCTCAGGATAATCTGCTCTGCAAAATCCTTCAGGTTCGCATTTTTAGTTCTCCTATCACTACCTAATTCCCCCGATAATAAAGAGCAAAACAAATATCCACGAAGAACCATGACTCCTGCCAAAAAACTGGTCAGCAGGAGCAGGATGAGGTATTGTGGAGACACCAATTGTTTCCAGCTCCCAATCTCTTCCTGGTCAAATATGTTTAATCTGTCCCGAAAGCTTCTCTCACCCCCGGAAGCATGACATAGATGAGGATAAGGGCGTTAATAATTACTGAGAAATTAACGTCAAACCATGAACCCCCGGTAACCAGAATCACAAAATCCAGACAGAGATTAAATACCGCGATAACAGCCAGAAACATCCAGCCCTGCGGATTTACCTCCCAGAGCATCTTAGCTACCCATACCCAGATGTAGGTCATCAGACCGTACAGTAGAGCGTACCAGAGGTTGAAAATACGTATATCCAGAGGTCCTATGAAGGGTAAAAATCCAAGAAAACGAAGCGTTGCAATACCGTTTAAAACTGCCAGCAGTACAGCCAGAGCGGCCAGAATGGTAACACCGATAGGTCTATCCATATTCTTGTCTCCTTATTTTTGTCTCGAAAAACTCCTTCTTCAGGTTCTCATTCTCAGTCCCCCGATGACTGCTCCAATGCCCCCGATAATGAGGAAAAAACCGAATACCCACGGTAGAGCAAGGGCTCCTGCCAGAGTGTTGGTTAGAAGGAGAAGACCGAGGATTATAGTAAGGATACCAAGGATTCCCGTACCCCATCCTTCTCCTTTAAGTCCCCCGATAAGTCTTACAGCACCTGTGATTATAGCCCAGACTCCTATGAAAATAACGAAGAGAGTGAGTACAACTAAAGGACTGTAAATAGGATAAGTCAGTATGAGGATTCCTGCAATAATGGACAGGACACCTCCAAGCAGTTTCCATAATCGACTCCCCGAAAATATAAACGCCCCCAGAACGGAAAGAATTCCTCCTGCCAGCCAGAAAATGCCCAGGATCTGGACGAGAAAGATAGTTGTTACTGCAGGGCTGTATATCAAGAATAAGCCAACAAGAATAGCGATAACTCCCTCCAGAAAAACTACCCACCAGGGTGCCTCCAGCGGTTCATACCCTACCTCGCTCTCAGCATCAACTGGTTGTTCAGTAACCTCAACTGGTTGTTCCATATAGTCTACCTCCCTAACTTTTTAGTGTCTCAATCGGGACTCTCCGCTACCCGAATACAGGCGTAAGCAAGGCTAAGGGATATCAATCATCTTGAGCCGAAACTTCCTGTTTTCGGATAATTTGAGGCACACTTAGAAATAGCCGGAATCGAAAAGAAGATACTTCTTTCCCCTCCACAAAGAAGAGTGCTTTCTTCTTTCCGGGCAGTACTTGATGAAACTCACGTCTGTACAGCTTATCCTTAATAAGTTCCAGATAATCTCATCATAAAAGATGCTGATTGAATACATCTTTTCCATAATTGAAAGCCCTGAATGACACCGGCCGAAATAAACTATTCATCTATCACTGCAGTATGTTAACAGGGTTCTTTTTGGATCTCAATTTCAATTTCAATTTTAATCCTGATTTTAATCTTAATTTTAATCTTAATTTTAATCTTGATCTCAAGATAAATATCAGTACCAAGACCGATACCAAATCTCCACATTAACCTGATGAAGCAGTGATATGATTAATTATATACAAATAATAAGATATAAAGTAACTTATTATTATGTCTCAAAAAAGATTCATTTATTCAGAACTCTGTAAGCTTGCCTGGCGCATTTGAGAGAAGAAATTAAAAAGTAATATTGTTGAGTTTAGAAAAATTAAGGGAAATCGTTTCTATAACAAAATGCTCTGTGGACGAGCTTTCGGTAGTAATATCGGAAATCTACGACAAACAGGCTTCTTGAAGAATTGCGACTCTTAGAGTCAAAGTTGATGATAGAATGTACTCGTAGGAAGCTCATCCCTCGAAACCGAGCCGCAAGGCGAGGATTTCAGGGAGGGGTAGTTCACAGTTTTCTTCGACCTGAACCTCTTTTAGTGAACTCCACATCAGAATCTTTTTTGTAGTAGTCTAGTCATTTTTGTTTCCATAAATGCATACCTGGAGAAGTCCGAGCTTCAGCCTCAAAGAATAAGTATCCCTCATCTTCTCCGGTTATCTCCGTTGCAAATGAAGTCCAGGATCTGTCATGAGACCTTTTCAGGACGATCGTGGAGATATCTATGTTATTTTCTTCAATCCAGGATTTTGAAACTCTGAATTCTATAACAGATCTGGGGAGATCGAGTATAAAAGACGCAAAGACGTAAAACATATAAATCCCACATTCCAGAGGATCAATGATGAATCCGACAAAGAGCCGGGATATTCCCCTTTACATCTACCATGCCGGGCAGTGTGACCCGAAAAAGTGCACAGGAAGAAAAATGGCACGTTTTGAACTTGCCCGTCTTTACGATAAGATCTCAAAGCTGCCCAGATCAGCAATTTTGCTCGACCCTATGGCAGAAAAGGCTCTCTCACCAGCTGATGACCCCAAAAAAGGAATTATTGTGCTCGACTGTTCCTGGGAAGAAGTAGAGAGGGTTTTTCCTGAGCTGGAAAAGCTGAATCTGGAACACAGAGCCCTTCCTTACATGCTTGCAGGCAATCCGGTGAACTTCGGAAGGCCTTTTAAACTAAACTCTGCAGAAGCTTTTGCAGCAGCACTGTACATCTTAGGTTACAAAGAGCAGGCTGAAAAAGTCATGTCCAAATTTAACTGGGGGCACAGCTTTCTTGAATTGAACAGGGAGCCTCTTGAGGAATACGCAACCGCAAAAAACAGTACTGAAATTGTGGAAATCCAGAGCCATTATATCTGAAGATACCTGTAAGGACATCTCCATGTAAAAACATCTCACATAGAAAGGCAATTAGAGAGACAATTATACCGAAACTACCAGAATTAATGGATGCAGACTAACCGGATCTCAAATAGCAGGTCTGAAAGGAGTTATAGATAGTGAAACCGCAAGTAAGAAAGCAGATAGGGGTCATAGGAGCCGGAGCATGCAGCAGTGAGACCAGAACTCTTGCCGAAGCTGTGGGAAAAGAGATTGCAAAAAGGGGAGCTGTCCTTGTCTGCGGAGGCCTTGGGGGGGTAATGGAAGCTGCAGCCTGTGGAGCAAAACTGGAAGGTGGAACGACCATAGGAATTTTGCCAGGGACATGCAGAGAGGATGCAAATCCGTGGGTGGATACGGTCATTCTCAGCGGAATGGGGCATGCCAGAAATGCTCTTATAGCCCAGTCTTCGGATGCTCTGATTGCAGTTTCCGGAGAATACGGGACGCTTTCGGAAATCGCTCTTGGGTTAAAAATGGGAAAGCCTGTGTTTGTTCTTGACTGTAAATGGGAAATAGAAGGTACACAAAGGGTAAAAAGTCCGCAGGAAGCTGTAGAACTTGCTTTTGCGCTTATTGAAGGTCGATAAAAACCCAAAATCAGATAAAAACTAAAAGCTAAAAGTCCTGAGATCCGGAGTGTAAACTTGAACCTGAGAAAGAACCCCGATAAGAGTAAAAGCAGGATAAATCCCGAATATTTGGGCCTGATTTTAGTTACGGATAGCAGAATTTCAGAATTTGATCCATTTATATTGCAAAAGGAAACTCAAACGAAATGTATAAATTACCAACAAAGGGTTGGAAATCCTAGTTAAACTGGGATTTGTCCATGTGCTATATGTTTAATACAGGAAATTAAAACATCTTTAGATATATAAAAAATAGTCAAGCTAGCTGAAAACAATTGAAAGTTATTAAGGATAAAGACTATTCTCACTAAAAAGAAGGCGAAAGATATTTCAAGAAAACAGGAAGTATTCATTTTTAAAACTGGTCTCTATAACAGAACGCTTTCCTTATTAAAAAACTTTTCTAGTAAATTAAAAAAACTGTCTTGTGAAATATGTATTTTACATGAAGATATGAAGGAGAACCGAATTTAACAACGTTTTAAACACAAACGGAAGAAACAAAGATCCCAAACTTAATTTCTATAGTAAGTTCTCCCCCCAGTAAACATTGGCTTTTAATGTATATATACGTTTTTTAATCGAATAAGATATTTCTAAAAAATGAAGAATAAGGCGAACATTAGTTTTATTGAACATATCAATATTATGACAGTGTTTTTTATCGTTTTGCATACCTGTACTGTCAGTTTAAATTTTTTAGTGAGTCGCATCTATTTCTAGAGTCGATCCCAAAATTCAGAATTTGCTTCTTTGGATCTCATATTCTAAGTGACCAATAGAGCTTCTACTTATGAAAGCAATCCAGAATAATTCTGATAATTGATATTAAAACTGGGTTTTGGGATGAACTCAAAACTAATTTTAAAAAAATTATATAAAAGATATTTATAGAAATATTTGGCACTTTGTAGAAAAGTTAAAATATATTGTACACTATTAGATTATTCACACAGTTTACGTGAGAGAAATTTCAAAACCACAAGTTTGGATAACTATGGAGTTATCAGACAAAACAATGGCATCAAGACTTGTGAAAATTGAATAGACATCTGTGAAAAGTGAGGTAAAAAGGTAATTCAGAAAATTTTCACGTAACTTTTAAACTCCAAAATTTAAAAAAGATAAAAATTAACTAGCGAAAACAGTTACGATTTAGCCTACCCAAAATCAGTTAATGAACTGATTGCAAAATTCAGAATTACGTCTCAAAACTCGAATTTGGAAGTTACATTAAATTTTCGAAAAGGTGGTCAGTTATTCAGTTTTATCTGAATTAAATAATTAGGAGATTTTTAACAAATTTTTAAAAAAATCTATAAAGTGGAGTTGTTTTTCATGCAAGAAAAGATGAAATCTCTTTCCGCATCAAAAAAACTGCTAAATTCTGCAGCTATTATCTTAGCATCTATACTGACTTTGTTGTTTTTCTCTCTTACAGCTACGGCTGGGGAATGGAATGTTGTCCCTTCAAACCCCTACCTTGGTGATAATTTAGTGATAACCGGAAATGCCAACCCTAATCAAGAACTTACAGCAGAAGTTTCATATGAGAAAAACGTGATCGCATCTAAAGGAGAATATGAGTATACTGTCAAGGAAGTTAAAATTCCTAAAGGAAATAATAACCTCTTCACTGTAAGGGCTGAGCAAGTGAAAAACCTGAACATCAAGGTAAAAAAAATTGTAGGGTTTACTCTTAGCAAAAATGCTATTGACGGAGTCGCTACTGTTTCTCAATCAAGAGTACCTCCTTTGACTTATAGAGTTGAAATGTATGGAGACGCTTTGGAAGAAGAATCTAATGTAAAGCTCAGGATTACCGCTTGCCAAAAAATCACTGCTGATTCGGAAGGAAACTTTAGATATGAATATGATACCAGTAAGATGCCTGAAGGGGATTACAAAATAACAATAGGGGACACTTCAAAAATCATAACTCTCAAGAAATGGCATTCTTCTTCAAGCCACTCAGATAATCCTCGTCTGGTTACACTGAAGCCCATCAAAACTCTAGATGACACAACCGGAGGGAACATTCAAGAAGAAAACAATCCTGAAGGAGAGTTCGAAAAAGAACCGGAGAAAGATACAATAAATGTACCCGATACAATAAATGTACCCGATAAAAACATTAACAAAACTCAAACTCAGTTAGAAAAACCAGCTGAGAAAAAACCAATACTTGTTATAAGCCTCATTGCCTTGGGAATTATTTGCATCCTTCTTTGGATCTATTACACGAAAAAACAGGAGAGATAAAATTTTGATCAGAAGTAATCGGAAGAGTGAAGATGAATAAGGCAAAACATATAGGACTTACTCAGTTGCCTGCTTTGCAGGCAACTTCTGAATTTCCTCAGTTATCCTAAGGTAGAATTGAATTTTTTTAAAACAATGAGCTTTTGATATCTTGTAATACATTTTAATGATCTTACATAGTTCACGGGAACGAAAAATTACAAAACACTTACTTTTTTATGCAACTTTAGGTTCTTCAGGGTCCATAAAATAAAGTCTCTTTCTGTCTGGACAGTACATATCAAGCTCAAGCTGAATCCTCTCGGGTAAGCTTAGCAAGCTCCCTGCAGCAAGCCTCTGTAATCCTGTAATTCTCCTTCAGGATTCCTGCTAGAACTTCTAGAAACAGTCAAGCTGGCTGGAAGTAATTTGGAACTATTAAAATAAGATCAACTTCATTAAGAGAAAATAGATGTTTTAAAGAAGGGAGAGTGTATTAACTTTTGAAACTGACTATAGAATACAATAACTTACTTATTAAAAAATCTTATAATAGCCAGAAGAACATTTTTGAGAATATGTACTATTGGTTCAAAACGTCCTTATAAATTATATATTTTTAAGTTAAATAGTTTATAATAACTATTCATAGCTCGAAAAATGGGATGAATATAAGAGTTGATTGGATTTAATCCCCTGTCATTCCACAATCTCTGAAATTGAGAGGAAAAACCCTTTCCTCTTAATTCCAATCCTTTTCTATAACTTTTTTAAGCATACCCTTAAAGATTGAAAAATGAATTTTTTTTCTTGACTAACCTCATCCTTAATAGCTAAGTAACACTTATTTTCAGTACTGTCTAAATTTAATCACAAAGTATATATGTTATGGAAGTATTATAGTAAATATCAAGTGCATATAGCTTGATATAAATAAGACGTAAAGGGTCGGATACGAAGCCTCCCGTATTTCCCCAACTGCCAATACATGAAAGGAAATCCTTTTTTCTTAAATTCCGACCCTTTTCTAATTATTTTTAAACAATTCCTTTGACCTGGAAATAGGTATTTTTTGTTTGAAGTATTGAGGAATTCCTGATGGGCTGGAAGTAAGTTGGTAATCCTCAACATTATGACTAGAAATTTGTTTTCCATCTTTTAACTCCAAATATAAAGTTAAACACTTCCCATTTTTTTGTTTTTCTGCTATCATCATAGCCAAAATATTTTCAATCATAGAAATATACTCATCTCAATTTTCAACCTGGCCACCAAGTCACAGCAGTATGCAGCTACAACAAACACTATAATACTTTTTCAGAATTCTGCAAAGTTTCCTGGCATCTATTGTGAAAATTAGAATTTTCGCAAATTTGTCCCAAATGCATATTCCACCCCTCGCAATCGGGAGGAACAAAAACCTCCCCTCTCAATCATGATTTTTTTATTAAGTAGAGGCCAGATTCAAGTATAAATAACGAGAGAACGATCATATGAATATAAAGAGGGCGTTTAATTTTAAAGTTGGCCGAATGAACATTTACTTATATACAGACAGTTTATAATATTTATGTCATCCTTCTTGCGATATACGTATCTTTTCCTTAGTATAGCACTCACTGGTGCTCTAATTATGACTGCCGGATGCCTCTCTGAACGCGAAGTTGAATCTGCAGATACGAATAGTACCCTTGAATTGACCAGTTTGACATATTACACTGAACAACTTCCTCCCTATAATTATCAGGAAAATGGAACTGTGAAGGGGCTCTCTGTTGACCTGCTAGAGGCAATAACTGAAAAAATGGGGAATAAAGTATCTCAAGAGGAGATACACCTCGTCCCCTGGACCGAAGGATATCAGGCGGCTCTCACCGGAAATGGTACAGTTCTCTTCAGTATGGCAAGAACTCCCGAACGTGAGGATTTATTCAAATGGGCCGGACCTGTCTATACTAACCGAAAGGTTCTGTTTGCCAGACCGGACCGAGAAATCAGTATAAAAGGTCCTGAAGACCTGAAGGGTTACCGTATAGGGGTGATCACTGACGATGTTGCGATTCGGTATCTGCTCGATATTGGTGTGAACCAGAGCCAGATAGTGACCGAAAGCGATGTATACGCAATCATTGCCGCACTGGATAGCGGTGAAATCGATCTCTGGGCATGTCCCGAGGCCTCAGGCAATTACTTTGCTGAACAGGCGACCGGGAACTATAACAGCTACATGGTCGTGTATGAATTACAAGCCCAGGATACTTACTATGCTTTTAGTAAAGACGTCCCCGACTCCGTTGTTCAATCCTTCCAGCAGGCTCTGGATACATTACGAGATCAGAAAGATGAGCAGGGAGTCAGCGACTACGAACGGATTGTCTATCAGGATCTCGGTGTCAGCTGTGCCCAGCAGACATTCACCGATGAAGCAGTGATCGCACTTGTGAACATCACTGCCACGGCAATTGAGAAGAACGCTACCGACACGTTCCATCGCATCAACGCAGGTGAAGCACCGTATCGTGATCCTGAGAATCCGGGCCTCTATGCCTTCGTGTATGATGCGAATGTGACAATGGTCGCCCACGCAGACAATATCCTGTTAGTCGGTACTAATTTAAAAGGGAAGACAGATGTCACCGGTAAACCTTTCCGTGATGAAATCGTTACCGGAGCACTGGAGAACGGCACCGGGTGGGAGGAGTATGTATATACAAATCCTGTACACGCTAATTTGTACTACAAGACCACATACTACCGGTCAGTCAGAGGAAGTGATGGGAACTCCTACGTTGTATGCAGTGGCAATTTTAAGAAGTGTGGTATATAATCAATAATTAATTGAGCCTTTGCATAACATCCCTTTCCTTTTTTCAGATATGAACGCCAGGTCAGATAAGTAATTTACTCTTAATGCTCATGTTCTGGAAAGAGCGAATAAATTGGAAGAATTGGAAAAGGTTAAAGTTTGGAAAATCCTGGTTTTTGATTGTTTCCACATTTTAACCGTTATACTTATATGAAAATATCTACCTATATGTAGATAGATACCTACATATAGGTAGAGATATTATGTGAGAATTAATTAAAGTATGGAAAATTTAATAGAAATATGTGAAGGAGCCCAATTCAAATATTTATAAGGAACATGTGTATACATATGAAAGATGTGAACCAGACCAATCAACAAATACGCCATTACGCAAGACACTTTTTGCAATGCCAAGGTTATAATGGGTTTAGTTATAAAGATATTTCCCAGAAACTGGGGATAAAAAACTCTTCAATACATCATTACTATCCTAAAAAGGAAGATCTGGTTGCTGCATTGCTTGAAGAGAGCAGAAAGAACTTAGCCGAGAATATTGCCCAAATAGTGGAATCTGGAGGGTCTGCTCGTGAGCAGCTTCAATACTATTTCGATTATGCATTGAAGGAGTTTGATGAAGGCAAAAGTATTTGCCCTCCTGGCTCAGTGATCCTTAATTTTGAAGAACTTCCAGAGGAAGTTAAAAAGCAAAATCTGTTGCTACTGCATGATATACTGGATTGGATCTCCAAACTTCTCAGAACCGGCCTAGAACAGGGAGAATTCAATTTTTCAGATCCTGTCGAAGCACGCGCGGAATTGGTAGTCGAAACATTGATGGGTGCCAGACTATTATCTAGCATCCAGGGTAGGAAAACACTTGTCAGATCTATTTCCGTAATCAAATCTGATCTTGGGTGGAAGGATTGATTTTTTTCCACCAATGACCTACCTATATGTAGGTAGATAGGTTCTAATTATCAAATCAATTTTTTGCTCTAAAAAAATGAAACTGGTAAGTACATAAATCCGGAGGCGATTCTTGATGCCTGTTTTGAGTATCTTAGGCTGTAAAATACTTCAGGATGAAATAATTTGGCTTATTGCGAACGATTTGCAAATAAAGAGAATTTTAATTGTAGCAAATGGAAATATCTCCGAATTTACAGAAAAACTAGATGAACAGCACATCTATTATGACATTATTCCGTTCGAAAAGCTACCAAAGATACTTAATAATATCGACAGGGATGAACTCACTGTTGTAGTTAACCTCATGGAACTTGGGCTTCATGCAGTACCAAAAATATTGAAATCTGAAGTCTATCAAAATATCAGGGAAATGATACCATTCTCCAATGGGCTACTCATTTTTTACGGTCTTTGTGGTAACGTTCTGGGCAATGTGGAGGAAGATTTTTGCCTGGAAAAAGACGGTTGTACGGTTCGGATACTAAGGGATGATGAAAGAGTTGTAGATGACTGCATCGGAGCAACGGTAGGCGGTGGTGCAAACTACCTCAAATTGCTTAAAACCCATAGTAAAGAGCCTGCTTTCTTCTTTACACCAATGTATGCCAGCTCATGGAAAGAACTTCTAAACATAGATAAACTTCATTCTAATCCTGAAAAGGCGTTGAAAATGGCAAAAATGATCAATGACCTGGCAGGATATTCAAGAGTCGCAAAAGTCAATACAGGTCTGACATATGTAAAGGACATAGATGCAAAGATCGAAGAATATGCTAAATTGTTTGGATATAGTACTTTTGAGATCATTGGTAGTCAGAAAATATTCAAAAAATGTTATTTTTCGATAAAGGATGAAATATGTGAGAACTGTTAATAAAAGATAATTATGCCGGTCTTAAGTGTAGTTGCCTGTGAAATGCTTGAAGATGAATTAGTATATGTTCTCTCTAAAGACCCTGAAATTAAAAGGCTGTTTGTAGTAGAGAATAGAAACAGTTTCCGACTTGTAAAAAAACTCAAGTCTGAAAATCTTAAGCCTTTTATGTTTCCATCTGACAAGTTGTATCCTATTATATTGGAGATCAATAGAGAGCCACTCGGGAAGCTCTCGAGGAAGTTCGCGAATATTCCTTTCTGTAAGAAAATGTGTGATTTTATACTCCTTAAAAAGAAACAAGGATTAACTGTTGTTGTGAATCTTCTTAGAAAAGATTTACATTCTGATATTGACCTTTTACAATCCGAAGTGTATCTGAATGCCAGAGAAATGGCAAAGATTTCGAATGGTATTCTTTTATTTTATGGAAAATGTGGCTTTAGTTCCGAAAAAGCGCAAGCTGAATTGCAGCAACTTGATTGCCCTATTTATTTTCTGAGGGATGAAGAAAGAAACATTGTTGATGACTGTATAAGCGTAGCACTCGGAGGAAACGAGATTTACACAAAAACGATGTTATCAGGAAATGGCAAAGGAGCTATATATGCAACACCAATGGTGCTTTCCGACCTGAATGAAACTAATTACAAGTCTTCTGAATCTTATAAAAAGATCAGCAAATATCTAACTTCTCCTATGTATAGTCTTCTTTTTAAGATTAATAATCAAAGCTATAAGGATGTTAATTTTCATAGAAATGCTTCTGATTTTGCAAAAGTATTTAACATGAAGATTATCGATGTTAACGGAACAATGAAGATAGCAATTAACTCTTACATGGAAGCTAAAACCTATATTTGCAAAAATATAGAATAATCCTTTTAAAACTATAATAAAATTGATAGTGTATGCAAATTACACAATTCAGTACCAAAAACACAAGTGATTTAATGACATTAGTTATCCGCACCGTCTGTTTTAGATATTCTTCTATTTCAGAAAAATCTTTGTAAGCAAATGGAGATTCATCAATAGTATTGGAAGTTACAGATGTGGAATATATTCCCTTCATAGAATTTTTAAACATCTCCGTTGTGATTCCACCAGAAGCCAACTTTCTCTTCATAACTCCCCCCGAAACAAAAGTATGAGGTGTATAATTCAAACTTACGCGTTGTTTTGATACATTTAGACTATTTATCCAATCCTTTGATTTATAGCGATCTATTCACTCGAGTATAAACTCACATGGATAATTTTCCTCAAAAAGTACCTTTTTCTCGGATCTAGAATTCTTCGAATCGGGATTCTGCTTATTTTCAAGTTCCTTAGCTTTTGCAAAACACTCTTTTGCTTCTTCATATCTCCCGGCTTCAACCAGGGCTATACCTGCCTTTGTAAGTGCTTCGGCTCTTTTTTGGGGTCCGTGAAACTTCCTTCAGGAGCTCCCTAGCTTCTTTGTGCTGGATAAGGACGAAGTAGAGTTCTGCCATCTTTTTTTCTTTTTCTCGCTGTTCCTCACGAACAAAGTGTTCTGCTAAAGCAATCAAAACAGCATCTCTTTGACTTGAATATAAGTTCACCGATTTTGAATATCCCGTCTCCCATGAGCGCTATAAGAGTTTTGTCTCTGGGATGAGTCATAGAGTTAAGAATCTCATCAAATTCATTTTTGTTAGGGATATCAGCAGGTTGAATTCGGGTTTCAATACGGGGGGTTTAAGCTCCCTGATCCATTTTGGAGTGTCTTCAAGAGCCCATTTTGAAAACTTTTTCAAGAAAACTATATATACCTTAATACCGCCTTTTTTGATATTACGTTCATCTTCCATGTAAATGAGGAACATATCAAAGTCATCTTGTGTAAGTTAGGTTAGAGTTTTGTCTATTCCAAAGTCCAGTAACCTTTGACAAAGGCGAGTTCCTATGTTGAGATTATTCAAGAGAGTGAGAAAATAGCTTTACGCAAACCTTCGCGCCGCAGGAAGATTAAAAAATGCTTGAGTAATTGTTTATTCACGTCTGAACATTCGATTCATCAAGACGGTCATATGCACGCTTCAAATCATCAGTTGTCCCGTGGATATCTTCCATATCTACTATGAGGAAAAAAACAACAATTGGTAAATACATTGTGTTGCCATTGCAAAAGGAAAGTTCAAGAATTAGGAGGCAGGCTTCGACTCAGACTGGCAGAGTTTTGGGGTACGCCAGTTTACCTCCATAAAAAGTAAGAAAAATTATCGGAGTTTTAAATGCATCTTATCGTAACGGAAAAAAATATAGCAGCGAGGAGGATAGCTGCGATTCTGGCTCCAAAAAGTCCTAAAAAGGAAAGAGTCAGCGGAGTAGACGTATACCGGTACGAAATTGGTTCCGGCGAAAGCAGACAGGAAACTGCAGTAGTAGGGCTTTCCGGCCATATTGTCGGGATAGATTTTCCAAAAGAGTACAACAACTGGCAGAAGGTTGACGCCAGAGCCCTGATAGACGCCGAGATTACAACAACCCCAATCAACCGGAAGATAGTGACTGCTTTAAAGAGCCTTGGAAAAGAAGCAGACAGAGTCACGATTGCAACTGACTACGACCGGGAAGGAGAACTTATAGGAGTTGAAGCTCTGAACATTCTAAAACAGGTTAATCCACATGTTCCTTTCGACAGGGTCCGTTACAGCGCAATAACTCCAAAAGCAATTGAAGCCGCATTCGCAAATCCTACAAACGTTGATTTTAACCTGGCAGACGCAGGTCACTCCAGGCAGGTAATTGACCTTGTCTGGGGAGCCGCCCTTACCCGATATATTTCCCTTGCCGCAGGCAGGCTCGGGAAAATGTTTCTTTCCGTGGGAAGAGTACAGTCCCCAACCCTATCTCTTATAGTTGACAGGGAGAAGGAGAGAAACATCTTTGTCCCGACCCCTTACTGGGAAATCCACGTTGAACTTGAAGACGCGGCAAAGGAGACTTTTTCAGCCCA
Source organism: Methanosarcina horonobensis HB-1 = JCM 15518 (assembly GCF_000970285.1). Taxonomy (NCBI): domain Archaea; kingdom Methanobacteriati; phylum Methanobacteriota; class Methanomicrobia; order Methanosarcinales; family Methanosarcinaceae; genus Methanosarcina; species Methanosarcina horonobensis. The sequence continues at coordinate 2,891,373 of NZ_CP009516.1, read as the reverse complement.
GCACTCCACCCGCCGTTTTCTGGACAAAGAGGAAGCTTTAAAGGTATTCAAGAAGCTGGGAAAAAAAGCGGAATTAAAGGAAATAGAGAAAGGGACAAAGACCGACCAGCCCCCAACTCCTTTTAATACTACAGGCTTTATCAGCGCGGCGAATTCAATAGGACTCAGCCCTGCAAATGCCATGCGCATTGCTGAATCTCTTTACACGAACGGGTACATTTCATACCCAAGGACAGACAATACTGTTTATCCCGAAACTCTTGACCTCAGGGCTCAAATTGAGATTTTCAAAGAGGGACCTTTCAGGGAATACGCAAACGCCCTGCTTGAGAAAGCCGAACTTGTCCCCACGCGCGGGAAAAAAGAAACCACAGACCACCCACCTATCTTTCCTGCTTCCCTGGCAAAGGAAGCTGACCTCAAAGAAGAGGAATGGAAAGTTTACGAGCTTGTGGTCAGGCGCTTTTTTGCAACCTTTGCAGGACCCAGCATATGGGAAACCATGCGCCTGAAACTTGACATCGAAGGAGAAGAGTTCAGGGCAAACGGAGCAAGGCTTCTCGAACCCGGCTGGCGCTGGTACTACCCGTATAACGCCCCTGAAGACAGGCTGCTTCCCGAACTAAAGGAAGGCGACGTATTAAAAGTGATAAAGAAAGAGATGCTGGATAAAGAAACCCAGCCTCCGGGCCGCTACGGACAGGGCAGGTTAATCAATATAATGGAAGAGCTCGGGCTCGGTACAAAAGCCACCCGGCACGAGATTATCAGCAAGCTCTATTCCAGAGCTTATATCCACGGAAACCCGGTTCAGCCCACAAACACCTCGTTTGCCGTAATGGATACCCTTGAAAAATATTCTCCCACGATCACAAAGCCGGATATGACCAAACTGCTCGAAGAAAACATGGACAAAATCGCAGAAGGCAAAATACAGGAGGACACTGTCCTTGAAGAGTCCAGGGAGATGCTCAAGCAGGTTTTTTCGGAACTTGACAAGAATAGGGATAATATTATAGAGTCCCTTCAAGCAGGCCTCAGGGAAGACAAAATCATAGGTAACTGCTCCTTATGCGGAAACGAACTCATGATCCGCCGTTCTAAAAGGGGCAGCCGTTTCATAGGCTGCAGCAACTATCCCAACTGCACTTTCTCCCTGCCCCTGCCAAAGAGCGGACAGATCATAGTCACCGATAAATTCTGCGAAACTCACGGCCTGCACCACATCCGCATAATCAATCAGGGAAAACGAGCCTGGGACCTCGGCTGTCCGCAGTGCAATTTCATAGAATGGCAAAAAGCCCAGCAGGAAGAGCAGGCACAGCAGCCGAAAAAAGAAAAACCCAAGTCCATCAAAGACCTCGAAGGCGTGGGAAAAGCCACCGCAGGAAAACTTGAAGAAGCCGGGATTACAAGCGTGGAAGCCCTTGCCGAAGCAGACCCTATAGAACTTGCAAAAACAATAAAGATCAGTGTAAAGAAGGTCAAAAACTGGCAGACCTCATGCAACGGCGGCACAGTTGAGGACTTGTAAGAATAGTCCTCAATCACCTTTGTTATTTTTGTTTATTTTTAGAGCTCATCCTGAAGAGTAAAACTTTTTCCGGGTTTAGAAGTATTTTTAAGAGAACAAAAACGGAAACTTTTAGAAAAATATTTAGCTATTCCAATCATCAAGAGTAGTATGTCTACGGTTTCAAGTTCTTCTGTTATAATGACTACTCAAGCAATACCTGGAGAATTACTCGTTACAGCGTTCTTTGTTTTAATTATCGGCTTCTTCTGTCTATTTTACAGAAAAAAGAGGAAATAATATTGCTTAAATTTCTTTTCGACAGAACAATCCAGACAAAAGATAAAAAGAAAAGAATGATCCGTGAATGGACCGAATAAAAGATGAACCTATTTATAGTACGAGACTGCTTTATAATTGTTAATTTGTAAAAAAGTTATCCAGAGGTTTATAACTTGGCAACCAAGAAACAGAAGGCAGCAAAACGAGATAAGATTGATAAGGAAACGAACAACAAAACTAAGAAACCAGTTGAGGAAGTTAAGCAACCGGACAACAAAATAAAAGTTCAGGATAAGAAAGGAAAAGGAAGATAAAAAAGAAGAGATTTAAGTAAAGACTTTCTTTATCATCTTATCTGTAAACCATTTTTTTGCATTCTTGAATACTTGAAAATCAAAAAAGAGAAGGAAGCTTATAAACATTTTTTATTGAGTTACTTTTTTACAAATATTTTTAACATTTATAACTCAGAAATTCACGCTTTCCCTGTGCCCGAACTCAATGCTGTAGTCCAGATAATAGACTAGACTGGGTTCTATTTTTATCATGATAGTATCCGGATCTGGCGGCAAATCTGCAATAACAGGGAATTTGGCTGCCATGATCTCCCCGACTTCACGCAGTTCATTCTCATCGGCAACTATTGATGCCCTGCCTTCGACCTGAAGTGCCTGCATATCAAACCAGTCAGGATCATCCTCATCAACGGTAAAGGCTACCTGCGGGTTTTGCATGATATTCTGGACCTTTCGGGTGTTTTTATTGGTTGCCAGATATACGATTTCGTTTTCGGAAACATAAGCCATTGTATGAGCCATAGGGCTTCCCTGAGGGCTTACGGTTGCAAGGTTCAGGTAATAGTGCTTTGCAAGGTAATCACGAATCTTATCTTTAAGCTCTTCTGTCATACTCCCCACCAGAATGTTATAATTTTCAGTCAGACCTCATTCGTGAGGTCTTCTCATATCGATCCATTCAGATATTATTTTCCAGCTTATTTTAAATGAGATTAGGGGAAAAAATCCACTGATAATCTACTGATATTTGCAATCCTTTCCCTATACAAATTATGAGGCAAAATTAATAAATTTTACTTATAAATTGCAGATCTCGCAAAAAAATATCCCTGCGTAGTAATTTCCTGCAAAGTTTACCAGGGCTGTACATGTTTTAGTCTTTTTCCATAAGAAATCAGAAGGTAATGGGCTAAATTGCAGACACAATTATCAGGAAAAGGGAGTATAACTTTTCCAAAAAGGAAAAAGAAATTAAAACGAGAGAAAAATTAAATAAAAAATAGAAGGAGTGAGATAGAAGGAGTGTTACGATTTTCGTTTCTTCACGCACTCTTTGAGTTTTTCTTCAAGCTTGATCCGGGAGATAAAAACTCCGAACTGGGTTGCAATTGTTTCAATAACCGTACGCACACTGTCCGAAAGTTCATATTCCATTCTTGAGGCAAGATAAAAAGCAGCAATAACCTTTTTTCCGTTTTTTACAGGAATTATTGCCGTAGCTCTGAGGTTTTCCTGTCTAAGTGCATCGTCTTTAGAAGTAAGAAGAAGATCTATGTGCTGCTTGTAGACAGGCTGCCCTATCATAACAAGTTTGGTATTTGGAGAATTTGCACTGTAATAAGAAGCATTCTCGATAAAAGTAGGAGAGAGGCCACGATAGATAGCAAGATTCATATCCCCGGTCTCTTCATCAACCAGATAGATACCACCGGCATTAATCTCATCTATCTGAAGGCACGAGTCAAGCAGGAGATCAAGGGTTTCGTCCAGGTAATTCGAAGTGCTCAGCGCAATTCCAAGATCCCTCTGGATATAGAGCAGTTTCTCTTTTCTTTTTCTTTCGGTAATATCCAGAATTATACCTTTAAGGTATTTTACGACTCCATTTTCATCGGCTTCGATAAAGGTTCTCTCATCAACCCAGCGTACTTCTCCTGATTTTGTCAGTATCCGGTATTCCTGGGAAAAATCAACGTAATCTTCTTCAATCCTTCTTGAGAGCTCTCTTTCGACCCTCTCCAGGTCGTCAGGATGCACAATGTTTCCGTAGAGAAGCTTTCCTGACGTAAACTCTTCTACCGTGTACCCGAACTGTTTTACATTTTCAGAGACAAACTCTGCAGGCCAGTACTTTTCCGGACGCCACAGAAATACAGTAACAGGAACCTTGTTTATTACTGAGATCAGCTCTTTTGCCATCTCAAGTGCACTGCATAAAGCTATCTCATTAAGATATTTGCAGGGTTTTTGCCTGCTGCCGTTTCCGTTTTTAGCCGAATTTGAAGCCGCTTTAGCCATTTTAGTCCTCGCGCGAAACCTTTTACAGGAAGCTAGGAGAAAGTTTCGCATATTTAGTCTTTTTGCTACAACTACATAGAAACACGCAATAAATTAAAAAGATTGTGATTTGAATCTTCAAGAATATCATGCATAGGAGGCTTGATCAGGCTTAAACCATGATATTTCTAAACACAGGAATTTATAGAAAAAAGTAAATTCAGAGGGAAAAATATATAAATCAAACTTGAGTGAAGTTTTTTCGCAGGTAAGATTTACAGAAGGAAAAATATCAAGTGAATCTTTTCATAAACTTACTTTTAATGTCTTTATCCTGCCAGCCATCTATGATCTCCCGGACAGCTGCATCTCTTACAAATTCATCTTTATCTTTAAGAGCTATCTCTTTAATAAGAGGAAGAGTGCCCGGATCAGTATGCCAGATTTTTGCAAGCTCCTGAACTGCGGTAATCCTTACGAAGTTATCTTCATCATTTAGCAGTCTATCCCTTACAAGTCTGAGAGTATCAGGCCTCTCGTGCCAGCCTTTTACAAGCTCTTCCATGGAGTTTTTCCTGACAGAATAATGTTCATCAGAAACAGCTTTTTCCATGATCAGCTCAAAGGCTCCTGGTTCTTCAGGCCATAAGGAAGCAAGCAGACTGACCGCGGTTCCTCTTACCATATTATCCTCGTCGCGAACACATCTTTCCCTGATAAACTCCAGAATTTCAGGAACGTCATGCCAGCCATTTGCAAGTTCCTGAATAGCAACTCCCCTTACAGAATAGTGAGCATCCTTTACTGCCCTTTCTTTTATAAAAGGAAGGATATTTTCCTTGCTGGACCATTTTCCTGCCAGTGCCTGTAAAGCCACACTCCTTACAGAATAATGTTCGTCGTTCACGGCTTTATCCATTACCAGCTGAAGAACCTTTGGTTCCTCATACCAGTGTTTTGCAATGCTATGGACTGCAATAGCCCTGACAAAACCATCCTTCTCCTCTACAACCCTGTCTGTTATAAAATCCAGACTGCAGCAGTTTTTGCCCCAGCACCCGGAAAGCTCCTGAAGAGCTGTGCTCCGGACAAACTTATCTTTTGAATTCTCAGCCCAATCCCTTAGAAGCTCGATAATTTCAGGCATATTCTTCCAGTTCTCTGCAAGTTCTCTTACAGCAGCCCTTCTTACTTCGTAATTTGCATCCTCAATAGCCCTTTCTCTAACAAGGGACAAAGTTTCTGGTCTTTCTTTCCACGAACTTGTCAGTTCCTTAAGGGCGGTCTTTCGGACCGAGTAGTGACTATCACTGATAGCTATATCTTTTATAAAATCAAAAATATCCTCACTGTCACGATAGTTTTTTGCAAGTGTGAGAAGAGCTTCACGTCTAACCGCATGATTCCTGTCTTTTGTTGCCCGATCTTTAAGCGACTCCAGAGACCTGGAAGAAACCACCTTCTTTTCTTCAGAATCTCCAGAGGAATGAGATATAACATCTTCAGGCATCTACTTCCACCTATTTATTGTCCACAACTAATTTAATATCTACCAGAATAAGATACACTTAAATAATATATTCATATTTGCTATTTAAATCATACTTAAAAAATGTTTTACTGGTAAACGTTTAATCTAAAGTTTTGTAGGCAGTGGAGAGTGTTTCTTAATCTGATTGATGGTTACTTTTAGGTTTTAAGAGTATCGAGAATATATTTTTTAGAGTATACAATTCGAGGAATCAAAAAACTCTGGTTACGAAGAAATTTTTTGGTTTATTTTAAGCTTGATTTAACTCGAGAAGTCAACTTGGAAGGTAGAATTAATATATCAGGAGGCATCTTCATAAATATTATTTAAAAAAATTGAGTATTTTTAAACATTACTGCTAAATGATAAAGAAGGCAGGGGGATTAACTGATATGGAAAACGATCTCCAGGGAGTATTGAAAGGGCAGAAAATAGCTTATTTTTCTATGGAAATAGGACTTCGCAATGAAATCCCGACATATGCAGGAGGACTTGGAGTGCTCGCCGGCGATACAATCCGCTCGGCTGCAGACCTCAGTATTCCTCTTGTAGCAGTAACTTTGGTTAGCAATAAAGGATATTTCAGGCAGAGCCTTGATGCCTTCGGGACCCAGACAGAACAAACTGAAGAGTGGGACCCTTCTAATTTGATGACCCGGCTCCAGCAGGAAGTGAGCGTCAAAATTCAGGACAGGGATGTCAAAATTCAGGCATGGCACTACAACTGCAAAAGCCTTACCGGAGGCTGCGTACCTATTATTTTTCTCGACACCAATGTAGAGGGGAACTCATGGGATGACCGCAGGATTACGGATTTTCTTTATGGGGGCGACCATACATACAGGCTCAAGCAGGAAATCGTGCTCGGGATAGGGGGAGTTCGTATGCTTGAAGCACTTGGCTTTAAGGTCCGAAAATATCACATGAATGAAGGGCACTCAAGCTTGCTTGCTCTGGAGCTTTTGAAACGTAATGGTAAAGATCCTGCTAAAGTAAAGGAGCTCTGTATTTTTACCACTCATACGCCTGTAGAAGCAGGGCATGACAAGTTCGATTACGGGCTTATTGAAGACCAGATTAGGGATAAAAATGATGTGGATATCCTTAGAAGATTTGGAGGGGCAGACCGTTTTAACACAAGCCTTTTTGCCCTCAACCTGTCCGAGTATGTCAATGGAGTTACAAAAAGGCACAGTCGAGTCTCAAGAGAACTCTTTCCAGGATATTCAATCCAGGCAATAACAAACGGCATCCACTCCTATACCTGGACCTGCCCTGCTTTCAGGCAGCTTTTTGACCGCTACCTGCCTGGATGGGCAAACGAACCCGAACTCCTGGTAAGAATAGGAGGAATCCCTGATGATGAAATCTGGGAAGCCCACTGGAGTGCAAAAAAAGACCTTATAGATGAGGTTAACAAAAGAACAGGGGCAGGCATGGACTATGAAACCCTGACCATAGGTTTTGCAAGGCGCATGACAGCGTATAAGCGGGCAACCTTAATCCTCTCAGACCTTGAAAGGCTTAGGAAAATAAACAGGAGAGGCAGAGTTCAGCTTATCTTTGCAGGAAAAGCCCACCCGCATGATGAGGCTGGAAAACAGCTTATAAGAGATATTTTTAAAAGTATAGAAACACTCCGGAATGAAATAAAAATCGTCTTTCTGGAAAACTATGATATGGATCTGGCAGCGAAACTGGTTTCCGGAGTTGATGTCTGGTTAAATACCCCTACTCGCCCTTATGAAGCTTCGGGTACGAGCGGCATGAAAGCTGCCCATAACGGGGTCGTAAATTTCAGCGTGCTTGATGGCTGGTGGATTGAAGGATGGATCGAAGGGGTAACCGGCTGGTCAATAGGCCCTCAGCCCGAAGAACATATTACCGGGGAAGAAGCAAGGCTCGCTGAAATTGACGACCTTTATAACAAACTCTACTATATCATAGTTCCCACATATTACGACCGCAGAGACGAATGGTTTAAACTGATAAATAACTCGATAGGTATGATTGCCTATTATTTCAACAGCCACAGGATGATGCGGCGTTATGTTACGAATGCATATCTGTAAAAAAGTTTATAATTCTCTAGAGTTCAGCCTTTTAACTTTTTCACGGGCACTTTCTGCTTTTGTTTTGATCCCTTTACTCTCCCAGAGGCTGGCTGCAATCTTAAAAGCATTTTCTGCACCTTTAAGGTTTCCAAGTTTAAGGAATACGTTACCCTTTTCATACCAGGCTTCTGCATAATCGGGCTTAAGGTGGGCTGCCTTTTCAAAAGCATGCAGAGCCTCCTTTTCCGAACCGGCCTTAAAGAGGACTTTTCCACGAAGCTGCCAGGCTTCGGCATTTTCAGGTTTTATCTCAAGAGCTTTTCTAAAAGCCTGCATAGCTTTTTCCTGCTCTCCAAGCCTGAGATGGAGTTTTCCTTTTTCAAAGAGAGTATCCGGATTGTCAGGGTTTTTTTTCAGAGACTCTTCGGATTCTCCAAGCTTTTCTTCACACAGGCGCAATCTGGCAAGTACTGCGTCCTTACCTTCCCATGCATTCTTCTGCACAGGGTTCAGAGAAATCGACTTTTCGAAAGCCTCAAGCGCGTCCCGGAATCGCTCAAGTTTTGTTAGAATAAACCCGAGATTAGTCCAGAGTCCTGCATTTTCAGGGTTAATTTCGGAAGCTCTCTCAAATGTCTCAAGAGCCTCTTCATAACGCTTGAGTTTCAGCAGGGAATTTCCTTTATGAAACAGGACTGCGAAATCCTGGGGATTTTCTTCAAGCACACGGTCAAAAACCTGAATCGCAAGTCTTAGTCTTCCCTGTCTGTAAAGAGTCACTCCTTCTTCATAGAGAGTTTTCGTCCCTGTACTTTCCGGACTTCTTTCATCTTTCCCTGCACTTTCTATATTCTCTTTTTCAAGTCCTGTTTCAGAGAGGTATCTGAATTCTACTGAGTCCTTCTGGTCAGGCCTGGAGTCAAGATATATAAACTCCTCTTTTGGAACGAAGGACTTACAGATCCAGCCTGGCTCAGCCTTCCTGTTTGTAATAACACAGTATCCATTCATGTACTTAGAACAAACTCCGCAGCAGTAGATGTGCCTCTCAAGCCGGTACCTGATCTGGTCAAGCTCAGTAGTGACCAGTCCCTGGTTCATCCTCGTTTTGAAGGTTTCATAAGGGATGTTCTTTATTTTGATATAGACTGTTGAAGGAGCCGGAGGGTCCCATTCATAAGTCTTTTCAGTTTGTTTTTTGCGGATCATAATTACGAATCGTAGTTACTATAGGTTTGGTTTTGTGGAATCTGGTTTTGTCGAAGTTTAGCTTTGTTGAAACCTGCATTTTATGAAAAATCGGAATATATAGAAATTTGTCTGGTCTCAGAGTATTCCAAGCCTGAGAATATAAGCCTTTTCAAACCTGTAATTATTTTTTACGTTCATTTCAAGTTCTGCAGGATGATACATGTAAAGCAAAAAAGAAATGCTAAAAAGACTCACAAGAGATGTTAAAAAAGAAACTAACCGGTATTTTCCGGTTATTAACTCAAAAACCTTGCAGCAACATGGAAAAGAAATTACGTGGAGGGAGTATCCATAGTTTCCGGGCTGAGGCTAAGCTGAGTGCTGAAAGTCCACCAGTCGCTTTTACCGCTTTCCGTGCCTTCCGAACTTACAGACCAGACTCGCCAGCGGTACTGGTCTGTGCCCTCCGGAAACTCAAAAGAGTAGCTGGTTCCGGATATCCCGGAGACTACATCTGACCCGGAAGATTCCGAAAGCCACTGACCCGTGTTTGAATCATACGAGTCAATTTCTACCGTGTAGTTTGCAGCACCCGAAACCGTTTCCCATATTAGTGCAGCCTGTGTCGCAGAGTTATCGAATACATCTCCGCTGGTAGGGGAGATCTGTTCCGGAGTGGAGACAGGCTCAGAAGAGGCCGGCATGGAAGGTTCTTCCACATATATGACTTTGGTAGCACTGACACTGCCCGCTCCGTTTGTAGCTGTCAGGGTATAAGTGGTGGTTTCTTCAGGGAATAATCTCTGGCTGCCACTCAGACCTGCAGTCCCGATCCCTGGATCTATGGAAACTTCCGTAGCTTCGGAAACACTCCAGATTAAATTGGAACTCTCTCCTTTCGCGAGGACATCAGGGTCTGCATTAAAAGAGACGATAGAAGGCAAGTTCTCAGAAGGCAAGTCCTCAGAGGGCAGGTTATCAGAAGGCAGGTTATCAGAGGATGACTCCTCTTCCTGAACCGGCAGACTTTCAGTCTGAGGCATCACATTTTCTTCCATAGATGAAGAATTTTCCTCCGTAGATGGGAGATCTCCTTTAACTGTAACCGTACAGTAAGCTGTGTCTTCTTTATCACCATTTGAAGCTGTAAGCTTATATGAGGTAGTGTCTGCAGGAGATACATTCAATGTACCGGTAGGCTCTACAGTTCCGACACCAGGCTCTATAGTAACGTTTGAGACCCCGGAAACATGCCAATTCAGGACAGCACTTTCTCCTGGTCTAACTAAGTCAGGACTTGCATCAAAAGAACTGATAAGCATATCCTCCTCTTCAACCGTAACCGTACACATGGCTATTTTTTCATCCCCGTCTCCTGAAGCCATTAATTTGTAAGTTGTTGTTTCAGAAGGAGATACGGAAAATGATCCGCTTGAGTTTACAGCTCCGAGATCAGGTTCTATAGTAATATTCGTTGCCCCTGACACTTCCCATGTCAGAACGGAAAGCTCTCCTGGCTCGATAACTTCAGGACCGGCATCAAAAGAATCGATTCCTACAGTTGATGCAGGAAACAGGACCTTAAGAGCGATGGCTATACTCAGGATTGTACCAAGTAATTTTATGACTTCTGGCAATGATTTCCATAAAGTCTTTAAATGACCCAGTGCTGACTTTTTACTGTCCTTCTTTTCCATAAAGATACTCCGGATTACCTGCAAATTATCATGGAGTGGTCAATTATCATCGAAAAAAATAATTCTTGTCATGGGAGAAATAGGCTAAGAGTCTTGTTCAAGAGTTAGCTTTCATTAAAAGATTTATATTCATTATTGATTTCCCATATTAATGTTTAAATTTAAACGTTCGGTATCCTCTATCTAGACTGTAACTGATACTTCACGATGTGCAGGTCCTTAATTTTGCGTTTTTTTAGCCGAAGCAAAGATTATATAAGTGGTTTAATATTTTCATATATATTAATTTCGGCATATAATTTGAATAAATAACAACGGGTTCCCTAAAGAACTGAACACTTATATCGATATTTAGGTTAGCTTTTACATCAGTTTTTTTAGATCAGCTTTATTAAAAAATATAGACATCCTATGGAGTAATTTCAAAATAAATAATAAAGATTGGATTTACTTGATGAGTAAAATGTACCCGTTCAATATCTCTGCACAGTCTTTTCAGGCAGATATCTGCTTAAAGAGCCTGATTTTCAATAAAAAATTCATTGACCCAGGTTTAAAACATCAAACAAATTAACGAAGAAAGATTGAAAAGTAATTTTAATTTGCTAAAAAGTAACTGCGCAGTCGAGAGTCGTCAAGAGATATTTATATCCATACTTGCTAATAATATAATTATATAAAAAGGTAGTAAGAGAGGTAGGTTTATGAGCCATAGAAGAACACATGGAGTTCCCGCACTGTTCTCTTTCTTCATTCCTGGTCTGGGTCAACTTGTGAAAGGGCAGGTATCCAAAGCGTTTGGCGTCTGGGCAGCCCTGCTGATCAGCGCATTCATGAGCGTTATCGGAATTGGATTTTTGATGGGAATAGTCGTCTGGATTGCGCAGATTTACGATGCCTATAATGCATAATTACAATAGAAAAATTACAATGGAAAATGCGTGATTCATTCAACGGCTGAAAAAAATATTAAAAAGGGCTGAAATAACTTAAATAAAAGTTCAAAATAAGCAGAGTAAAGTAAAATTGCTCAGATATAATCGGAAATAGTAATCGGATACGATATCGGATATATTTTCACTGGTCTCCACTGGTCTCTTTTTCCAGTTTATTCAGCTCCTGGATCCTCAACTCCACGATATCCATAGCATCTTCAAAGAGCTGCCTGTTAATCTCTATCCCGAAGTATTTTTTGAGTTTCTCTTCAGGAGGCATTGTTGAGCCTGCAGAAAGGTAGGCAATGTAATTTTTGTTGAAGATTTCAGGTTTTTCTTTGTATTGTTTGAAAAGGGCGAGAGTTATTGCTTTTGAAATCGCATAGTTGAAAGTATAGTAGTTATTTGTCAGGTAAATGTGGTTGATATAGGTCCATTCCGCAGAATCTTCTGTATAATATTCAACGGACTCGCTCCTGTATTCTTTAGAGAGATCTGTCCAGAGAGCGTTAAGTTCAGCTCCACTAACGGTTCCATTTTTACTACTTTTCTCAGCGCAGAGCTGGTGTGCTTTATATTCGAATTCCGTAATCATGGGCTGGCGGGTAAAATAATTCTGATATTCGCCTATATGCTGGGCAAGCACTGCAACTGCTGTTTCTTTATCGGAATTTTCAATTATATAATCAACAAAGAGTTCTTCATTGAAAGTGGACGGAATCTCCATTTCGTAGATCTGACCTGAACAATAAAAGTAGTCTACAGAATTACCAACCAGATAGTAATTAATCCCGTGCCCCAGTTCGTGAGTAAGGGTTTTCTGGTCGCTGATAATGCCGTTATAATTCATAAAAATCAGAGCAGGAGACTTCAGGGCACTGAGTCCGTAACAGTAACCTCCGGGCTGTTTTCCATGCTCAGGGTCAGGATATACATCTATGAAATTCCCGGTTGCCATTTTTAAGAAAATCTCATTGAAACGAGAATCCATCCCGGAATAGGATTTCTGGACCTCCTGTAAAGCATCTGTGTAAGTATAGTTTTTACCGGGTTGGTCCGTTAACTGCAGCATAAGGTCGTACGGCCTGAGCTTCTCAAGCCCGAGCTTTTTCCTCCTGAACTCGTTATAATTCTCAAATATGTGTTTTCTCTTCTTGAAAACCGTACTCATGTCGTCAACCTGATCCTTTGTGAGATAAAGGTCATACAGGTTGGATTCATAAGAGTCCCTGTAGTTCAGCTCTCTTGCAATAAGGTCGTCAAGTAGGGCTTTTTCAGAATAGAGAGAAGCCATAGAATCTGATTCATTTATCAGGTGGTAAAACCTCTGATCATAACACCTTTTCCTGTTTTCCCGGTTCTGGTCTGTTGAAAGCAGAGTATTGTAAGACTGGGAATTAACCTGAAATTTCTCTCCACTCTCAAGGGTTATACTTCCTGCCATCGTGACTTTATTAGTAATTTCAGAAACAGCTTCAGTTTCCAGTTTCATACGTTGATTTTCAATATCTGCAAGATATATAGCCTGGGCTTCATTCATTGGCCTGTGCTCTATAAACCTCATATATGTTGCTTCAAGATAAGGCCGATATACCTCAAGTCCGGGTTCTTCGAAAAAGAGCCTGTCCCACTCCTCTTTATTGAGCGAGGTAAGTTCCACGGTTGCAAATGCGCTGGCCATTTTGTGTTCTGTAATCAGGTCCTGAGACTCTGTGAGAAGAGAATTAAAGAACTGGTCATTCACGTTTTTACTTAGTTGAGTATATGCGTATATATAGAGGACATCAACAGACCTTGAGAACTCCTTTTCAGTTTCCAGATAATCCAGTAAAACCTTCCCGGATAGTCTTTCAAATTCCGGTCGGAAAGTCTGACTTATTTCTTCAGATTTCTTTTTTAACTTTCCAAGATCTTCTAAGGCATCTTCTCTGCTGTTGAAAAGATAAGAATCGTTCCACTCCGTAGTAACCTCATCAGGGTTAATCTCTTTATTTAGTCCCATAAAATTTTACCCCAAATAACTATCAATCTATAATTATGAACCTAATCCTTATGTCTGAGAATATATATGGACTGATTCATATTAACCTGATGTCCAGAAAATATTCAAAAATGAAATCAAAAACCTCAAAATTATAATTAAGATCGGCTGAGCACAGATTAAGAAGAAGAAATAAATTTAAAGGAGAAAAACAGTCCAGATTAGATTATTTTCATCCAGGTCAGATTATTTATATATGCTCTCTTATTAAGTGTTTAAAAAGACAAGTTCTCAGAAAGATAAGTTCTTAAAAAAGGTAAGTTTTATGGACTGTAGAAGAACACATGGAGTTCCCGCCCTATTTTCTTTTTTCGTACCCGGTCTGGGTCAGCTTATAAAGGGACACTTTTTCAAGGCACTCTGTATCTGGATAGCTTTTGCGGTTACAGGAGCCATGCATATTATCGGGACCGGAACTATATTATGGCTGATTATCTGGGTCTGGCAGCTTTATGATGCGTATAATGCCTGAGAAATAAGTAGTAAAAGTCTGGGAAGGGTAAGATTATAGTAAAGCAGCTTACTTAGCTATGCACTATGCTCTTTTTGAAAATTGAATAATGGAATACTATTTTTGATTTATTCTCTGAATCGTTCTTATCGGCTGATGTCAAGCCGTCCATCCTCAATTTTACTATCAATATCTATCAAAATCTATCAAATTGATAGAAAGAAATATACGGAATAAACTGTCAATATCTATCAAAAAATACCAAATTGATAGAAACTGATAATATGAAACTCCCGGAAGTCCCTGAATTTTCAAAAAAAGCCCTGGAAGGAGCAGGAAAATTATTATATGATAGCCAAACTGCAGAGTTAACCCACAGATACAACGAAAGGTATCTGCACTGGGAAGAATTGAAACACAGAAAACTTTCGCTTGATCCTGCAATATTATGGAACCTGATGAAAGTGTCCAGAGAATTAAAAGCAAAATCCATAAAATTTGGGAACTGGGTTTTCAAGTATAACTTAATAGATGAATTTCATGAAAGACTCCATATCCTCGATAAATCTGCAGCAGGAAATCTTCTAAGCAGCCTTGAAGCTTTACAGGACAATAGAAGGAAATACATAATCAGTTCCTTGATGGAAGAAGCAATAGCTTCAAGCCAGATTGAGGGTGCAGCAACTACGAGAGAAGTTGCAAAAAGGATGCTGCAGGAGGACAGGAAGCCAAAAAACAAAGATGAAAAAATGATTGTAAACAATTATGCTACAGTAAAGCATATAATGGATTTAAAAAACGAAGCCCTTACTCCTGAAAAAGTTCTGGAAATCCACAGGATGATTACAGGTGGAACGCTTGAAAAACCCGAATACGAAGGCAGTTTCAGAGAAACAAATGAGATTGCGGTTTATTCCCATGATGGGACACTACTTCACAAACCTATTGAATATCCTGAAATTCCGAAGCTGGTTAGTGAATTGTGCGATTTTGTCAGCAGCAAGGATAAAGATTTCATTCATCCCGTGATAAAGGGAATAATCATCCATTTCCTTATCGGATACATCCACCCCTTTAACGACGGTAACGGCAGGACTGCAAGAGCTCTTTTCTACTGGTATCTTCTCAAAAACAATTACTGGCTTTTCGAGTACATGGCAGTCTCAAGAGCGATAAATAATTCAAAAAAACAGTATCGAAATGCTTACCTCTATACCGAATCCGATCGGACCTCGAATGATTTCGGAGATCTCACATACTTTATCAAATACAACCTCAACTGCATACAAAAAGCCCTTGAGGACACTCTGGAATACCTGGAAAGAAAACAAAAAGAACAGTCTCAAGCCCTAAAAATTATTACCGAATCAGGGGACCTTACTTTAAGGCAGGCAGAAATCCTCAAACAGTTCTTGAAGCAGCCTGAAAAACCCGTCACAATCAAGGAAATTGTGACCATTTACAGCATTGCATATGCCACTGCAAGAAGCGATCTGTTCCAGCTTGAAAACTTGGGTTATGTTGAGAAAAGGAAGGCTGGGAAAGAGTTTATTTTTGTACTAAAGAGGAGGGTTGATAGAAGTGATTGATCCTTCCTTATTATAATGTCTTATCGGTATTTTCGTACCATTTCCCCCTGCCATTCAGTCTCCGGCCACCCTCCAAAGCCTCTCAGCATATTAATTTCATCAAGATAATCCAGTATCTCTTTCACCGAAAAACCAAGGTCCCTCAGTACACATCCGAGAACCGTGCCTGTCCTTCCTATCCCGCCCAAACAGTGGACAACAATTCCTTCTCCTTCATCCATCTTTTTTCTTATTGCATCAGTTGCCTGTCTGATAAGCCGCTCCTCTCTTTCAGGGTCATCAGGGTCATAACCGAAATAAAGGTCCTCCAGTTCTGCACAGAATAGCACTTTTAGAGGATAGGGGTTGTAACAAACCTCTGAACTGCTAAGACAGACTACGTTTGAAAAACCAGCCTCACCAATTTTCTCCCATGGTGTAGCCTTCCTCGGACGGGACATGCCAGCAAGAAGAACAGGCTCTTTAAGCACGATATAGAAATTCAGGGGGATTCGGATACCTTCTATTGAAGGCATTTCCCTTGGACTCAATAAAGAGGGTATCATGCTAAGAGTATGAGAAGCAGAGATATAAATTTTCATCAGTTGATTTGTGGTGGCTGGAGGGTTGCAGAGTGAACTACCCGCTAAATCTAAGATTTAACGGGCTTCCTGAATCATAGATGACCTTTTGGCATCTCAAACAGGCTTTAATTCCGGTAGTCCCTATCGTATTGAGTTCTGTCCATTCGTCCGTTACGGCTTTACATGAAAACGAACTGATACAGTTTATCTATTCAAGACCATTAACGCCTGTGATCTGTTCTATCTTGAAAAATTGGGTTACATTGAAAAAAAAGGATGGCTGGGAAAGAATTTATTTTTAGGAAGGTTAATTGAGCTTTTCGTTTTCTCATTTTTTTCTTGAATCTATCAAATGATGGAAAATAATTACCGCTATAATGAAAACTCCGCTAACCTTTCTACCCTGACCAAACTTTCCCCTAACCAAAAACTATTTAATTAGGTAACACCTAACTAACAACCCAGATCCAGATGACGGCGAAAAAAGAGCATTTGTTCGTAGTCTTTGAAAACCTGATCAAAATCAAAAGCGAGTGCTCTTGTGAGATCTTCTCTGAATGCGGGGTATCGGATATCACTGTAAAGCAGATCGGATATCTGAAAGCCATAGATAAACATGGGGAAATAACATTCAGCAGGCTTGCAAAAATCACAAAAAATTCGAAGCCGACCATTACAGAGACGATCAACAAATTTGTCAAAATGGAGTATGTATACAGAGAAAAATGCTCTGAGGACGGCAGAATCTTTTACATCCGTCTGACCGAAAAAGGGCAGAGAATAGCCCGGGCCGAAGAGAGCGCTTTGTTAAGAGTTATTGAAAAAATGGCAAATTCGCTGGATGAAAAAGAGATCGAGACTCTGATCAGGATTCTTGAGAAAATAAAATGATTTTTTTTGTCGGGTTTTTTTGTCGGCTAAATAGTTAGGTTAATTCAAACTAAATAATTCAAGCCAGGTGTTTGAAATTAAGCGCCTGAAAAAACCGGAAAGAAAACCGGAATAATCGAAATAACCGAGACTACGAGACAACTGAAAAATAGCCGGAATAACCGGGATGACATTCGTGATAATAATTGAGACGATTGACAATGTATTCAGAACAAACCTATGGTAACAGAGAAAGCCTTGTAATGCCGCTCTTTGATATAGTGGTTTACCCGCGGAGCCGGGCAAAATTCCTGGCTGACAAAGTCACAGGAGAAATACTGTTAGCTGAAATGAAAAACTCCGAGTCCGTACATGCTATTGGGCTGACAGTAAAGAGCGGAACGAAACCTTCGGAGATATCGGAAGACAGTCTGTACAATATAGGAAACCTGCTTAAAATCGCATATGTGCAGCCTGCTGATGATGGATATATGGTCATTGCAAAGGCTGTCCAGAGAGTAGACGCAGTCTCTGTATACCGGAAAAATGGATTGTTCTATTCCGCATTTAAGCCTGTTTTTGATATCCCTGACCTTGATGAAGATATCCAGGCAGAGATGATGGAGAACATAAAAAAGGCAATCCATGAGATAAGCAGCCGCTTCCAGGGTTCTGAGCAGTTTACCAGGCCGATAGAGAAGATGGACTCCATTGACCAGCTCATTGGATATGTCATGCCATATATGCCTATAAAACTTGCAGAAAAGCAGGACCTTCTGGAGACAATTTCTGTTCGTGAAAGGTATCTTGCGTTTTTTGATATCCTGATGAAACAGAAAGAAAATATCAATCTCCAGATGGAAATGGCAAAAAAAGTTACCGATAAGATAACCAAGTCGAACCGTGAAGCCATGCTGCGTGAGCAGCTGAAGATGATTCAGGAAGAGCTTAACGGAGGCGACGATGCCGCTTCGGGAGAAGGAAATTACAGGGAGAGAATTGAAAACTCAAAAATGCCTGAAGATGTAAAAAAGAAGGCACTTTCAGAGTTGAAGAAGCTCGAAATGGGAGGAAGCCATAACCCTGAGAGCTCGGTCATCAGAAACTATCTGGATCTTATGCTCGACCTTCCCTGGGTAACCGAAGAAAAGAAGAGCATAGATATTGCCGAAGCCCGCCGTGTGCTTGAAGAAAATCACAACGGGCTTGAAAAGGTCAAGGAAAGGATAATCCAGCACCTCGCGGTAATGAAACTTAAGCACGACAAGCAGGGTTCGATTCTGCTCCTTACAGGACCTCCGGGTACCGGGAAAACGAGCCTCGGGAAGAGTATTGCAGATGCCCTTGGAAGGCAGTATGTCAGGATCAGCCTTGGTGGTGTGAAGGACGAAGCAGAAATCAGAGGTCACAGGAGAACATACGTAGGAGCTCTACCCGGAAGGATTATTCAGGGCATGAGAAAAGCAGGCACTAAAAACCCGGTCTTCATCCTCGATGAGATCGACAAGCTTTCAGCTTCCTATTCAGGAGACCCGGCAAGTGCCCTTCTGGAAGTCCTTGACCCTGAGCAGAACAGCACATTCTCGGATCACTATCTGGAAGTCTCGTATGACCTGTCCGATGTACTCTTCATAGCCACTGCCAACTCACTGGCAAGTATCCCCTGGCCGCTTCTTGACAGGATGGAGACAATCGAGATCTCAGGCTACACCAAAAACGAGAAACTTGCAATTGCAAAGGACCATCTGCTGCCCTGCATACTGGAAGACCACGGCCTTGATGCTGATAAGCTCAAAATTGAAGATGAAGCCCTGAAGGTGATCATCGATAAATATACGCGTGAAGCAGGAGTCCGCGGGCTTAAAAAGCAGCTTGCAAAGACTGCAAGGTTTGTATCCGAAAAGATTGTGTCAGGAAAGGCTGACCTTCCTTACGTGGTCAAAGCTGATATGCTCAAAGAAGTCCTCGGAAAAGAGATAATCAGGCAGGAAGAAGCCAGAAAAGAGAATGTGCCCGGTGTAGTAACCGGCCTTGCGTGGACTCCTGTAGGAGGAGATATTCTCTTCATAGAAGGCACATTCATGCCCGGAACCGGAAAGCTTACACTTACAGGGCAGCTCGGGGATGTGATGAAAGAGTCTGCACAGATCTCTATGAGCCTGGCAAGGTCAAGGCTTGCAAACATTGGAAGCGGTTTTGACTTCATTGCAAGCGACATTCACATCCATGTACCCTCGGGTGCAACCCCAAAGGACGGACCTTCGGCAGGCGTGACTCTCTTTACTGCTCTTACATCCCTAATCAGCGGCAAAGCAGTCGACCCAAAACTTGCCATGACCGGAGAAATCACCCTGAGCGGTGCAGTAATGCCAGTAGGCGGCATAAAAGAGAAGGTTCTTGCAGCCCACAGAGCAGGCATAAAGAAAGTAATCCTGCCAAAAGAAAATGAAAGAGATCTTGAGGACGTGCCCGAAGAAGTAAGAAACGAGCTTAAGTTTGTTCCTGTAGAGACAATTGAAGAAGTCCTGAAAGAAGCACTGGGTCTTGATCTGCCAAGGCCGGTGATTCCATATACAGGAAACTGCTTTACGCCTGCACAGAATATTTAAACACCAGCAGGTACAGGAAACGAGTATGGCAGTATCAGAGCCTTAATTACTCGTCCCTGATTTTTTACACGAATGTTGTGAAATTTTTGTATCAATATTGTGAAAGAAATTCTATTTTTATTTTAATGAATTTTTATCAAATGTCCCTAGAAACACAGGTAAAGACTACAGTTGGCAGCTAGTTCTGATAGTCAATTATAATAAGTCCTGAGAGATTGAAAATAAGAGAGACCGAAAGTAAAACAGATTGAGAGATACGAGGTGAAACTATGAAAGTAGTAGCGATAAACGGAAGTCCACGAAAAAAGTGGAACACGGCAACTCTGCTTGAAAAAGCTCTAGAAGGTACAGCCTCAGAGGGTGCGGAAACCGAGATGATTCATCTTTATGACCTCGATTTCAAGGGATGTATAAGCTGCTTTGCCTGTAAACTAAAAGGTGGAAAAAGCTATGGAAAATGTGCAGTAAAGGATGGGCTGACACCTGTGCTGGAGAAACTTGAGGATGCCGATGCTGTTATACTTGGATCGCCAATTTATTTTGGAAACGTAACAGGCGAGATGAGATCGTTTATGGAGCGCTTTTTCTTCCAGTATCTTGTTTATTCAACTGACCCTCAATCGCTCTATCCGAAAAATATTCCTGTTGGCTTCATCTACACAATGAACGTCACAGAAGATCTCTTTGAAATTTTTGGAATTAACAAGCTTGTAGAGTTGAATGAAAGAGTTGCAGCAAGACTCTTCGGATGTTCCGAATCATTATACAGCACCGATACCTACCAGTTTGATGACTACTCAAAATACGTTGCTGATCGGTTTGACCCCGAAGAAAAAGCAAAAAGGCGAAAAGAAGTGTTCCCGAAAGACTGCGAGAAAGCCTTTGAAATGGGAG
The DNA here is from genome assembly GCF_000970285.1 of Methanosarcina horonobensis HB-1 = JCM 15518. Taxonomy (NCBI): domain Archaea; kingdom Methanobacteriati; phylum Methanobacteriota; class Methanomicrobia; order Methanosarcinales; family Methanosarcinaceae; genus Methanosarcina; species Methanosarcina horonobensis. The sequence goes on along the minus strand of NZ_CP009516.1, from coordinate 2,870,859 downwards.
CCAGGTTCGTAAAGCGGCAAAGAGATTTAGAAGCACAGAAGTAAAAGTAATGAAACTTGAGTTACTTTACTTCCGGAAACCGCCTATTTTTAATTCCTATAATATCAAAAATTTCCGCCAGCTTGCCTGGCGGCCCTGCCCAAAAAGAAGAATGAGAAGAAGTTTGAAAAATTAGCAAAATGATAAAGTGGATTTGAGAAAAGTATTTTTCAGGTCTAATAAATCCTGCTTCATTTGGGTCTTTTCAGGCTTTTGCCCCTTTTAATTGTTATTTTTCCAGGACCTAGTTTATTTTGATTGTCTTTATATATTATTCTCGCTTCTGGCGATTAATTTTTGGCTTCTCTCTTTTCTTTCTCTTCTTTATCTGCAAGGCCGCTCTCCTTCGTCGAGCGTGACAAGAAAGGTTGGGTGAACGAGTGCCGCTGTATGGGTCAGAATATTTATTATCTATCCTCTCTCCGATTTCATGTGATTCCGAGGAGCAATTTGGACGAAACACAGTTTGGGGAACAAAGAAACTACTTTAATCATTAGCCGGTTTCACCAAATCCTTGAAGAGCTAGCAAAAAATTCAAAGCTATCCACAGCTTCAGGAGAAAGTCCCAGTTCTTCAAAAATTGTCCTGAAGACCGCCCGGTATTCTTCTTCAGGGATCGTATCCCCGCTGCTTCCTATAGGCATTATGATCTCGAGTTTGACCTTTCCTGAGGCATCGAGTTCAACTATGTACATGTTTTTCTTATCATAAGTTATTATCTTTGCCTGCGGGATGAGGTATTTTACGGAACCAATCCGAGTTCCGTCCTTTAAAAAGACTTCTGTAGGATATGCATTAAAACCAATACCTGATTCATAATCAGAACCATCACTGTTTTCCATAAGATAGGCATATACAGCAGGAAAATCCGGAGATTCATTCACCTGTATTTCAGCATCCCATGTCTGGTTCTGTGCGGCTTTTTTCAAAGCTTCAAGATGCTTTTCCGAAGCTTTTTCATCCAGGTTGAAGAGAAGTCCGATCTTTTCAAGCATCCAGGAATCATCCGGAAACTCCGATGGCTGTAAAGATGACCCGGGGTCAGAGTGACTGAAGTTTGAGATAGAAACACAGGTTCCGGCCCTGGTTTCAGATCCTTCTTCACATACGAAGACCATAAGCTCGGAATTCTTATCATAAGTGAGCCTTATATTCTGCACAAGAATATCACTTCCGAAACTTTCCCGGACCTCCTGCACATCACCGGGCTCAAAGCCCAAATAATTTCCGGGCCAGGGCCAGAAGCCTTCTATTTCATAACCAGCTTTCTCTGCTTTCGTAAGTACGGAGCTGTAATCAATGGTACCGATATCAACCTCCTCCTCAGAATAGTACCATGAACTGTCAATTAAACCCATGATTAAGAAAGGGGTAAACAGATATAGCACAAAAATAAGAGGGAGGAGCAATAATAATATCAGTATGGTTTTTTGCTTGTTCATGAAATCTTCAACTCCGGAAAAATATCAGTAAACAGGTGATGCTGTCTGTTGAAGAGTGAAGCCTCGAATATTAAACAAAAACAGGTTAATAAATCGGAGCTTTTCACAACATTATATTAAGCATATTAACTTGATAAATAATTTATGTTTCTTTTGGAACATGTTTGAAAAATCTTCATAATTCTAAAAAAGTACAGGTCAGTAAACCAACATTTCGGAAAAGAACCTTCTGAAAAACTGCTCTTCTTTCCTGGCTTTTCTATGTTTGGCCCTTGAAAAGATTTCGTAGTAATTTATAATAATAGTTGTACGTCTTCGTCTATAAATTCCCGAGTTTTTTCTACGTCCCTGAAAAAGTCGATAAGGGAGCTGGTGTCAAGGACGATCATATCCTGAGCCTCGAAAGTTCCCTTATTTTCCTGGAGTCTTCTTCCAACCCTTCCAGAAGCTCCTCATCTTTCAAAACTCCGAAATAACTCGAAAGATCACCTTTTTCTTTCATCTGTGTATTATACACAGAAATAAAGATTCTTCGTTTACCCGGTGTTCAGGCAGTTCCCCTGATCCCTCTTTTCTGCAGAATAAACCATGCTGCAAGCACCACAGCTCCGCAGCTGAAAGCGATTGCCCCGAGCACAGGGATCTTATCCGCCCATTCCAGGGAGATAAACCACATGCCAACAGCTCCGAGAGTAAAGTAACTGAAGATCAGCAGGGAAGAAGCCGAACCTGCATCCCGGTCAACCTGTTCGAGCACAAGGTTATTGCTCGGAGGACGGCTAAGACCCAGGGAAAATGTGATCAGGAACATAGGAAGAGCAAAGCTCCATGGACCATGCTGACCGGTGAGAAGGAGAATAACCCCGCCAAGGAAGATTCCTGCAAACCCGGCCGTCATCAGGTGCTTTGAACTGATGTTCTTCGTCAACCTGAGACAGGAGAAGGAACCGACCATTAGAGCCATGGCATTGAAGGCAAAGAAGTAACTGTATTTCTGCTCTGTCATTCCAAACCCATTGATGTAGATGTCAGAAGAACCCGCGATATAACTGTACAGGGGAAAAAGGCTTGCCGACATGACAAGGACCATGACTATGTAAGAAGGATTTAGAAGCAGTCGGCTGTATGTGTGAGCTATCTGCGAAAGAGGAGTATCGGATACCTCTGGAAGAGTCTCCGGAAAGCGAAGAACTCCGATCATCCCTATTAAGCCCATAAGTGCCTGAACGAAGAAAATCCAGTGCCATGAGAAATCTGCAAGGACCCAACCGCCAATTACCGGAGCAAGCATCGGAGCAAGCGCCATTATAACCGCAATGTAAGCCAGAATCCTTTCTCTCTCCTGTCCTGAGAAAATGTCTTTGGTAATGGCCATTGAGATTGAGGAACTGGCAGCAGCTCCTGCAGCCTGCAGTATTCGCAGACCTATCAGTACGGAAGCGCTGGACGCAAAGGCACAGAGCAGGCTTGCCACGATGTACACCGCAAGTCCGAAAAGGAGGGGGCGGCGGCGGCCTAATCTGTCAGAAATCGGGCCGTAAAAGAGCAGGAAAAACCCGTAAGTCACAAAGAAACAGACAAGGATCAAGTTAATCACTGACAGGGAAACGCCCCAGGTTTCGGCAAGGGAGGGGATGGCCGGCAAGATCATGTCCGTGGAAAGAGGAGGAAAGGCTGTAAGGAGGGCCAGAAGAGGCACAGTTCCTTTCAGACTTCGCTTCAAATTATCTCCACTATTTGTTTTATTAACTTTGGAATCTATTTTATCATTTCTTTTTAGTTGAAAAGCCATAACAGGATCCTTTTTTCTATTTTATCCATTAAGGAAGTTTTTTAAATTATTATGAATCTTCAAATTATTACCGATCTTTAAGCAGTTATTAATCTTTAATCTTTTATCGATTTTAAGTTATTATTAATCGTTAAGCGGTTGTCATAGCTGTTGTCAGTCGGGAAGATGGTTACATGTGTAACTAACCGGATGATTATCGAAGGAACCGAGTTGTATATAACAGTTGCGAAAGTAAAGTTCAGTATCAATAAATTTGAAAACGATCTGCTTTTAAACCAAAGAAGCTTAAATCTGGTACAGATATGGAAAATCTGAGAAAATACGGAAGCCCGCCCTTTACTGTAGCCGTTATTCACGGAGGACCCGGCGCCCCCGGAGAAATGGCTCCTGTTGCGAAGGAACTTTCAGCCATTACTGGAGTCCTTGAACCTCTCCAGACTAAAGCAACCCTTGAAGATCAGGTAGAAGAGCTAAGAGATATTCTGAAAGAACATGCTGATCTGCCTGTAACCCTGATCGGATTTTCCTGGGGTGCAATGCTCAGTTTTATCTTTATATCTCTCCATCCCCAATTCGTTAAAAAGCTGATTTTAATCGGAAGTGGTCCCTACGAAGGGAAGTATGCCACAAAAATAATGAGTACCCGGATAAGCCGGCTCGGAAAAGAAGACCTGGAAAACTTCCTTTCCCTGAATGAGGCCCTTGACAATCTTTCAGCTAAAAACAGAAACGAAGCCTTCTGTAAAATTGGAATGTTAATATCGAAAGCGGACACCTATGACCCTCTCCCTCATGAAGAAGAACCGATCGAATGCAGTTACGAGATCTTTAAAGGTGTATGGGAAGAAGCCAGCGACTTAAGGAGTAGCGGCGAATTGCTGAAACTGGGGACGAAAATCACATGTCCGGTAGTTGCAATTCATGGGGATTATGATCCCCACCCCTTCAAAGGAGTTGAAGAACCTCTGTCCGGAGTTTTGGAGGACTTCAGGTTTATTTTACTGGAAAAATGCGGACATAAACCCTGGATAGAGAGAGAAGCAAAGGATAGGTTTTATGATTTGCTGGAAGAAGAAATTCTAAAATAAAACCTTTAAAAATATATTCTTTTATAATAAGTCCACTAAAATTCACCTTCTGAATACGGTTTAAAAGGAAAAGTGAGAAATTTGATAGAACAATCACAGTTAATCTATTTCATTGCAGCCTCCGCAGCCCTTACATTTCTTCCGGGCCCCGACATTTTATTCGTGCTCACCCAGAGCATTTCGCAGGGCAAAATGGCAGGGATTGCAACAGCAACAGGTCTGTGCACAGGCATACTCGTTCATACCAGTGCAGCTGCACTCGGGATTTCCGCCCTTATATATAAATCGGCCCTAGCTTTCGAAATCGTAAAATATGCCGGAGCAGCCTATTTGCTTTACCTTGCCTGGCAGGCTTTGAGGGAAAGCGGAGAGCTTGTATCTTCTGTCCCTGTCCGGGAAACCAATACCTTCGCTCTTTACAGGCGCGGGATTTTTATGAATGTCCTGAACCCTAAAGTCGCTCTCTTCTTCCTTGCCTTCCTCCCTCAGTTCGTAAATCTGGAATCGGGAAGTGTCCCAATGCAGATGATATTCCTGGGAATAGTGTTCCTTATCCAGTCCTGGTTGATCTTTTCCACAATCTCTGTCTTTGCAGGGACCATCGGAGATAAAATCGTACAGAGACCGGGCATTGGGAAGTATATTAACTGGGGAAAAGCGGGCATTTTTACCGTAATAGGAGTAAAACTTGCGCTGGCCCATAAATGAATCTATATGGGTTAACAAATCAAGGTCAACAGATCAATTCACAGATAAATAAAATGTTATAAAAACTGACTACAAAAAAGCCCCTGGCAAGTAAGGCTTTCAGAGAAAAATTATTCCGGAAAACAAAATTGGAGAGAAAAGGGATCATTAGCCAGTTTCCAATCAAAGTTTTATTTTTTCCCTGTTGCCTTAATTAGATAAGATTTTTGCTGTCTTTAAAATTTAGAAAATTATTCAAAATAATATATAAATGGTAGTCGAAATATAACATAAGAGAAATAGAATTTTAAGTACTGTTTTTTATTTTATGAATTTATATATGACAAAAAGAATGAATATATGATAACTGTCTATTATAGTAAGCAAGATAAATCATTTCTACAGCGCAGTTGAGTCTAACAGATGTTAGGGTGTTTGAATGGAAAAAACAGAAAAACTCAGTCAAAACTCTACTGAACATGAAATTTCAATACAAAAGAACCTGTCAGAGGATATGAAGCTTTTTTACTCTATTTTTGAAAATGCACCTCTTATAATGATAGTTGTAAACCAGGAAGGAAAGATTGAAAACATAAATCAGACAACTTCTGAAGTTCTTGGTATACAAAAAGAATATTCACTGGGGCTATTAGGTGGAGAACTTTTTTCCTGTGTAAATTCCTTTGAAAATAGAGGGTGTGGAAAGAATCCTAATTGTGGGGGCTGTCCTGTTAGAACTACAGTTATGCATACTTTCCAGACTTCAAAGAATGTTTACAAAAAAGAAGGCGAGCTTACGATTAGAGTAAACAATCAGCTATTAAAAAGATTTTTAGTAATTTCTACCACCTTTATAAATCCCGATAATCAGCCAAAGGTGTTATTGACTGTTGATGATGTAACTGATCAAAAAAAGATAGAGCAGATGTTAAAGGACAGCGAACAAAACCTTACCAATGCAAAAAATGCAGCTGAAGATGCAAATAAAGCAAAAAGTGAATTTCTTGCAAAAATGAGTCATGAGTTAAGAACACCCTTAAATTCAGTTATCGGATACTCTGATCTGTTACTCACCGAATCGTCCGGAGGACTGAATGAAAAACAAGCCAGATATGTCAGAAATATAAAATCTAGCGGAAAACATTTGCTTGATCTGATAAATGACATTTTAGATCTATCAAAAATTGAAGCGAGAAAAATGGAGCCGCGTCCTGAATGTTTTGCAGTCCCCGAAACTATCTCCGAGGTACTGGAAACTATTTCACCCCTATCTATTGAAAAGAATATTGACCTGGAGGTTATAATTGGTAAAGAAGTAGATTTGCTTTATGCTGACAAATCTATGTTTAAGCAAATATTGTATAATCTTATCAGTAATGCTATCAAGTTCACCCCGTCTAATGGGAAAGTGTGTTTGAAAGCAGATATAATTAATGATGATTTATCAGTTTCAGTAATAGACAATGGTATTGGCATTTCTTCTGAGAATCAAAAACTCCTGTTTGAACCGTTCCAGCAAGTAGATTCTTCTTTATCATGCGAATACAAAGGAACCGGTTTAGGCCTGGCAATTGTAAAAAAATTTGTAAAAATACATGATGGAAATATCAATGTTCAAAGTGAAATTGGAAAAGGAAGCATATTCACCTTTACTCTTCCATTGAATAAACTTAAAGAATAATTCTTTACATCATGTCATCAATACCTTTAATCCCTTACATCATATCATCAATACCTTTACTACCACTTATCCAGACATTCTCTAAATGTGCATTAAGCATAAGGATTGTCTACTTTCGCATTTACTCACCGAACGAATTAAGGATGTTTCGCTTGATCCAGATTCTTAATACATTGTCCAGAATACCGTACATTCCTTCTTCCGGTTTTTCAATTGTCATAGTATTGTAAAGATCTTTCATCGATGTTGTCAGCGATGAGGCAGGTGTCTGCATATCAGATGAAATTTCACTTAATCTTCGGTATTTCTCCCCGGACAAAAATTTCAGTACTGTTTTTTGCTGATCGCTGAACTTCCATTCATAACGTGCCTCAAATTCACTATCGAATTCATTTAACATGGAGTTAAAAGCACTTTCAACCTCTTCCTCGTCAATGATATTTTTGTTTTTTAGAACTGAGTTCTGATACAGGATAAATCCGATTTTCTGAAAATAAAAAGGAAAACCACCAGTACACGCATATATTCTTTTCAGTGCTCCGTCAGTAATCTGTATATTTTGTGTCAATAGACGGTCTCTTATATATTTTGTGACGTGCTCCTCCTCTATGGGCTTAAGTTGAACTCTAGCAGCCATAAGGTACAGCGGAGAATCCGGCTTTAGAAATACTTCATGCAACAGGGATACTGAAGAGCCTGAGAAAATATACCTGATAGAAGGCTGGCTGTCCATCTGGCTTTTTAAAGTATTGAAAATATATCCGTTAAATCTTCTTAACTCCTGAAACTCATCAAAAGCAAGAATTATCGGTTCTTTCTTTTCTTCTGAGAATCTCCTGATGAAATCAAAAGTCTCAGTAACCAGTTCCTGTTCGTTAATGTCTTTTTCCCGGAATCTGAGATAAATATTCCCTATGTGTTCGATACTGCCTCCAACCTCAGAAAGTGATTTGTACGCAGCCGTAATTTTTCCTCTGAATACCTGAGAATATTTCTGCACAAGCCCTTTAACATGATGTTTCTCTTCGTATGCTGCAAGCAAAGCTCGTGTAACCACTCTGAAAAAATCACTCAAACCTGTCATTTCCCTGCAATTGATAGTAACGAAGAGAACTTCGCCTTCAACACTTATTTTAAGGTTTTTGAGCAGTGAAGTTTTCCCTATTCTGCGCGGCCCTATGATAACATTGTTCTGTGCCAGGGTCCTTATGTCCACTTTCATTTTTTCAATTTCATTTTTTCTTCCTATGAAATAAGGAGGCCGGACTTCTCCACCCACTACAAATAAAGATTCAGGCATGATTTCTTTCTCCTTCTGTGTGTAGATCTCTTGCAGGCACTTTTGTTACTTTATAGTTGAAACCCGATATATTTAAAAATAACTACTAAAAGAGTCGTTAAAAATAAATATATTCAAATTTAACGATACAGGTGTACATTAAAAATTGAATCGACATAAACCCGATAAGTGCATAAAAAATATAAGTAAATTCGAATAAAATTACCTGGAAGCTCTTTATAAAAACGGGATAACCTGCTCTATTTATTGTTGGCAGGTAAATGGATCGGGAATCATGCGGGAGTAAGTATATTATGGAGAATTTTATGCAGTTAAATTATTCATGCTAAATTTTTCATACATTTTGATGCAAATTTTTTAAACTCTTCAGCTCCTATGACAGGGAACACTTCCACATGGCACAAGTCGGTGAACGAGAAATTATAGGTAACATAATCTTTAATGGACTCTACATCATACACAGTGATTATACGCCCTCCTCCGGCATCAAACCACTGGTTAACAACTTTCAGCCCTTTTGGAGAACCTTTACTTTCCACCTGTTCCCATCGCTTAAATACCTTCACACTGTCTTCAAGCTCAAACGTTGTTATGTCAAGCAAAAGCATGTTTTTCATCCCGATTGAAGTTACTATTTATATATTTAATGTGTGTTGGATGTCATATATAGCCATATCGGTTTTGTATCCAGAAAAAATTATTAGAGGAAGATAAAATAAATTAGAAAGGTTTATCGAGTCTTACAATATTATGGAGCTTCACACAGGCGGGTCCATTTATTCATAAATGGGAAGTTGTAAGTCATATAGCCCTGAACAGTCTTCACATCATATAGAATAAGGACACGCCCTCCTCCGGCATCAAACCATTGGTTAATGATTTTTAGCCCTTTTGGAAGCTCCGTACTTTCCACCAGTTCCCACCGCTTTGAAAACCTCTATGACCCTTTCAGGGTCAAATATTGTTTATCAACAACATATTTTCCAATCTCCTATTGTTACGACATAATTTAGTCCGTGTTGTAGATAGTGTTATACTTGCTTATCTGTTTGGTTCAACTGTTCGGGGGGAAGCTAACTGTCTGAGTGATATAGATATTGCTGTCCTAGATATTGCTGTCCTTTTTGACAATACTCTGACAAAAAAAGAAGCTTTTGATCTTCAGTTGAGGCTGATAGTTGACCTTGGAGACCTTCTTAAAACAAACAATGTAGACCTTGTCGTGCTAAATGACTCTCCTCTACTCTTGGCGTTCAACATCATACGCAACGGAATTATTTTGAAATCCGATGAGCGGGAAAGAGTGCGTTTTGAAACGAGGATAATGTCCAGGTATTATGATGAGCAGTACCGTATCAAAAGACATGCAAGAGAGAGCCTTAGAAAAATTGCAGAAAGCGAATTCCCATGATAGAAGAGATCAACTTCAAACTTGAACAGCTAGGGGAATATGTAGGATTCCTCCGAAAATACCAGCCCCATGACCTTGAAGAATTAAAAAACGATTAAATGCTCAGAGCTGCTCTTGAGAGGAATATGGAAGTCTCACTGTCCTGCATGATTAATATCTGCGAAAGGATTATTTCAAGCGAAAGGTTGAAACGCCCGGATACTACACATGTATGTTGAGGTAGATCTGGAAAAATTTTATACCCATTTGCAGGAAGAACCTGACAACCTGGAACTTTTTGCGAAATATAGTGCACAATATTTAATTGATAAGTATGAGTAAATTTTTTGTTTTTACAAAGCTTTTTTATTACTAATGGAGCGCAGAGGGTCACGAATACCCCGTCCTTCAGGTCGGGGATGAAGTGAACCCTCGCCTCTTCGTTTTTTCACTTTAATTATCTAAATCCTCACTTTTTTTGTAAAATAAGGTTTTTTTGGCACCATAACCAGAGGTGGTGCCAGCCACCTTTGGCTAGGATGTGATATAAGTTGGAATTACGCAGTTTTAGCCATGGCTATGGTCAGATTACTTACCACATCGTGTTGGTGCCTAAGTATCGATACAATATATTCTACAATAAGAGAATTAAAAAGGATTGCGAGTTGATTCTCAGTATAATTTGTGCTAAAAATGGCTACAAAATACATGCAATGGAAGTAGTAGATGATCATGTTCATTTGTTTCTTGAATTTCATCCAAGTAATTCTCTGTCAGAGGTAATTCAGTATTTGAAAGGAGGTAGTTCTTACAGCTTATTCAAGCTTCATCCTGATCTTAAAAAACGATATTGGGGTGGAAATCTATGGTCAAGTGGAAAGTTCTATCGATCCGTTGGAAACGTAACTGCTGATACAATTAAGCATTACATTAAAGAATCGCAAGGAAAACCGAGTGAAGAGTCTCGATTGCATAGGTTCATGAGATCCAAGCAAAGAAGACTTGATGATTTCTAATTACCAGAACAACCGGGCGGGCGGCCCGAAGCATACCCCATCCTTTAGGGTGGGGTGGCCGCCCGCAATTTGATTTCTGATTTTCAATAGATGCTTTTTTGAGTGATGATATTTTTAGGCAGCCTTCACCTTAACCAATACTTGAATTATATTTTAAGTCAACTTCTTAAGCCCTAGAAGGATCTCAAAGTGGCTTATGCCATCTTTCTGGAAAACGTCTTTAATTGCAGGCGATTTTTTATTAGATGCGGGATATAAAATTAGCTATCTATAATTTATCGTTTGACAAAACCTGATCTGACGGTATTCGAATATAAGACTAGGTTAAGACGCAGTATCAAATTTGAGGGAAAACTAAGGGGGTATATTCATGGTAACCAGAGATTATGCAGACCTGCCGATGAAGATCAAGCTGCCTGAGCCTGGAGTTTCAGGTGTAAGTCGGATAGAGGAATTACTTGCAAAACGAAGGTCAGTGCGCAGATACACCGAAAAGGGACTACCAGAGTTGATCATCTCCCGTTTTCTTTGGGCAGCTCAGGGGATAAGCTCAAAAGATGGATTAAGAACATCTCCTTCCGCAGGTGCGCTTTATCCTCTTGAAATTCATGCTGTTGTAGGAGAGGGAAACGGGCTTGAGCCAGGGATTTACAGGTATATTGCAGAAGAACACACCCTTACCCGGGAAGTCTCAGGAGATATGAGAGATAAGCTGGCAGGAGCAGCTCTTTCTCAGCCCATGGTCAGAAAAGCTGCAGTTTCACTTGTAATCTCCGCAGTCTACCCGCGCATAACAGGCAAATACGGAAAAAGAGGCATCCGTTACGCAGATATGGAAGCCGGACATGCAGCCCAGAACGTTTATCTGCTGGGTATGGAACTCGGGATAGGCACCTGCGCTGTAGGGGCTTTTGACGATGAAGAAGTAAAAAGGGTCCTCAAACTGCCTGCAAACGAAGAACCTCTTTATATTCTGCCGCTTGGCTATATCTGACCTGAGTTGCGTTTCGGGATCACAGGAAATCTCGGATTTTCTGGGAGTTGCACTGTAAGTGCAACAGCCCGCTGTCCTTTTTGTCCCGCTCGACGGAGGAGAGCAGCCTAGCAGACAAAAAGAAAGGAGACAAACTCAATTTAGAAGTTAGAAGAAGTTATAATCTGATAGAAAGCAGAGATGCAAAGAAGACATCACAACTCTAACTGAAAATTTTTCTAGTTTATTTCATTGTTTGTTACTTTCATTAAGTATCTCTTTTTCTGTCTTTTGTTTCTTTCTTCTTTTGTGTAGGGAAGTCAGGCTGGCGGGGTTTCCGATACAATAGAATTCGAAAGTTCTTTTGATAGTAGGTGGAAGTTTGACTGGAATAATATAACAGTCTGTGGACCGCCCGGAGTTGGAAAAAGTGCGCTATTGAAATAATACCAGCGAAGTAATAAGTAACCACCAGCAAATTAAATCTGATATAAAAATCGAGCTAGAAGGTTAAAGAGAAAGCAGAGAAATAAAACAATGGAAAATAAAGAAGACGAAAAAATAGAAATTAAATGGAAAAGAAACTTAAATGTTTCTTTTAAGTTCAGGTCCTAGTTCTTCGTTTTCCCTGACAAGTTTTCCTTCAGAGAAATGGTAAATTGCAAGCTCGCCTGTGGAAAACCTTACTTCCTTGATATCTTCATCGGAAATACCCTCTATGTACTTAACAAGAGCCCTCAAACTGCTCTGGTGGGCGCAGATAAGCACGTTTTTTCCATCTTCCAGGACAGGCATAACTTTTTTTCGGAAAAAGGGGACTGTGCGCTCGTAGACGGCTTTTAAGCTTTCTCCTTCTGGAGGCCCTGGTTCAAAATCCCAGCGCCAGCGGGAAACATTCTCTACACCGTACTTTTCTTCCATTTTCTGCTTTTTTCTGCCCTGCAGTTTCCCATAATATCGTTCGTTCAAAGCAGGAGTTGTATAAATGGGAATAAGATCTTTACCGAGTTTATCGGGATAAGAATACCATTCAAGCCTTTCCGGCCCCTCTTCATTTTCTGTTTCTTCGTGGACAAAAACCCCTGCCTTTTTCTGGCCTGAAAGTATGATACAAAGGGTTTCCTGTGTTCGGACAAGGTTTGAGGCAAAAGCAAGGTCTATCTCTATATTTGCAAGTGCAGTCGCACATTCAAGAGCTTCTTCAATCCCTTTCCTGCTTAGCGGGATGTCAATCCAGCCAGAGAGCCTGTCCCCTGGTTTCAAACCGGGCTCCCCATGCCTGACAAGTATAAGATTACCCACGGTTACCACCCTTTAGAATCCTTTAGAATCCTTTAGAATTTTAGAATTTTAGAATAATACTGAACATTTAGAATAATACTGACGCATTACTGCTTCGTATCTTCTTTCATCGCCTTTTTATTTCCGGCACAAAGTCAAGTTTCGTATTATAAAGAAGGTGCCACAAGTCACCTTTTTTACGCATTCTTTCAGCATCGATTACGGATCCGTTGCCTTTAATCTCAAATCTGATTCTCTGTTTTCCAAAAGTGACTTCCCCAAGCCTGCTTTCCAGCCGGCTGTAGTCCAGGGCATCGGCAAGTCTCACAAGGGCAGCTACTTTCAGGGTAAGGGCCTGGAGATCTTCAGGCATATTTCCAAACTCTTTTTCGTTAAGCTTATGGAGCTTCTTTTTTCCGATCTTCTTTTTGTGAAGAAAAGCGGTCCAGGCAACAACCTGCCATAGTTTCTCAGGTAGATTGGCAGGAGGGTGCAGAAGCAGGATATCCCTCCCTGCCTTATGATGGTTTTCCATGTCCGTAGCCACTCCGGAGTCATGGACAAGGGCAGCTATTTCCACAAGTTTTCTGAACTCAGGACCAAGCCCATGGACAGGAGCAAGGACATCAAAAAGTTCGAGAACATTCCGTGCTACATTATCGGCATGGCTGCGTTCAATCCCGTATTTGTGATAAAGGGCTTCGAGGGGCAGAGGCCTGGGCAAAAGAACCTTTCCCTGAGGTTTCATTTCATGAAATTCTGTCATTTGAATCTTCGCCTGACTTGTCATTCCCAAACCTTAAGGGAATCCTTAAGGTTTGTTATCCGAATTCACAGTGACTGCTCCCCTCATTAAAATGATGGGCATCTATCGGTTTTACGAACAGACTGCAATCCCAGTCTGAGAATATTAATGGAAGCATTAAGATCACGGTCAATAGACAGACCACAGAAAGGACAATTATGAGTCTTTCTGACAGATCTTTTTCTACCTGAATGTAGAATCTAGGATTGGGGACATAAGTTCATTTGATAACGTAGCAAATGAGAGAATTCCAACATCAATGCCTGCTGACTTATCTGACTTTTCAAGCGGTTGATAAGTTTCAATATCAGTAAGGATTGATACAAACCATTTTCGTGTTGAAGTTCTCCTTATAGCTAAGCGTTTGATATTACCTCCAGGTGGTCTATGTAGTTTGATTTTTATATCTCTGATTTTGGAGAGGGTCAAAACGTTGTTGTTTAAGGAAAATCCAGATTGCAGGTAAGTAATGCTATCATACCAGCCTTTAGTTCTTTTTTAATGCCAGAGTTTCATTACAGACCCATCTACATAGTTCCAAAGTAGAATTAAGCTTTGTAACTTGTGATTTTGTTGGATAGATTCTATAACAATTTACTTTAGGCATATTAAGGAATAATGAAACTTTACCTGAATAAAGGTTATTATATTAAGTTGACGGCTGTATCCCGCCATTAAAATGACGGGGATTAGCCTTAGACGCTTCTAAAATCTTTTTATTTGTCTTTCTTTATTTGTGTTTGTCTTTCTTTATTTGTGTTTGTCTTTCTTTATCTGCATTAATATCAGATGGACTTTAATATCAGATCGACTTAAACTTATTTTTTAGTCAGATTATAAGTAAACATCATGTTAACTAAATCTTATAAGTAAATATAAATTTTAGAAAATATATTTGAATAAGGGAAATTATTGCGGGATAATTGTAAAGGACTAAATGATATATCTGTAGGTAACCAGAAGAGCATTTAGGGTCATTTAAGATTTATACGAATACTTTAGGCTGATTAAGAAAGGGCCTGCCTACGGGGAATTCAAAAACAGTTAACAGTTGTCTCGCTCAAGGAACCAGAGGAAACCGAGCAACTCACTGAGTTAAATTATAATGTGGCTGTAAAAAATTCCAAAAGCTCTTTTTGAGCAAGGCATAATTTCAGCCGCATGGATGTACGAACAATGAAAGGTTGGGCGTGAAATTCATTCGGGAGCTAATAAAAGCTAATCCATTAATCATTTTCTTATTCGATGACTTGTAGCAGCTTCAATAGATAGCTCAGAATCGTCGTAAAGTATCAACTTTTTGAAAATTTCAGACGCCAATGGATTTTACTATAGTAAAGAGTAACGGAGGCGAGCAATAAGTGACGAACAAAAATCAGAATATTGGGGAGCAAGAGCTTGTAATCACAAAGATCTTCAATGCGCCAAGAGAGCTCGTGTGGAAGGCATGGACAGATCCCGAGCGTGTAAAGCGCTGGTGGGGACCAAAAGGTTTCACGTCGCCTGTTTCAGAGATCGATTTTCGGGTGGGTGGCGCTTATCTAAACTGAATGCGGTCACCCGAGGGTGAGGATTACTGGAGCACAGGCGTCTATCGTGAAATCGTCGAACCGGAGCGAATTATCTATACCGATTCATTTTCGGATGCAGAAGGTAATGTTGTACCGGCTTCGCACTACGGAATGAGTGGAGACTGGCCTTTAGAGTTACTGGTGACGGTAACATTTGAGGAACATGAAGATAAGACCAAGCTCACCCTGCAGCATATCGGTATCCCGGCAGGCGAAAATAGAGACCTGGCTAAAGCTGGCTGGAACGAGTCTCTCGACAAACTAGCCGAATACCTGGAAAAGGAAAAATCGTCGTGGTTTCCGATTTGCTGATACTTATTATCTGAGTTTCTCGACGCACACATGGTGATAGACAAATTAATATACAAAAATATGCAGGAAAGATTCCCACATGTATACTTTCTTAATCAAAAACTATTCCGTTAGTAATAAATCGCTATCAGAATCATCAAAGTAGATAGCAGTACATATAAGGTTCCAGGTATAAAATGAGCCCAAAAATCAGGGAGAACTTTGCCTGCACTCTCTATTTGTATCCGTTCTTCATCCACGAAAAAAGAGTCCGGATATCTATGTAAAAAAGATTCGTATATTCTGAAATAACCAAATTCGAAAAATGAACCAAGACCTATTAAGACAACATCTGAGACGCCGCGAACCGTCATATCAAATCTGACATTAAATGATCCAACAAGGATAAACAAAATTCCAAAATGCAATAGCGGTATAACGAATAAAATAATCCATGCTACTAGCAAACGCTTAATATCGTGAATTCTTCCTTTCTAGGCGTTGTATGTATCCCACGGTTTATACATTTGATGGGAGCGGTCTATTATCAAAGTGAAATAAATCGCAAAGAATAATGAAAACAGTTCCTGCGCTTCAGTGAGAGACATGTTCTACCTGATTTTTAATCTATCAAGGCTTAAATTCACGCCACTTAAAGGTTAATTATTATCTCCAAGTTGACTGATCTGTGAAATACTCTTTATGATCCACCTTCAGAACATTGTGGGAACTTATACATATTTTTGAATCCATTGAAGTACCAGCTCTGTAATCAATAAAATCGGTCTCGTTAATGATAGGAACATAAGAATCTTGTTTCCTGAAATCAATTTCTCTATTATAGGATTGGATTTACTCAGAATGCAGACTCTAATCCGATGTGGAAACTATATTTTTGAAAAACTCTTTCTCATCAAAGAAGCTAAGTAGTCATCAAATTATATCCTTCTTCAGGACGGGCTCCCAAATCGCAATTAGGGTAACTGAAATATTATATATAATGTCCAGACTCTTAGTAAACAATGATCAAAATCAGCTTCAAGCAGGGAACTATTCTCATAAAAGGCAATATCAGGGTTCCGAACTCAGTGTGGGACGAAAGGAGCGGAAGCTTCCGGGCTCCTGCAATGTATTACAGAGATATTATTAATTATCTGAAAGAATCCGGAATCGATTTTGAAGATACTGTGCTTGACCTCCTTCCCTGTCCTGATCTTACAGCAGCTTACGAGGCTTCGGGAAAGAAACTGAAATTGAGGGACTATCAGGCAGAAGCTCTTATTTCCTGGGGAGAAAATGAGAAAAAGGGAGTACTTGTCCTGCCAACAGGAAGCGGAAAGACTTTAACCGGTATCCGGGCAATTGCAGGTTGTAATACTCCTGCCCTTGTGGTTGTCCCGACCCTTGATCTGCTTGAGCAGTGGAAAAAAGAGCTTGAAGAAGCCTTTTCAATGGATATCGGAAAGCTTGGGGGGGGAGAAAAGAAAATTCTTCCAGTAACGGTTTCCACATATGACTCTGCCTATATTCATGCCGAAACCCTTGGAAACAGGTTCGGTCTCATCATTTTTGATGAGGTGCATCATCTGCCTGCAGCCGGCTACAGGAGCATTGCCGAGTTTTCCGTAGCACCCTGCAGGCTCGGACTTACAGCCACATACGAAAGGGAAGACGGGCTGCACACCGAACTTAACAGGCTTGTAGGGGGAAAAGTTTACGAGAAAAAGGTTTCCGAACTTGCAGGCGGGCACCTTGCCCCTTATACGATAAAACGGGTTGCTGTAACACTCACCGACGAAGAACAGAAAGAACATGATCAGAATTATTCCATATTTCTTGATTATCTCAGAAAAACCGGGATGATAATGAGAGGTCCTCAGGACTTTCAAAAACTTGTCATGAAAAGTGGCAGAGATCCCGAAGCCAGAAAAGCCCTCCTCGCAAGAAATGCAGCACGGGACCTTGCCTTCAATAGTGACTCAAAAATTGAAAAATTGAGGGAAATCCTGGCGCAGCACAGAGAAGACAGAGTATTCATCTTCACGGAACATAACCGGCTTGTGCACCGGATTTCCAATACTTTTCTTATTCCTGCGATCACTTACAGAACTCCTTCAAAAGAAAGAAACTCCATTCTCGAAAAGTTCAGGCAGGGAAGGTACAGGGCTGTCGTTACCTCAAAGGTGCTTGACGAAGGGATCGATGTCCCGGAAGCAAATGTAGGAATAATAGCAAGCGGGACAGGTAGTAAACGGGCATATGTCCAGCGCCTTGGAAGGATCCTGAGGAAAAAAGAAGGAAAAGAAGCCGTGCTCTATGAGATTATTGCCGAAGAAACGACGGAAACGGGAACGGCAAAGAGAAGAAAAGAGGCTTTCTCTTCCCGAAAAGGTCCGGCCGGGAGTCTGGGGAAAAAGATAGAAAAAGAGAAGGCGGAAAAAGTGACGGCAGAAGTAAAAGATCAGGATACAGGAAAAGAAAGTTCTGAACGCCGGAAGGAGAATTCCCATGCTAACATCTGACCTCCTTGTAACCCGCATTTCCGGAGGAAAGATCAGGCCTGCATATGCAGCTTTTGACTCCGAAAACCTTGAGCTTGCAAAGCTCCTTATAGAAACCTTCGAGCAGCATGTCGGAAAAACTTATGGTGACCTTCTTGCAGAACTTGAAGGTTACGAAGAGATGAACTACCGCTTCATCAGGGGCCTTTCGCAGCTCCTTGGAAGGAGGGCAGTGGTCGAGACTTCTTCAGCTGTTGACCCTTCCAGAGCCAGGGAAGCTGTCTTTGAAGCCTGCGAGGACATGGCTCTTTTTCCTGCCGAAAGGCAAAAGGCGCTGCAAAAAGCCGCAAAAAATCTCTCTATTTCAGTTTCCGATCTTGAAAAAGCTCTATGGGCAGACCTTGAGGAAAATCAGATCCTTAAAGAGTTCAGCCCGCCCACCCCTGCCGAGCTTCTCAGGCAATATAATATCTCTCTGACCCAGACTCTGCTCTTCCGCGCTATGGACCTGGATATCTGGATAACAGGCAGTTTCCAGAGAGTTCTCTGGAAGATCCTCAGATCCGGGCTTATGTACTCCCTTGAGGATACTCAGGAAAAAGAAGGCAAAAATAGAGAAAGCGAAAGAACGGATGAAACCAAAGAAACTGAAAGGTTGAAAAGTGTTCACCTTCACCTTGACGGACCGGCATCGCTTTTCAGAATGTCGGAACGGTATGGAAACTCTTTTGCAAAACTCTTCCCGATTCTCCTTAAATCAAAAGGCTGGAAATTAAAGGCAGGTATTCTGTACAAAGGTTATCAAGGGAAGAGAGTCCTAGAATTTGCTCTTGATAGTTCTGAAGAAGCTTTCAGATTCATACCTGAAGCAGCCAGCTACCCTCAAAGAGTTTCTCCAGATTTTCAGCTCGCTGAAGACAAAGAAGGATATGGGATAAAAACCGGAGCGGATGTAGAGGACGAGACCGAATTTATAGAAAAGGAAACCGAAACTCAGGAAGCAGGGATAGATACTGAAAATGAAGCCTATGACAGCACTTATGAGCAGCAGTTTGCAAACTTAAGTTTCGGAGGCTGGGAGGCAAAAAGGGAACCGACAATTCTAAAAGCGGGAAGATTCGCTTTTGTTCCGGATTTCTCTCTGCAGAAGAACGGGATAAAGGTTTATGCCGAAATTGTCGGGTTCTGGACTCCTGACTACCTTAAAAAGAAAATAGAGAAACTTAAAGATGTAAAAGAACCCGTTATTCTCCTGATTAACAGGAAACTCAAGTGTTCCGAAAAGGATTTTCCTGCACAGGATGTGATTTTTTTTTACAGGAAGATTCCTGCAAACGAGGTTACACAGATACTTAGAAAGTATGAGGAAAAAAGGCTTGCAGAAGACAGATCCAGGCTGAATGAAATAGAAATTCCCCTTTCAGGAGAACTTATCAGTCTTGAAAAAATCGCAGCCGAGAAAGGAGTTATGCCCGGGGCTTTAAAAAAAGTGCTTGCAGAGAGGTTTGCAGAAATCCGAGAATCTGAAAAATCCGGGGTGCAAAAAGAGTTCGAAAAGCACAAAGAGTCCGGAAAATACAGGGGCTATGTGCTTCTTGAAAATTATATAATCCACAGGCAGCTGCTTGAGAGAATAAATCTTGAGCTTGAAAAACCAGGCGCTGCAGAGACGTATGCCGATGCGGTAAGAGTCTTTGAGGATTTTGGGCTTGACAGCAGTCTCTATTATCCCGTGCTCGAGTACCTTGGGTATAGAGTCGTCTGGACAGGGCTGAGTGAAGAGAACGCAAGGGTTAAGAAAGCTTAGAGGCGATTGAACCACAAAACATCAGACGTTATTGAAGCCCATAATGTTTTATGTTCCAGTCAGCCATTGCCTGAATTTTCTTTATTTCTTCTTCTCCGCCTTCCATCACGAAGAGATGCTTGAAACGCTTCTGAGTTCTCAGATACTCCTCGACAGGTCTCGGGTCCTTTATTTTTCTGACCTGTGTGATTTCTCCGTTTTCCATTTCGTACATGGGCCAGAGACAGGTTTCAACTGCGAGTTTGGCAATTTCCAGGGTCTTGGACGTATCAAAGCCCCAGCCTGTGGTACAGGGAGCATGGGCGTGGATGTAAGTCGGGCCCACTATTTCTGTGGCTTTTTTGACTTTACGTATCATGTCTCTCGGGAAGCCGATTGAGGTTGTGGCTACATACGGGGAGCCGTGGGCTGCCATAATGGCAATCATATCCTTTTTTGGAAGCGGGTTCCCGAAAGAGAATTTTCCGGGGGGAGTAGTTGTGGTGCTTGCATCGAAAGGGGTACCGCTGCTGCGCTGGACTCCGGTGTTCATATAGGCTTCATTGTCCATACAGATATAGGTAAAATCATGACCCCGCTCAAACGCACCTGAGAGGGCTCCAAATCCTATATCCATGGTAGCGCCGTCTCCTCCAATAGCTATTACTTTTATGTCTTTCTTTTTGCCAAGAGCTTTTAAGCCAGCCTCTATACCTGAAGCTACTGATCCGGCATTCTCAAAAAGGGAGTGAATCCAGGGGACCTGCCAGGAAGTTAACGGGAAAGGCGTGGATGTGACTTCCAGGCAGCCAGTCGGATTAACGATAATGCATCTGGGACCTGATCCCATAAGTGTGAACTTTGCTACGAAAACATCACAGCAGCCCGGGCAGGCACTGTGTCCTGAGGTGATATATGTTTTAGGTGCAGTTTTACTCATAACAATTTCCCCCTAAGTCCAAGACCCGGCTTTCAGCCTCAGTTCCTGGCTTTACATTTTTCTCTTTTCTCAGTATAATTCTTACAAGGGTCGCAAATCCTTACAATGGTCGGAAGATAACGATTGGTCAACCATCTGACGTGATGCTGTTAATCGAATTAACTTGAATTAACTGATGAATTAACTGATGAATTAACTGATCTATGGTTTGTCAGATTCTCAATATCTGACACTTTTTCCCAACAAGATCAATTATCATTATCGATATTATATAATATTGACTGAATGTTTTGTTGTCTGGATTAGATAATACGAAATTACTGATTCTCATAAAACAACAGGAACTCAGTAAATTGAGTATCTGGATAAGGAAAGTGCAAACTGCCTGACTAGTGTAGAAATGATAGAATGTATATAGAATGTAGATGCCTGAAAGAAACACTGTCGTGTCAAGTTAAAAAACAAGAAGAAAAGCCGGCGAAAGTTCACTTCAGCCCCGATTCAAAGGGGTATCCATGACCCTCGCATTCTGGAAGCGATAAACTTCATACCTCTATTCCGTCCAGTTTTACAATAAAGTTTACCTCAACTCTCGAAATGTTAAGATTGGTTTCAAGATCATTTTCATACTCTGAAAGTAAGTTTTTAATAGCAGTTTCTAATGAATGTTTTAAATCGGTAACGGTTTCATCCATTAATATCGTTTTTTCAGCTTCAGTCAGGTTAGAAAGCGTCATCAAATCCCACTCCAAAAATTTGCTTTTATATCTATTTTGTAACCCACATCCTCTTACCAGTTCAGTATTCTCCAATACCTGCTGTAAGAGCTGTACTATTAACTGAGATTTCTCTCAACTGAGATTCCTCCCAATCCAAAGGCTTAACTCTATCCCCGATAAACCATCCATCATATTATTGTCTAATGGTATTATGTTTTATCAATAGTATAACTGATATACTCGTATAAATACTTATTCTGTATAAAAAGGATATCAAAGGACTTTATTTCTTACAAATAAAGAGATACATTTAAATAATAGAATCTTTTTAAAACTTATACTGTCGTAAAAAATATGACTCAGTTGGCAGCTTCACTATTTTAAAAAAATGTATATAAAATACGGGAAAAATAACTTTCTCAACTCTCATAACTTTCCCAATAGGACACTCTACATAGAATACTCTACATAATTGAAAATGGGAAAAACAATTATTCGTCTTTACTTGGTTTATATTTTGAATCATTTGAAGCATGTAGTTATGGGTTAGAAACTGGTTTATGAGGTTAAAGAAAAATATTCTCCTGGAACAGGAAGTATTCTTCATTAAATTATCATTTAAAATATGATGTTGGTTTTCAGATTTTCTTTGTCTGGTTGTAAACCCATCCGGGTCCGTGCGGCTCAGGAGAGAAAAACTGAGATATTTTCTCATAGTTTTGGTATAAATCAACCAGTAAATGAGGAATCATCAAAAAGCAGGGATCGTTTTTTAAAGACTTAAACAGTTAAATAGAATCCAATTTTTTATCCAACATATTCTACAGTCCTTTTCACGGGACGGAACAGCCGCATGAAATCATGCACATCTTCAGGGAAGTCGGTATTCACTGAAAGCCCGATCTCTTTTGCTTCCCTGGCTGAGAGGGGAGTACTGTGTATCATTTCCCCGCTGACCAGTCTTTCAACAACCTCATTAAGCCTGTCCTCTCCTCCGGGTCCAGCCTGTACTTTGCCTAGAAGGAGCTCTTTTGCAACGTTCCGTGTAAGTTTTAGGGCTTTTCTCGAGATATCGCTCATAACAAGGGTCGAATCTTCAGCGGCTTCTTTTTTCGTTTCTGCTGCATAGATCCAGGAAGGTGCCGGAAAGAGCCCGCGTATGAGGTCTCCTACCTGAGGGTCGATAGGCCCGATAACTGCATCTTTATCCATCACGATTTCGTCTGCTGCAAGCGCAATTATTGTGCCTCCAGACATGGAATAATGAGGAATAAGCACGCGGGTCTTTTCAGGGTGGTTTTTGAGTGCACGGGCAATCTGGATGCTAGCATGCAGCTGCCCTCCAGGAGTATGAAGAATCAGCTCAAGCGGGTAATTCCTGTATTTCCTTATCCAGCTCAGGATTTGCTCGGCATCTTCTTCATCTATGAACTGATAGGCAGGCAGCCCGAAATAGGAGATTGCCTCCCGCCTGTGGATCATGGTCAGTACCTTATAGCCGTGTCGCTTCTCCATAGCTTTTATTTTTGCTACGCGCTGCATACGAATTTTTTTGAGCTGAGATTGCGGGTAGATTATGGCGTACAGAAAGAGAAAAACGAACAAAAGAAAGGTCAGATCCCAGACACTCAATGTTACACTGTCAATTATAACCAGAAAATTCCTCCTCAAGTTTCCTGTAAGGACAGCCTGAGTTCTCCAGCAGGCAGATTTAAAACCCAACACTTAACCTCTCCGGGTTCGTCTTTAAGTGTTAATTTTCATTGCCTGTACAGGCTTTACGGATCTGACTCCCTGGGTTTTATTATCTCTTGCCGGGTTTTATCTCACCTATTAACTTATCCTGCAATCTATTAATTTCTGCCCCCAATAATTTCTGCCCCCAATTTCTACTCTCAAAAACTCCAATCCTTTTAAAGTTCAGCCCCTCCAGCTTCTTTCCATTTTCTCGTACAGGCCGAGCAGGTTATTCCGTGTGATCTTGAAATAGGGGTGGTCGGGACCGTATTCTTTTTCGATTATATCGAGGGCTTTTTCGTAAAGGTCTATTGCAGTTTCGTACTCTCCCATACTTTCATGCAGGCCTGCGAGATTATTCAGGGTTGTACCGACATCGGGGTGAGCGGGACCGAGTGTACTTTCATAAATCTTGAGGGCTCGAGTGTATAGGGGAAGAGCTTTTTTGTGCTGGCCCAGGATTCTGTACAGTTCTCCAAGGTTGTTTAAAGTTTTGGCAACTTCGGGACTATCCGGCCCAAGAATCCTTTCCCGGATTTCGAGGGCTCGCGTATAAAGTTCAAGGGCTTTTTCGTTCCTGCCTTTCTGGACATAAACCCCTGCAAGGTTGTTCAGGGTTGTTGCAAAGCCTGTATGCTCGGTCTTTCCCATATCTTCCATAATCTCAAGGGAGCGCGTATAGAGAATAAGGGCTTTTTCGTACCTGGTCGTCTGAAAATATAGCAGGGCAAGGTTATTTAAGGTCTGGGCTATTTGCGGATGTTCTTTTCCATAGACCTTTTCCTGGAGTTTAAGTGCCTGCCCGTAAGTTTCCTCGGCTTCCTCAAGTTTGCCCATTTCCGAAAGGAGGACACCAAGATTGTTCAGAGTGCCGGCAGTATAACCCATGACTTTCCTGTTCTCAGGTTCCTTTTCCGCAAGTTTTTCAAGCAACCTGAGAGCACGGACGAAAAGCTCTTCCGCTTTTTCCGGCCTTTCCATTCCCTTATAGTAAAAAGCTATCCTGTTAAGTGTCCTGACAGCTCCCAGGTTCTCTGGATTCAGAAACTTTTCCTGAATTTCAAGAGCTCTGGTGTAATATGAAAGAGCTTCTTCCTGTCTGTCCATGACATAGTAGAGAATTCCAAGTTCACTGAGAGTGTCCCCTGTTTCCGTTTTTTCCGAACCTGCAGATTTTTCACGGATGCTTAGTGCTCTTGAAAATAACTTCAGGGCTTCTTCATGCTTTCCCATGTAACGATAAATTCCTGCTAACCCATTCAATGCAGATGCAGTTTCTGGAGCTTCCGGTCCGAGTTCTCTTTCCGCAGTATCAAGCAGTTCTTTATAAATGGGTAAAAGAACTTCCCAGGCTGCAGCCCTGTAGAAGGGCTCGGAGGCAGTTACAAACCAGCTTATCAATCCCTTGGGTTCCATAATCTCTTTTGCATGCCTGAAAGCTTCTTTTAAAGATATCTCGTCTTCAGCTGTAATCAGTTCTGGGTCCAGATCCTTTAATCGCTCCTTGTATCTTTCAAACAGAGTCATATGATTTTCAATGAAACCGCTTTCAGCAGAAATTTCCTCTTTTCCCGAATCTTTTCTGAGATCAGCCGTAACTTACCCTCCTGAATGAAAAACAGAATAATAAGATCTTTTATGGAATTAGGATCTTTAATGAAGTTCTAATTGTAAATACCGGATTGATCCTATATTAGGGTATTACAGGATAATTTAGATATTACAAAATATGAGGAAAAATAGATCCTAGGAAGAACTGAGAATCTAAGAAAATAGAAGACCTATGAAAGCAGAGATCTAAGAAAGCAGAGGTCTAAGAGAAATGAAGATATGGAACTAAAGGTTGATTCTTAACTTCTCTTCTTTAATCTAATTTTTTACTCTTTATTTTTTTACCTTTTATTTTTCATTCTTAATTTTTTATTTTATACTTTCATTTTGCTTCGACTTTTGAATATTTATTTGTATATTCTCCGGAAAATTTTCATATTTTTTAATGAACTCGATCCTTCGTTGCTTCTCATCCTTATTCCTGAAGTCCAGTCTGAGATATTTTTCCTATTTAATTCTCAGTCAATCTCCAGTTATTCTCTTATCATTCTTCGGGTATTCTTCTATTTTTTGGAAAATATTATTCCTTTTTTAAGAAAGCTAGATCTATTTACCTACCGACCCGGCTTTTTCCTGGCAATAGACAAAATTTTTATATGTATGGAATACAATTACTCTTTAATTTTTAAACTTTATTAAATTATGCCGTATCTGGGGAAAACGAATTCGATATCAAACTTATCATCTGGTAAGTTTTTAAATTTGGGGAAAACGACAATGTACTTTATTCAATTGTCTAAACAGATCTGCCAAGAATACTTTTGCTTTTTAACTCTGGTATCTTGAGAAATATCCGTTCCTTTGCATGAACTGCAGAAGCTCTACTGCAGATATCACTCCAGAGTCCGGAAAAAGTCAGCTTACAGAGGCATCTGTATTCGTCAGATTTCCTGACAGTCTCTTGATAGTCTCTTATATACGCTGATTGAGGGGTCATGTAAATGGGAAATATACTCGTGGTTGAGGATAGTCCTGTAATTATGGAACTTATAAGGTTCCTTCTCACTACTTCTGGCTATGAGAGTAAAGAAGCCAGGGATGGGTTTGAAGCTCTTAGAATTGCTAAAGAAAACAGATTTGATCTCATACTTCTGGACATACAGTTGCCAGGATTTGACGGGCTTGAAGTCCTGAAAGAGATCAAGAAGATCCCTGAAATTCAGAGAACGCCTGTAATTGCCCTCACGGCTCATGCCATGCAGGGAGATGAGGACAGGTTCTTAAAAGCAGGGTGTAGCGGATATATTTCAAAGCCAATTGACATCGGCAAATTCAAATCAATATTAGATTCATGCATGAACAGAAATCAGGTATTTTGAAGGATTAAACAGGTTGTGGTTCTTTAAGGGGATGAGTGGATGGAAAATATTTCAAAGTCGCCGTTCACAAAAAGATCTAACGAACTGATACTTATCCTGGTCTCAGGTTTTATATTTACGCTGATAGCTTCTAACTATGATCTTTTTGAATCTGTCGTATTATTTGTTGAAACTTATGACAGCAAAGGTTTGGAACTTCTTCTTATTTTTTCTATATATACGTCTTTTGGAATGGGAATCTTTTCTGTCAGGAGATGGATGGAGCTTGAAAATACCCTCACATTTTATAGGGAAGCAGAAAACGATATTAAAGAAAAAGACAGGATGTACATGGCTCTTTTTGAGCAGTACAGTGATGCTGTTATTATTTCAGATGGAAAAAAAGTCCTGGATATTAATAGAAAAGGCTGCGAAATTTTTGGTTTTGGACAGAAACGTCCGCTTGGTATCTCCCTAATGTCTTTTGTTCCCGCGGAATATCTTCCTGAATTTCAGCAGGCACTTAAGGAGACTTTCAAACAGGATTCTTCTCATTTCGAAATGAGATATCAGAAGCCTACAGGGGAAATTATTGATATTGAAGTCAGCCTGTCGTTTGTTGACAGAAAAGATAACATTGTTCAGATAGTAGTCCAGGACATTACCTATCGGAAAAAAATAGAAAAGTATGAGCAGGAGAGTCAAGAAAGACTCAAAACCATCCTTGATAATACACTTTGCGGTATCCTGCTTATCGAAGCCTCTTCCAGAAAAATAATTGATGCAAATCCGGTAGCATTGAAAACCACAGGTTATTCCGATAAGGAGCTTATCGGGATGGTCTGCCATCAGTTAATCTGCCAGGACGGGGAAGAGAAATGCTCTGCCTTTCCTCTGGACCAGGCTGGAGATCTTTCTGAAAGTATACTTTTTAAAGCGACAGGAGAGTCTTTACCGATCCTCAGAAATGTTGTGCCTGTCTCAATAGAAGGGACAGGTTATTTTGTTGAAAGCTTCGTCGATCTCTCGGACCGCAAACAAGCTGAAGAAGAACTCCTGCAGGCAAAGCTTGCAGCCGAAGGGGCAAACCGCACAATGAACGAGTTCCTTGCGACCATGAGCCATGAATTGCGCACTCCTCTGACTGCTATAATCGGCTTTTCTGAGCTCATGCTTGGAGGGTCAACAGGAGAATTTGACGAACTGAACAAAAAGTTTCTTGGAAATATCTCAAATAGTGGAAAATATCTTCTTTTGCTCATAAACAGTATTCTGGATCTTTCTAGGATAGAAACCGGGAAAATGGGTCTTCAGCTTGATTATTTCTCCCTTCAAGACATTTTTACCGATACTAAAAATATAACCTTCCCTCTTGCCCTGAAGAAAAATATCTCAATAAATTTTAATGTAGAATCTGGGTTTTTTATTTATGCTGACAGAACGCGTTTCAAGCAGATTATGTATAATCTTGTAAGCAACGCAATAAAGTTCACTCCCGTAGGCGGCTCTGTTGAAGTTCTGGGATCAATATCCGAAAAGGGAGTCAGGGTTGCTGTATCCGACACAGGCATAGGAATTTCCAAAGAAGTGATAAAAAACCTTTTCAAACCTTTTAAACAGATTGATTCTGCCCTTAGCCGCAAATACGAAGGTACCGGTCTTGGTCTTGTTCTTTCCAAGAAATTCGTAGAGATGCATGGAGGCAGAATATGGGTTGAGAGCGAACCGGAAAAAGGCTCTACCTTTACTTTTGAAGTCCCTGTAAAGATCCTAAAAGCCGAGGAAAAAATGAGAGTACCTGAAGCATGTGAAAATAATATGTGAATGTTCCCGAAACTCCTTTTGAAACTCATTCTATCACAGGAGAGACAACCGAACCTGAAGCCGAATATCAGACAGAAAATCCGGAAGAAAAAGATTTCCCTAAAGAAAAAGCTATGGTCGAATTTATATTTTCTCCGATTGAAAGCGAAGGCTATGCTGTCAGCAGGACATATGGAGGAGAGGAGGCAATTGATAGGGCATTAACAGAACTTCCAGATGCTATAATTCTGGACTTGAACATGCCTCTGATATTTCGGGTTTTGAAGTTATAAGGACTCTCAAGAAAAACCCCTAAAACCATAGATAACCCTATAATTGTATGCACTGCAAAAGGTCTGAGTATGCAGGAAATGAAGTGTTAAACAGCAACGTTTCATTTGTCGTGTAAAAAGAGGACCTGAGCAAGCAAACGTTTCTGGAGTTAATTAAGAACCTTGAGCCAGAAGAGAATCGTGAAACGTGTGTTTTATCAGCTCCTCAGGAAGATTACCCTGAGCATTCACCCAAGACTGAAGGATGATTGTCTGAAGATGATTAGATAAGAGAATTAACCGAAAAAACGATTAGAAAAAGGATTAAACGAAAAAGTGACTAGAAAAAGGATTAAACGAAAAAGTAATTAAAAAAAGGATTGCCGGGAAAATGATCAAAAAGATAATTGACCGGGAAAAATCGCCCTGAAAAAATCGGCCGGAAAAGATTGACTGAAAAGGAAAAGGAATAAAAAAACTAAAATCCCTGAAACCAAATTCCTTATTTCTTTTTATCAGGATTTCTCTTACCAGACGCCGTTATTCTTCAGGGTAGCCAGAATATTGGTAAATTCATTGTTGAACCTGCATTTCCGGAAATCAGCAGAGTCAAGGATGTTTTTCTTTATTGCCTGCAACCCTATCAAAAGATTTATGTCGTTACTGTACTCGAATTCTTCTCCGGAAGCTGTGATATTTTCCGCAAGGATCTCAAGAAGTTTCGGATCAAGATCATCTGTGAGATAAGTATCCAGGATCAGAAGATCTGCAATTCTTTTGTAGAAATCAATCAGATTCTGGTAACCGGGTATAGAGTACTCCTTTGCTGTCTGTTTTTGCCTGTTAAGATAGATCAGGTATCTGCAGATTGTGCTTATAAGAGTCTCAGTGATTTGTTTTTTAGGAAACTCAATCGGGAACCTTTTCAGCATTTTTGAGTTCAAATGGTTATTCCTCTGCATTTTTTCCCGGTTCCAGATTTCAGGAAGAGCCCTTGCTATTGAAGAGTTAAGCACAGCTGTGACATAATGGTAGAGTGTGGGGTCTCCGAGAACAACTCCTATTCCGTCTGCAAACACATGTTTTCCGCTCACATCGTATGAAGCATGCAGGCGGTAGTTGTTGGTAATGATTATTTTAGGAGTTTTTATATACTGCAGGAAGCTTTCGTTTTCCAGGCGGTAACAGTCAGCAGAATCAAGCTCCTGTTTCTCGGCTCCGGAATCTTGTTTTGTTTCCATTAGCTGTTTATAAGCTACGGGGAACTTTGTTTTCAACTCCTCTGGCTGAAAGATTCTGTATTCTTTCCTGATATTATAGCCGAGGATCTCATACGGCAGCATAAACTGGTGCTGAGCTGAGTGGACGGCAAACTCATTAGAGACGGAGCCATCTACATAAGGATACATAATTTCCTTTTCTATACTCACCTGTTCTACGCTTATGCTTGCTTGGGGGTTTCTGCAGCCGCTGGATGCATCTGCACAATGTTCTTCTGAAAGGCCTGCTTTGTATACCAGGTCACTGGCAGGGGGTACGCCTTCAAAGACCTCTATTGAGATATCTTCCAGCGTTCTGGGTATTTTGCTCAGCCTTTCGACAATATCGTCTTTACTCCAGAACATATATTTCACTTCTTTTTTATATATAGGGAGTTCCGGGCAAATATCTATTTTGTCACAAGTTACAATGCCAGAAAAATTAAACTTTTATTTTGAGACATTACACTTTTGACCATGGGGGATATCCGGATCAAACTTAAAATATACTTCTTTATATAATAATTTATTCATAATGCAAGTTAACAAATAGAACAGAACTTTTATTGAACTGCAAAAAAAATTAGAACAAGAGCATCTAAGCCACAAAATTCATAGCTTTAAAAAGAGTATTTTTTAAAAACAGAGGTAAATTTCAGGGTTTACATATATGAAAAGGTTTTTAACGCCGTTCTTGCATTTTCAAGCATGTTGTGGTTATTATTGAAGTAGATATAAGTCCTTTCACGCTCGAATTCATCTATTTTCCTGACCGTTTCTTCGATTTCTTCCTGAGAATAATTGTAGCTGTACCAGCTTTCTCTTCCGTGCATTCTCATATAAACAATTTTTCCGGGGAATATGCGGTTAATGAAATCAGGAGAGTCTACAGATACCAGGGTAACCTTCTTCAGAAGCCCG
The DNA here is from genome assembly GCF_000970285.1 of Methanosarcina horonobensis HB-1 = JCM 15518. Classification (NCBI taxonomy): domain Archaea; kingdom Methanobacteriati; phylum Methanobacteriota; class Methanomicrobia; order Methanosarcinales; family Methanosarcinaceae; genus Methanosarcina; species Methanosarcina horonobensis. The sequence goes on along the minus strand of NZ_CP009516.1, from coordinate 2,840,655 downwards.
GCACAAATATCATCATTTCCAAGCAGCTCCTTGTTCCTTATTTCCAGAGCAAACCTTTCTCCAAGCCCTGTTTCTTCCGCAAACCCGAGGACTCGTTCAACTTCACTGAACTTCGGCGGCGCCTGGAAAAGGTAGAAATCAATAAGATGATCTAAAGGTTCGAATAGTCCCCGAAAGTTCTCCCAGATATCAAGTGCACTCTCACTGAACTGGCGCCAGTGGGTTATAGACCTGTGGACTTTTACACTCCACCTGAGCCCCATACCTTTCGTGCTCCAGCTTTTTATGTTGCTGGGAAAAGGAAACCTGTAAAAGCTTGCATTGAGCTCTACAGAGTTCAGACCTGAGTTTTCTACGAACCAGTCAAGGCTTTTCTTTTTATTCCACTCATAGTACCAGCCGCTTGTACCCACAAAAGCTTCCATATAATTCCCCTAAAGGTATCTGGGCTGCTGACAGATGTATTTTTGGTTTATTTGAGTCTGATCTATTTGAGTCTGATCTATCAAGAATTCGGCTTATGAGAAACTGATTTATGGAGTAAACTCAGGTTACATAAAACAGGTTCAAAACTCCATGGCATGTGCAAGTAGTAGCTACAAAAAAAGCCCTCTCCTTGATTTTTTCAGGCTTTTTTTCCCTTTCATCTCCCTGAATCTTACTTACAAACTCCATAATCTCCAGAATGTTCTGTTTGAACTCTACACCCTTTAATCCACCTATCCCAGGCTTCATCTGATGGCTCTCAAAGACCCAGCCCGAAATGGTATGGACAAGTTCCCCTGTGTATTCGGTAATGGTTTTCGGCTTTTTCCGCCCGAAGGTTGGACACCTGTCTCTTGGTCCCGGGCATCCGTCCAGACATATTTCTCCTTCCCTTGCATAGGAAAAAAACAGCATCCCGTCCTCGGGGTAACTGCCTGCGATTACATCTTCGGGAAACACCGATAAAATTGTTTTAAAAAACCCTATGAGTTCTGAATCTTCAGGTCTGACTAAAAGTTCATTTACAGGTTTGATCTCTCCTGAACTGCTTTTTTCAGGATTATCTATTTCAGGGCTGGCTGTTGCAAGATAGCTTTCTTCATACTTTTCCTCTATCCCTGCCTCCTGCATTGGAAATTTCAGGAGATCTGCAAGCATATACGCAGCCGCATGGCAGGGGACGGCAGGGATGATATATTCAGGGATACCGGAGCTGAGGAGAAAAGGAATGCTGTGCATATCCATCCTGTAGAAATAGGCTTTTGATTCCTTAGTTTCCTGTCCCTTATTTTCTTCTTTACTCTTCCCTCCTGCCTGAAGAAGTTGTGTGGGAGTCTCTTCTTTTAGGGAAGTTTCTGCTTTTTCCCTGAGGATATTTATAAGCTCGTTTACAGTATTAAGAACCTGGGCCTTTTCCGAAGCAGGCGCATTTTCGTTCCTGTCAATAACAAGCACGAAAGGAAAATCATTCTTTCGGGCATATTGAAGAAAATAAGTGCCTATTTTTCCGCCACCCAGAATGAGGTAATAGCCTTTGATTACTGGCAGGCTCTGGAATGCTTCGATTTTTTCATCTATTTTGGATACTTCACCTTTTGGAATTGTCATAGGAACACCATAGAGATACTTTTTTGTATTAAGCTCAGGTCAAAGATCACCTGTTTTGCGCAGGAAAATTGTCATCTATGATAATTACCTGCTGGCATATTCGGTATGAATTTTTTCTTCTAACATTTCTCCGGTTATGCCTGCTGCCAGTTATAAATTGGTTTTCTGAGCTTGCTCCAGCCTTTAAAACCATTTTCTCTGATTTCTCTCAGGTTATGCATTACCGAAGCTCCACAGCGGGGTTTTAAAGATTCGAATTTCTCACATGTTTCAAAAATCCCGCATTCCCAGCATCCCTCGTAGCCTTTTTCCCTGCAGCACGGAATTATCTGACAGGGTTCTGTACTGTACCCTCCTGAGTTCCTGCAGCCTTCAGAGCAGGAGTGGTTCATAAGGGCTTCAAGCACGATAAGGAAAGAATCATAGTGCTGGAACTCCGAACCAAAAGGACTTTTTACATTCGCATAGCTTTGAAAATCTGCGTCCTCAAGTGACTCTTTCAATTGACCTGCAAGTTCACTGTGTTTATTACGAAAATGGATACAGTCGGCACAGTAAAGCCCGCAATAAGCTGTAAGATCTTTTTCATTTTCTTCCTGCATAAAGAAAAATCTGACTTTCTTTTATATAGAATCTTTTACGCAAGAACGCAAATAGATCTGTCAGCACGAGATTGAATTTTCATTACAACACGAGAATCATATTTATATTCTAGAATATAAATCTTAATATATATTCAATCTATTACTCTATTTGTTTCCAGGTACATCTGTATCTTACTTATCTATTTTATTGACTATTTAATATCATATTCGATAGATAGAATATTATTTTAATATGTTCCTATATTTATATTCTATATCACTCTTTAAAACGCATACACTTTACAACTGAAAAGATTCCAAAAACATATAGGTAAACCGTATAAATATATTTATTAAAGGTTTAACAAAATTTTATCTGTCCTCCTATGATCTCCTATTAACTTCCAGCTTTTTAGGGTAAATTTTCTTTTTTTTCGGGTTTTTCTTCGGCAAACCAGTTGCCTCCGAGATAGTTTCTGTGAACGGAAATGGGTTCATTCTCCCATATTTCAAAATGGGGCATACTGGGGTTTTTATTCTTCAGCTTCTGGATATAAAGCGGACAGGAATTATCTATTTTCTCGGAATTCAGGACCATTCCTACATATCCTATCAAACTTCCCGGTTCGATTTCATCTCCCTTTTTTTTGTCGGCTTTATTTTCTCCATAATTATTTCTCCCTGCGCTACATTTTCTGGAATTTTTAGATTTAGAGGCTACTTTTTCATGAGGTTTAGTTTATATTGTAAATTAAAAACCTTTCCTGTAGCTTACTTTATTCTTTTGAGCCTTTTCCAGCTTCAAGTGATAAACTTAAAATTCTTCTTTGCTACTGAAAGAAAATATTGATTTTTGAGTTTTCTACTTTCTTTTTTTAATTTGATATATTTATATAATATTGTGTCAATCTTTTTTTGTCCCTTTATGCAAAAATAAAGTCTGAAGGAACTATTGCTTCTCCGAAATGTAATGCTTTAAAGAATAAAAACGTGAGACACGTTAAATTTAAAGATTTAACGAAAACTCATAAAGTATACTGAATTTAGTTGGGGAGAAATGTATGAACGGAAAAGAGTGCAATCTTTCATTAGATGAGCTTCTGAAGTTTGAAGGGGTAATGGCAGCCGGGATTTTCAGTCCCGACGGAAAGCTTGTGGAATATAAAGCCAGGGACGGAATGCCTGAGGAAATGGCACAGATGACAGCTAAGTTCTGCGGAGCTGTGAATATGATGTTTGATGCTCTGGCAAGTGCTTACACAAAGCTCTATGGGATGAAGTGGGTGCCCCAGAATAACTGGATGTACAGCGGCGGTGACTGGACAGTTATGATCTCGGGAACAAGAGGAGTCTTTGTCGAGAGCTCCAAAGCAGATATAGAGAAGCTTCTTAAAGCTCTGGGAATGTGTTAATACTCTCTTGTTAATACCTCTAAAATTAATCTGGCTATCCAGGCATGGTTAGCCATCATTTTTAGCTCAGATCTGTTTATCGGAACTATTACTTGCCAAAAGAAGAATTCTTTATCGTTATTTTTTTATACCTTTAGCATCATAACTATAATTGATCCATAAGGTCAGTCCCAGATCTATGAAGAAGACGTACGAAGAAAGTATGTAACTTAAATAGGTAATGACTTGACTAAGTAGTAACTTAACTGAGTAATGACTTAATGAGCATAACTTAAATAAGCATAACTTAACTGAGTAAAGAACTACATTAAATTGTGGATCAGGCCTTATGGGTCACAAAAACCCTTTTACTATTCTATTTCTATCTTAATTCTGATTCTATTTCTATCTTAATTCTGATTCTATTTCTATCTTAATTCTGATTCTATTTCTATCTTAATTCTGATTCCGTTTATAATCCCATTCAACCTGGCTTTTCTGTTTTCTCTGTTTATTTTTCTGTTTTCTCTTTTAAATATACTGCTGGTATGTTATTTTCAACCTTCAAAATCCTGTAGTACCATCAGCTTACTGCGAACGGTGTATTCAGGGTTTTTGAGTGGACTTTTAAAAGACTTTGACTACCCGATTAAATTAACCGCTCCTCAAAAATTAATTTCGTTTATGTTATGTGCTACAGGAACATATAAAATTCGAAAATTCAGGACAATCCTGATATCCTACATTGCTCCATAGCTCCATGTAGAAATTACCTGAAAAGATAGGCTAAACATAACCTTATAATCCGCCGGAAAACAAAGCTTGCTCCTGACTGGCGGTGAGCTGATAAGAGGTGAATCTGAAATGAAGCCTGCTGAATGTATTGAATGTAAAAACTTTCCCTGTTCTGATATTAATAACAGTGGATATCTTGTGCCTGCTGTAGAAATTGATCCTGGAAAAGTCAAAGTAATTATGATTTCCGAAGCCTCTCCTGAGAATCCTCATGATTATTTTTATGCATCTGGAGACCCATTTTACCTGAAAACCACTCTGCAAGCGTTCAGTGATGCCGGAGTTTCCGTAAACAGCATACAGGAAATCCTGGATCTCGGGTTCTATCTTACAACGGCAGTTAAATGTTCAAAAACTCAGTATGGAATTTCAGCACAAACGGTAAAAAACTGCTCTCTGGTGCTTGAGAAGGAACTTGCCCTGTTTCCAGATGTTGAGGTATATATGCTGATGGGGGACGTTGCGATAAAGGCTTTTAACTACATCAGCAAGAGGCTCACCGGCAAAAACACGACTCCTTCGGGTTCGACGTATAAAATCAGAAAGGGGCAGTTTTTTTACAACGAGAAAAGGGTTTTTCCTTCATATGTGCAGACCGGGCAGAACTACCTGATTGAGAAATCAAAAAGAACGATGATTGCCGAAGACCTTGCAGAAGCTGCGAAAATAATAGGAAAATAAAAATTAGAATTCCGATTTGTCCAGTCTTAAATAATCAATATTCAAAAAAAACAAGAACCGATTCCAAGTTTTGGATTGTGGATTCTGACCCGTACAACCTCATTCACTGTATGAAACCATTTTTGTCACGCTCGACGAAGGAGAGCGGCCATTTCCAAAAAAGATAGAAGCTAGAAGTGAAGATCATATACAAACCAGAAGTAAAAGTAACATGAAAAACCCGTGGGAATACTATCGAAAGAATTAGTCGTTCATCATTTTCAAATCTCTTCTTTATTCTCTTTCTTTTGCTTCGCTTTGGGAAGGGCCGCCAGACAGGCTGGAGGAAGCGCTATCCAAAGTGAATCAAAAAGTGATTTTTCAGTAACCAGAGAACACTTCTCGACCCATGCGGATATTTTTCCCTCAAAATCTATCCGGCAAGCTGGATTCAGATCTGTACAGAGCAAGGAGAGAAAGCTGAAAGAAATTCCGTTATTGGCTGTTTCGGGATAATATCAGCTTAGTAATTATGGTCTTCCAGTGTTAATAAAAAACGGGAACAGAAAAGAAGGTAAGAACCAGTAAAGCATAGGGAAAAAAATATAGAAATAAATACAGAAGTTAAAGAAATAAATACAAAAGTTTAAATAACAGTCAAATAAAAAATATTATGTATTATGAGTTTCTATCTTATTTTATGGGACGGTTGGTAGAAGCTGCGGTCAATATATCCTTACTGATTTTTGCAATAGTGTTTGTTAAAATATGTCTCAGCATAATGCCTCAGATTACAATATTTCCATAAATTACAGTTTACGGTTCCAGTTACCGATAAGGTCTGCGTGAACGTTTCCATTGCTCAATTTGATTCCGAAAACCTTTTCATATAACTTTCTTCTCAAAGCATGTTTTTTCTCTGAATTTTATCCTGAATTCCGTCCCTTTTCCTCTTTTAAGCTCGATATTGCCTTCAATCTGATCCACAAGGATGTTCACGAGTTGAAGCCCTAGAGAAGAGGTATGCCTGAAATCAATATTCTCAGGAAGGCCTATTCCATTATCAGAGACGATCAGCAAGAACTCAGAGACATCACATCTGTCCTGGTCTCTGTTGCTCTCCCTGTTTTCATCAATGTGCAGTCTGTGGAGCTTGATCTGGACTTCTCCGTCTCTTTCTGTGGGAAAGGCATGCTTTAATGAGTTGGATACAAGTTCATTGATAATAATACCCAGAGGAATTCCGGTATCCATTCCAAGAAATGCACTTTCCATATCCAGCTTTAAGTGAATATTCTTGTTTCCCACGACATATGATCGGAAAAGTTCACTCGCCAGTTTTTGAATGTATGCCTTGAAATCAAAGGTTTCCACATCCCCTGTTTCTCCAGTCCTGTAAAGCTCTTCATGAATCAGGGACATTGATATCACGCGGTTCTGGCTATCATGGAAAGATTCTTTTACTCTTCTGTCACTAAAATGATCGGCCTGGAGACTGAGCAGGGATGAGATTACCTGAAGATTATTTTTTATCCTGTGGTGGATTTCTTTTTTCCTGATTTCCTCGGTTTTCAAAAGGGCTTTCTCTGCCTTTTTGCGTTCCGTAATATCAAGCATTATGCCTACGATTCCGATCACTTCTCCGGCTATATTGCTGTAGATGGCTTTGTGGACAAGGAAATCTCTTAGCTTTCCGTCTATTGCGCACTTTATTTTCAATTCATGAGGCAGGCTTTTGCCTTCCTTCAGGAGTATGCTGTCGTAATATACGGATTTATTCAGTGTTTCTTCAGAGTACTGGTCTCTAAAATCATACATAGAGTGCCCTATTACTTCTTCTTTTGAAAGGCCCAGAATATGTCTTGCAAAGATCTCATTGCAGCCCTGATAAACGCCTTCAAGATTTCTATAAAATACGGGAGAGGGTATAGTGTCAAGGAACGTCTCAAGAAAATATATACTATTTTGAAGGTCCTGTTCCACCTGTTTGCGGATAGAGATTTCGTTGAATAGTTGTTCATTTGTTTTTGTAAGTTCGGAAGTCCTTTCTTTAACAAGCTCTTCCAGTTTTTCCTTATACTGGCGTAATTCTTCTTCCGCATGCCTGCGTTCGATTACCTCTGCAATTACAAAGGCAACAGAGTTTAAAAAATAGGTCTCATCCGCAGTGAATTTCCTTTTCTTCGTTGAATGGACTCCAAGTACTCCGAATGGTTTCTCTACATTCCCTATAATAACGGTAATCCCGCTTGTAATATTGTGTGCTTTCAGGATTTCAGGAGCTTCAAAACGGCTCTCTTCCGCAAAATCCTTTACGATTACAGGCACTTTCGAAAAAGTTGTGTACCCGGCCTGAGACCATTTTCCCCCTTTCACTTCCATTTTTCCGACAAAGTCAGGTTTCCATCCGGTCCCTGCTCTGAGGAGGAAATTTCCATCCGGTGTAAGTTCAAGGATTTTGCAGAACTCAAGATTCATGGTTCTTGCAATCAGTCTTACACTCTCATCCATAAAAGCCTGAAGACTTTCACACTTAAGGGCCATTCTCCCGATTGTATGGAGGGCATCATACTGCTTTTCCTTTATACGAAGCTTTTCTCCCAGCCTTTTATGTCCGCTTACGTTATACCCATAGATGTTTACACACTCTTTTTCAGGTACGGGATAGAAGGCTAGTAGATACACTTTTTTTCCAACTCTGATTTCCGTTTTTTCAGGGTCATTTCTGGTAATTACTCTCCTAATCAGATCTTCTATAGAATGAGGCAGTTTTTCTCCGACTTTAATATCCCATTTATTTAACAGGGTTTCACCTGCCGGGTTTGAATAGGTGATCTCTCCATCAGCCCCGGCTCGAAGCACAGGGTTTGGGTTCTGAAATGTCAGTTGCTCCATTTTTTCTTCTTTTGTAGAATATTCCATCTAGTAATTCTCTCCCCGAAAGTAACCCGCAGACCAGAAAACTTGCAATTTTCAATGATCTTCAAAAATAATATCTCTAACTGAAGATATTCGTCTTCAGAAGGGTATATAGAGCAAAAGTTCTTGCAGCTATTATTTGTTTTTACTCCTGTTTTTTTATATTATATTTATTCTAATAAATTGTTTCCTCCAGGTACTTTTCCCGTGGTTTCTCTACTGAACATAAAATTTATATAAGTTTATTCAGTAAATATTCAACGTGAGTGATTTATATTATTCAAAATATAAGCCTGTGTTAATTGAAAACATAAGAACATTGTTTTACTCATAATATATAGATATGTATGATATATATTTACTATTTGGGATATCTATTTATAATGGCCATGCAAACTATACTATGTCGAAGAGAAACAGGAAACTCGAAGAGAAACAGGAAACAAACTGAAACAAACTGAAACAAACTAAAATTAAGGATATCTATAAATCAAAAATAAAAAAAGGTGATATAGAAATGGAAAAACTTAGAAATATAATTATCGAGAACGTGGCAATGTTCAAAGAGGCATTTCCAGACAGGTTCTGCCATAGCCCGGATGTGATCTCAGCGATCTCATATGACTATAAGTTCACTTACGGACAGGTCGAAAATGAGATCGAGAAGATGGTCCATGAAGGCGTTCTTGATGCAGAAATTTCCGATTGGTACGGAATAAAGCTTCTGTAAGAACAAACTGCCCATCCGAAAAAAGACAAGAAAGCATAGATCAACGCGTGATGAAATCTGGATTAGATCAAGTATTTGATTATTGAACAGGGCATTTAACTGCCTGAACAGTTATCTGATCACGTAAACCAGTATTAAAGTCGGATTAAGAAACACTATACAGAGGGAACTTCAATAGGAGTTTCTCAGGTAACCAGTTCTTATTCCCTTTAAAATCTTTTAATTGACAAGAATTTTAATTGATAAGAATTTTCAGGCTATAGAGTCACAATTTTCAATCATAGCAATTTTCAGATCATAAAATTCTTAGTTTTCGATGACATCAGGCTAAGACTATCTTTAAAAGCGGACATCGGGAATAGTTAATCTTCTTTTGATAATATCTCTTTGCATGTTCTACAAGAAGGGCATGATATTCCTGATATACAATCATGTCTTCCGGCAAATTCTCTTCAAACAATGCCTTGATTTCAGAATATTTTGTTTTCTCATCAGCCAGGCCAAGGTTGCTTATGATCCTTCTGGTATATGCGTCAACTACGAATGAAGGCTGTTTAAAGGCATACAGCAGAATAGAATCTGCAGTTTCAGGACCCACACCTTTTAATGAGAGCAGTTCTTCTCTTTCAGGCGTTCTGCTTTTTAATTCCAGAAACCATTCAGCAAGGGTTTTGAGGCGTACGGCTTTCTGGTTATAATAACCTGCAGGTCTTATAGCTTCTCTTAAGGTTTCAGGACCAAGGTCGAGAATTCCTCCCGGAGAAAGAGAGTCTATCTTTTTCAGGTTTATCAGGGCTCTTTCAACCTGCTGCCAGCTCGTGTTCTGCGTAAGCATGGCTCCGCATATAATCTCAAATTGCTGACTATCTGTATGCGGATATGTATAGTCTCCGGGATGATATCCCTGGACAGAGCCTGTTTTTGTAGGATTTGTTCCACCACTTTCGTGGAGTTCGATTAAAGGCCACCAGCCCTGAGAACCGTATGAATTAAGGAGAAAATTATATATGGTTCGGATAACCGGTTCATTAACAGTTTGTGAAGTTCCTGAACTCAAGTCATGAATAATTTTTCTCATTGAGCAGGTCTATGTACAGGAACTCGTTTAAAACTCTTCTGTTTCGGAAGATCTTTCGTCAATTTGCCTAAAGTTATCTCATCGTGAACTACCCCTCCCTAAACTCTTCGCGAAGCTCAGAGTTTTGAGGGAGGAGCTTCCTGAGTCACCCCTCCGCCTAATGGCGACAAGTCATACAGGCTCTTCCCCGCGTTCCGCAGGTGATGGAATTTGAATTGGAATCTATGAGCGTGATATACTTGAGATGCTTTACAGCTTCCACCTTTCAGTGGCGTTATCTCCCGATCCCTTCAGGAGTTGCCATATCCTGTTTCCAACCGCCTTGCTTGGTTCTCGCTTCAGCTTGTGGTGACAATACAGCACTATATAATGGCCTTAATAATACAAGTAAGTTAGCAGAATCAATAACAAGAGAACGTGAGGAAGTTGACGGCTTTCATCCCCCACCTGTCGCTTCGCTCCGAGGAAGGGGACTTCCCGCCTTAAAGTTAAATTTCTGATTCTTCAAATAAGAAAAAAGGTAACGTTTCTCATCCTGCTGTTTAGGGGCAGGTGAGAAACTATTGAGAGATTTCCACGTAATAGATTAATTCAGGCAATACATATTGCCTTCAGGCAAGGGTTAAATTGCTTTCAGGTCGTTTGCACCGGATCAAGCAGAGTTGTAAGGCCGGTTTTCGAAGTTTGTCCTTCTTCCTTCAAAGGAGCTGGACTCTGGGATTTTGCTGCAGGTGAATATCTGACAGCAAGCACTCTCATTATGCCCAGTACGAGCAGCAGTGCGGCAAGGCTCAGGATAAATTCATACCCGAACTTCTGGGAATAAAGGCCCACAGCGATTTCACGCAGGACTATTAAAATTGTGGCGTCCGTTATATCCGTAAGCTTGATCCTGTCGTGTTCGTGGTAGTCAACAAAAGCTTTGAAAAGGTCAATAACGATGAAAACTGTCAGCACACTCGTTACCATGTTATTGAATCCGCTCTCAAGGGACTCAAAAATGATGAAACGAATCTCCAGTAAGGTTTTTGCCATCCCCACAATTAACGCGAGCAGGAGTATGTAAAGGATGACTGTAGTAATTGCATCCGTAACCTGCTTAAATAATTTTATACTATCCATTTTTTTCCCTCCATATAAAACGTTATCTACACCTTTTTTAGATTATATAGAGTTTTTGATATTATTATATATAGATGGACTAATAATATATATTTCTTTATTTCTACCTGATACTGCACTCTTAAATCTCATTCGTACCTCAGGGCGTCTACCGGTTTCAGTTCGGATGCATTCTTTGCCGGCACAAGGCCTGCAATCAGCCCCACGACTATGGAGACCATAGTTGCAATAAGGGTGCCTTTCAGGCTGAGGGCAAACTCAAAAGGAATGTTCATTTTCATTGAAATCAGGAGTAGAATCAGCTGTACTGCGGCTGTGCCAAGAAGGATGCCTATTATTCCGCCTACAAGGCTGATCATTGCGGCATTACAGAGAAATATAAGCATGATATCGCTGTTCTTTGCTCCTATGGCTTTCATAATCCCTATTTCCTTCGTCTTCTCAAGCACGGAGGTAAACATTGTGTTAGCGATCCCTGTTGAGCCTACAAGAAGAGAGATGCCTGCAATGAATGCGAGGAATGCTGTAAGACCGTTAATCAGTTTTCGCGTACTTTCAATTGCCTCTTTTGGGGAGTTAACATAAAAGTCCTGAGTATCTTCAGTAACCCTCCTCGAGAGTCTCAATTTCCGCTCGATTTCATGAAGAGTTGCATCATAGTCTGCATCCTTATGTAGAGTTAATTCGATGTTATTATACACATCCCGTTCTCTTTCAGAAGCATCTTCATCATTATTGTTCCGAAGAGAGTATACCTCTTGGTATGGCATATAAACGCTGCTTCCGAAAAGCCCTCCCAGCCCGCCTAGAAGCCCTCCGTCCTTTGCCAGTATCCCAATTACCCGATAAGACTTGCCATTGAGGAGAATCATCTGGTTGAGTCGGATTTCCTTCTCGAAAGTGTTTTTTGCGAGTTCGTTTGAAATGACCACAACTGCCCTATCTCCGGGCGTCAACATTCTGCCTTCCCCTACTTTCTTTTTTGTGATCTCAGGCCAGACATTCGGATCCACACCTTTAACCCATACAAAAGTTGACTCGCTTCCGAGTTTCAATTCCGCCCCGTCTTCAACATTAACATTTACATATTCTACACCTGGAATGCTCCGCAGGACAAATACGTCCATCCTTGTGAGTTCCGCCTCTGTTTCAACTTCTAAAGGGTCAGAAGTATAGTTTTCAGATTCTCCTCCGGATTCTGTGGTTACTGCCGAGCCCTCTGTGCTTTCTCCCGTATCTTCATACTCCACATCTTCTTCATATGATATTTCAAAAGGAGTTGATGCCACAATCGTAATGGTATCACCTCCCAGCCCTTCCAGAGTTTCAGTCACCTGTTCCTGGAAATATTCCCCGGTCGTAACGATTGCCATTACCGAGGCAATACCTATAATAACCCCTATAATAGTCAGCCAGCTCCTCAGTTTATTGGCTTTGACCATATTCAGGGCGATTTTCAATATCTTTGCCAGCTTCATGAAACCACAGACCCGGGCTCAAATTTATTCGCCTATCTTCTCTTCTTCCATCTGGTTTTCATCGGTCAGGTTTCCTTCAGCGTTCTTTTCTTTAATTTTCTTCTGGCGGATTCTATAAATGAAAATGCCTGCAGCACCGAGCAGGATCAGAACTATAAGTTTATACGAGAATAAGCTTGATCCACTGCTTTCTTCTGACATTTTGGAACTTACCGGTAGGGTAGAAGAAGCATAAAGAGAGAGTACATTTTCTTCAACCTGCCTCATTCCATCACTGGAAGTATAACTTATTTCGAATTTTATTGGAAGTTCCTGGCCAAGAGTTTTCGGTTTCAGGTTGAAATCCGCAATCGTATAATCCCCTTTTTGCAGGTTCCCGAGAATTACGGAATTGCTGCCTCCGTCCGTGATTGTCCAGTTTTCCTGCAGAGGGACGGAAATTTTGACTGAATTCGCACCGTTGTTTCCTATATTGGAAACCGAAAACGTGTAAGCTCCTTCAGGACTCTTTTCCATAAATGAGATATCGAAATCCGTAGTGCCTCCTATGTAAATTCCTGCTTTGCTTTCGATTGTCTTTCGTTTCTGGTTTTCTATAGTGCCTCCTTCTGTAATTGTCTGGAGTTCCTCGATATCGTCATAGGTGAGAACCATATCCAGCTTGTAAAGACCAGGCTTTGTATTCACGTTGGTCAGAACGTCAAAACTAACATTGGCAGTTTCTCCTACATCAATAAGGTTAATGTGCTTGACATTGCTGGAGCCTACAGGCAGGATCAGATCATTTGTACATTCCCAGGAAAACATTGAGTTTTTGAGAGGAGAATTCCCTACATTCTTTATTCCAAAAGTAAGTTTGGTTTTCTCTCCGGGTATCAGTTTTTCGACATTGATATACTCTATTTCAGCATTTGATTCGCTGTCAATATCTATTGTGAGTTCCCTGGTAAGGGAGATCTTATTTTTGTTATCTGTTGAGTAAAGGTATACTTTGAGGGGATATTTACCTTCATTGACATCATTTTCAATCCCGAGTTTAAATTTCACTATTCTTCTGCGATCATCTTCGGAGCGTTTTCCCAGAGTGCCTATATTCTCTGTAAGTTTTTCTCCCGAAAGAGCCCTGAAAGGATATTCTGGCTTGATTTCCAGATAACAGTTTTCTATATCACTATAGCCTGTGTTCTCGATTGAAATTCTTACTTCAAGCACATCTCCGGGCTTCACAGGGTCAGGGTCCTGGTTGAGCAGGTTAACATTGATCCCTTTATCGAGACTCCTGTTTGTATCAAGAGTTGTTGCAGCAAAGGCATTTCCACTGCTCAAAAACAGATATAGAAGAATAATGCAAATAAAAATAACAAATTGCTTAAAAGCCATTTCGGATACCTCAATTATAAATTCCTGAATTTGCCACTTTTCTTTTTGAAAATTTTATCCAGACACTTATTTCTCAGAAACTTTTTTGAAAACTAAAATGAAATTATTTATTTTTCTCTACTGATTTCAATTTTTCATGAAATTTTCTCTGAAATTCATCTATCTTCCAGACACATTTCAGGACTGATCTGTTCTTCATTCGGTCCGTCCCTTATCATTTCTCCGTCCTTGAGCTGAATGTGCCTGCTGGCATATCCTGCAAGATTCATATCATGGGTGACCATAACTACTGTTTTGCCTTTCTCTTTCCAGAGCCTGTAAAGGATTGAAATAACCTCCTTTCCGGTGATGCTGTCAAGCGCTCCTGTCGGCTCATCAGCAAGGATTATTTCAGGGTCGCACGCAAGGGCTCTAGCAATCGAAACTCTTTGCTGCTGTCCTCCCGAGAGCTGGGAAGGTTTATTCTGCAGCTTGTCAGAAAGCCCTACAATGTCAAGCAATTCTTTTGCCCTTTTCTCCGCAGTCCTATCATCAGTTTCCTGGATTTCAAGGGGCAAGAGAACGTTTTCAAGAGCTGTCATCCCCGGAATCAGATTATATTGCTGAAAAACGAACCCGATTGTCCTGCCTCTAAGGGCTGCAAGATCCGATTCCTGAAGCCGTGCTATGTCCTTTCCTTTCAGAAATATTTTGCCCTGTGAAGGGATGTCAAGACAGCCTACAAGGTTCATCATCGTAGACTTTCCACTCCCTGAAGGCCCGATTATTGCGGCAAATTCTCCTCTTCCAAGTTTCACGCTCACATTCTTCAAAGCATTGACCTGAACTTCGCCCATCTGATAGGTTTTCCAGACATTTTGAAAGGCAATCAATGTATTTTCCATGTTTTCTCCTGAAAGACTTGATTAGTAAATATAACCTGTTGTTTAAAAAGTTTATTTATTTTTGTTTTTAAAGTTATGTCCTCTTTAAAAGAAATTAAAAAGAACAAAGTAAGTTTGGAGCAGTTAAAGTAACAATGTTCCTGTATGAATTCAGGCCACAGATTAAAAGGAGCTATATTTTAACTGCTGAGTCCACGATCTTTCGAAAAATAGCTCTCGAGGAGTATTTCTGGCGAGGTTTCATTGTTACAGCAGGCGCCTGAACAAGAGGGGCTGCTTCATAAAGTAAAAAAACAGAGGCTGCTCCGTAAAGTAAAAATATTGTAATTAATGTACCAGTTTTAGTTTTTCTGTTCAGTATCATACAACTGCTTCCTATTTGGTTAACTGAAGGCTGGATAATAACGTTTAATGACAGTCAATGACTATTTGTCTTCGGATAATGAATTCAAATGGATTTTCCAGCTGTTTAAACTCTATATGCTACTTTTAATCGACTCTTTGACTCTTTATAAGTTTTCCTGGCCAGGTCCTCAAACAAACCGTCTTTTATCCCTTTTTGAATCCTTAGTCATTCCCTGCTCTTCGATTGTTTGAGACTCTGGACAGAAATTATAAATATAGTAATAGCTGCTATCAGCTTTTTCCTGACTAGTTCCAATTTATTTGAAATTTACTCGAGATCAGAGTTCTCAAAGATGAACAGCTCGTCAATTGTGGTGTCAAGTTCTCTGGCAATTCGGTAGGCAAGTTTTAGAGAGGGATTGTACTTTCCTTTTTCAAGAAAAACAATGGTTTCTCTTCTAACTCCTACCAGATTTGCCAAAGCTTCCTGGGTCAGGTCATGCCTTGCCCGAAACTCTTTGATCCTTGTTTTCACCGTTATCCTCCGCAAATCTTTACTCAACATCACCCTTTTGCATGAAATACCACCTGAAGACATTTGCCGAGATAACCATAACGAAAAGCAATATACCTAAGGTTGCTTCAGCCGTAAATTCAGCCAGATCTAAGAGTTCAGCCCAGTAAAGGACCATGATCAGCACAAGCGTAAGGAGCCAGGAATAAGTAATCCCGTATGCTGCAAGCTTTTTTGTTCTTTCATCTCTGTCCGGCAAGTCACCTTGACTGAAAAGTCTGAAGGCTGTCATAACAAGTATAACCATCCCCATAACGATCAGAAGAATTGAAACTGATGCATTAACCTCAAGGAAAGCTGCAGAAAACATCCCCGCAAGCATAATGATTAGTCCAAGGATCAGTTTGTACCTGTGTATTTTTTCCATGCTTTTTACCCTCATTCAATTCTTTCGCACACTGACAAACCCTGTTCTTTATTTATAACATATTATTAGGTATTTACAACATTAAGTTAGATTTAATTAACATATGTTAGATCTATATAACATATGTTAATATTTAAAGATTTTGTCAGAAAAGAAATCTCAATGACCTTAGTCAAGAATCGAGATTACCAGGAGTCATAACTTATTATAACCATTAAGGAAGAATTTAAAAACCTGATAAAGATTTGTCTGCCTCATTCGTCTGGAATTCCAGAAGTTTGGCAGGGAAAGATCACGCTTACCATATAGATAGGACTATAAAAGAAACAGAAATAAATCTATTTTCTTCTCTCGTGTTGTCTGGTAAACGACCCTTGCCGGTATTCTTCAAAAGCCACTCTCAGTTCTTCTTTTGTATTCATAACAACAGGTCCGTACCAGGCAACAGGCTCACCAATCGGCTTTCCAGATATGAGAAGAAACCTCACGCCTTTTTCCCCTGCAGTCACTTCAATCGAATCCCCGTCTCCGTAGAGAACCAGGGTTTCCGGACCGATCATACAGTCCCCTGCAGGGTGAAGGTATCTCCCTCCTTCAACCTCAAAGGCACATGGGTCTTTTTCTCTGTCGAAATGACCACTGCCAGCTATTACATACGCAAAGACAGTATGACCTTGAGTTACTATATGGAAAAATTTCTCCTCTGCCGGGACTGTCACATCCAGATACTCAGGATCGGTTACTATTTCCCGTACCGGTCCTTCAACCCCATTTACTTCTCCGCAAATAATCCTTACCTTCAGCCCTTTTTCCATGAGAAGTTCAGGTATCCGGCTGCTTTTGATTTCCTGGTAGCGTGGTTCCATCATCTTGTGAGAAGCCGGAAGATTAGCCCAGAGTTGAAAACCCCATAGAGTCCCACTTTCATCTCCCTGTGGCATTTCCTGATGGATGATCCCACTTCCAGCAGTCATCCATTGCACCTCGCCAGGCCGAATTACACCTCTGTTTCCCAGGCTGTCCTCATGCATTACTTCCCCCTGCAGGACATAAGTAATAGTTTCAATTCCGCGGTGCGGATGCCTGGGAAATCCCATACTGTACTCTTCAGGTTTTTCCGAATGAAACTCATCAAACAATAAAAAAGGATCGAGCTCAGGTACATGCTGGAATCCGAAAGCTCTCTTCAGGTGCACCCCTGCCCCCTCAATGGTTGGCATACTCTTCCTTATTTTTCTTATTCTTCTGGGATTAGCCATTATAACTACCACCTTTCGAAGAATAATTCCCCGGTTTCTTAGAAAAATAAATTATAAAAGTAAAAAAGTCTAAATTCTCCTGATCACAGAGAAATGAATGCAGACTGTTGTGATTACTTTGCAATTCTGCCGAACTGCAACTCTGCCTGATAATAATTTCCTAGTCTTTAATAATGAACAAACTCTCTGGAGTTTCTATAGTTCCTGTGATTGCGCCCATTCTGGTCCCCCTATGTAAGTATTGCATTCGATCTATTTGGTTTTTTGGAAAAATCTGGTTTTCAGCAATTCAGATCAGGTTGTAATACTTGATCTGAATTATATGGACAATTATATTTAAACTGTTTGAGGGTGAGGTATTAATAAAATATATAGAAAAATACGTAAAAGCATATTCAATAATATCTATAAAAAAGATTTTAAGTGTAATGAATATAAAATTATATTATTAATTAACATTAAAGTCTATATATTACATATTATATCCTTATAAAAAATAAATGGCTGCTATGCCGATAGCTCTAACTGTT